>JAUNTP010000317.1 GCA_030538585.1 Mobilicoccus sp.
GGTGATGTCGAGGGCGATGACCGTGTCGGCCCAGTCGTCCTCGACCATGATCTCTTCGACGTAGCGGCGCAGACCCTGCATGTGTTCGGCGTCGGTCCAGGTCGCCTTGGCTTCGCCGAGCAGGTCGGCGGTGCCGCCGCCGCTGCTGATGCCGGCGCGCGAGATGAGCTGAGCGAGGCCTACCCGGTCGAACGCGGCGTAGGCGCAGCATTGCGTGATGGTGGCGCCGTATCCGAAGCGCGCAGCACCGGAGAACAGCAGTTGCGCACCCGATTCGTAGTGGCGCAGCGGCACGAACACTTCGGCGACGACAGCCTTCCATTCCTGCGGCAGCTTCGCGAACAGGTCGCGCCCGTCGAGGTAGTCGAGGGTCTTGCCGAAGGCGTCGTGCAGGGCGCTGCGCGCCGTCACGTAGGGGGTGTAGTAGTACTGCCGCGGGTCGAGGAAGCTGTAGGGGTCGGCCAGGACGAAGCGGCTGTAGGCCGGGTCGTACAGCTCCTTGTCGGGCGCCCACGTGGGGCGGTAGTGGAAGTTCGCGGTGGCCTGCAGCCCCACCGTGCCTTCCTCGTACCGGGAGGCTGGCCGGTCGCCGTAGCGCTCGACGAGGTGGGTGAAGGTCTTGCGCCGAGGTTCGATGACCTGGGTCTTCAACTCGTATTGCACAGCGTTGTGCCTTCCTGGTGGAAACGGGTCAGGGTGCTCAGTGGGTCACCGAGGATTCGAGGATGAGGAGGACGACGAGGTCGTCGACGGCTTCGGGGCCGGAGAGTTCGCGGGGTTCGGTGTCCTCGATGCCGTCGCCGACGATCTGGCCGTAGGCGCGGTGTTCGGCGTAGAGCAGCGAGATGCGGACGGCGCGGCCGCGGTAGCGGATGTTGAACGCGAGCATGTCGCGGCCGACCTCGTCGTCGAGGGACAGGTGGTCGGCTTCGTCGCCGATGACGGCGTTGGCTTCGCAGACCAACTGTTCGGCGTAGGAGCGGATGGCGATCTGACGGTCGGTGCCGGTGCCGATGTCCCGTTCGACGGCGGGGTCGAGGGCCAGGTCCGGCCAATCCTCCCGCGGCGCCGGGTCGTCGATGACCTCGGCCACCCGGATCATGAAGGGAGTCATGCGCTCCTCCTTGCGTGTGGTTGACCGAGAGTGCCCCGCGCGACGTGACCCCGGCCATGCCCGTTCCCCTCTGGGGAACACCCCAGGCCACGACGGCAGGGATCACGACCGCAGCGCAGTCTTGAACGCTCTCCTGCTCGGCTGACTCATCCACAGGGTGGGGTGGGTGCCCGGCAGGCGGGTCGGTTGATCCCTAGGCTCTTCTGGTCGTCCGCTTCCGAAGGCCGGAGGCGCGCGGCACACTGAACCGATGGAGAGGAGGAGCCGCATGAGTATCGCTGCGCCCATCCGACCGCTCAGCGTCGAGGAATGGCTCGACACCTGGGGAGACCGCGACGATTGCTACGAGCTCGTCGACGGCATCCCGACCGACCATGGCCCCCTCCGAAGCCACCCGCAACGCCATCATGGCCATGGCGCTCTACGACATCCTCAGCCCCATCGTGAAGCCGGAGCACCTGTTGCTCCCCCACCATGGCGTGCGACTCCCTCGACCTGCGGGGGTCGACACCGTTCGCCAACCCGACCTGCAGGTCACCCACCTCGACGTGGATGAGGCACGCCCCTACGTCGAGGCCGAGCAGGTGCTGCTCGCGGTCGAAGTGGTCTCCCCCTCATCCATCGAACGCGACTGGGTCACCAAACGCGCCGACTACGCCGCCGCCGGCGACGGGTGGCGAGTCACCCTGCGCATCGGGCGCCACCTCATCCCCCTCGAGGCCACCGACCTCCACCGCCGCTGACCGAACTCGACCGCCGGTGCCAGCCGAGCGGAGCAGGGTGCCGATCTCCGGGTTGGCGTCCATGTGCTGCTCTGTCGCGTTCACGAACAGCAGTGTCGAGAGGTTCGGCCGCCTTGTCGTCAGCACATTCCGCAGGCGGGAACGCCCACCCGGGACTACCGGCTCACACGCACGTTCGGTGCATCCGCGCAGTTTCTATCCTGCGTGGAT
>JAUNTP010000071.1 GCA_030538585.1 Mobilicoccus sp.
ATAGAGCACCGCCCTCCGGAGGCGGGAGCGCAGGTTCGAATCCTGCCGGGGGCGCCACAAAGACGAAGCCGGACGCGATACCGCGTCCGGCTTCTTTGCGTACAGGGGAGCCTCGCCCCCCGCCGTTGGTCGAGGAGGAGCGCAGCGACGTCTCGAGACCATCGCCACCTTGTCCTGGGACCTCACCATGGTCTCGAGACGCTTCGCTCCTCGACCAACGGGTTGAGCGCGGCAGGCCCCCCCGTTGGTCGATCTCGCGACGGTCGCTTCGCTCCCTCCTCGATCCAAGAAGGAGGAGCGCAGCGACGTCTCGAGACCATCGCCACCTTGTCCTCGGACCTCACCATGGTCTCGAGACACTCGCTGCGCTCGCTCCTCGACCAACGGGGGCTTCGCTCGCTCCTCGACCAACTGAGGGCGAGGGTCACATCTGCTCTGGTGCCTCGATGCCCAGCAGGTCGAGCCCCGTAACGAGCACCTCCAACGTCAGCGCCGCGAGGGCCAGACGAGACGCCTTGACCGCGTCCTCCGCCTTGAGCACCGGGCAGCTCTCGTAGAAGCTCGAGAAACTCTGCGCCAGCTCGAACAGGTACGTGCACAGGCGGTGTGGCTCGTAGACCGCCCCCACCTGCGCGACGACGCCACCGAAGTCGAGCAGGCGCAGGGCCAGTTCGCGCTCGGCCGGTTCGGTGAGCGTGATCGGTGCGGACGTGGGGTCCGGCGCCTCCCCCACGCTCCGGAAGATCGACCGGATCCGGGCCGCGGCGTACTGCAGATACGGCCCGGTGTTGCCGGTGAGCGCGAGCATGCGGTCGAGATCGAACACGTAATCGGAGTCGTGTGCCACCGACAGGTCGGCGTACTTCACCCCACCGATGCCGACCTGCCGAGCCAACTCGGCCCGCACGTCCTCGTCCAGCTCCGGGCGCGCCTCGTCGACGTACCTGCGCGCGTGCTGCACCGCCTCGTCGAGCAGGTACATGAGCCGCAGCGGTGCGCCGGAGCGGGTCTTGAGGATCTTGCGGTCCTCACCGAGGACCGACCCGATCTTGACGTGCTCGACCTCCACACGCTCCGGCAGATACCCGGCCTGACGTGCCGTTTCGTACACCATCTGCAGGTGGAGGCTCTGGGTGACGCCGATGACGTAGAGGATGCGGTCGGCCCCCAGCGTCTCGACGCGGTGGCGCACGGTGGCGACGTCGGTCGTCCCGTAGCCGTAGCCGCCGTCGGACTTGCGGATGAACAGCGGCACCGGCCGGTCGTCGCGTCCGGTGAAGCCGGGCAGGAACACGACCAGGGCGCCGTCGTCGAGGGTCGCGATGCCCTTCTCCTCCAGCTCGGCGCAGATGCCGGGCAGGGCGTCGTTGTACGTCGACTCGCCGGCGAGATCGGCGTCGGTGAGCGTCACGCCCAACGTCGAGTAGACGCGGTTGAAGTACGCCTTCGACAGCTCGAACAGGCGCGTCCAGAGCCGCATCGTCTCGGCGTCACCGGCCTGCAGCGCGACGACGCGAGCGCGGGCGCGGGTCGCGAAGTCCTCCGAGGAGTCGAACTTCACGCGCGCGGCCTGGTAGAAGGCGTTCGGGTCGGTCTCGACGAGGTGCGCCTCGGGCGAGTCCTCCCCCACCTCGAGCAGGTGCTCGACGAGCATCCCGAACGGAGTCCCCCAGTCGCCGATGTGGTTCTGCCGGATGACCTGGTGGCCGAGGTGTTCGAGGGTGCGAGCCAGCGCGTCGCCGATGATCGTCGTGCGCAGGTGCCCGACGTGCATCTCCTTGGCGACGTTGGGGGCGCTGTAGTCGATGGGGATGACCTGCCGCTGCTCCGACGGCACACCGAGGCGGGGGTCGGCGGCGAGGTCGCGGGCGAGGGAGGAGACCCACTCATCGGTGAAGGTGAGGTTGATGAACCCCGGACCACTCACCTCGACCTGCTCGCACTCCCCGTCGAGGTCGAGCTTCTCGGCGATCTGGGTGGCGAGGTCGCGGGGCTTGACCCCGGCCTTCTTCGCCAGGGCAAGGGCCGCGTTGACCTGCACGTCGGCGAACTGGCTCGGTCGCAGCACGGGGTCGACATCGCGGTACTCGTCGCCGAGGATCTCGGCGATCGCGGACTGGACCTTCGGGGCGATGACGTCGACCGGTGCAACCATGCGCCGATTCTAGGTCGGTGCGGGAGCCGCTCTCGCCACGCACCCCAAGGCGGCGGCGCCGGGCCTGCCCCTACCGTGGGACCCATGGCCGCGCCTGAGACTCCCACCCGCCCGACCGCTCTCGTCATCGGGTGCGGCGACCTCGGCACGGAGGTCGGGCTCCGCCTCGCCGCTCATGGTGAAACGGTGCTGGGCCTGCGTCGCCGGGTGGAGGTGTTGCCGCCACAGATCCACGGACTCTCGGTCGACCTCACCCGCGACCGGCCGCAGCTTCCCGACGGCGACGTCCGGCTCGTGGCCGTCATCCTCACCCCCGACGCGCGCGACGAGGAGGGCTACCGCCGCACGTACGTCGGCGGCCTCACCCGCGCCCTCGACGCCCTCGACGAGCGCGGCATCGCGCCTGACCGCGCCGTGCTCGTGTCCTCGACCGGGGTGTATGGCGATCTCGTCGGCGACCTCGACGAGGACACCCCGCCCGCTCCGTCCTCGGGCACCCAGCAGGTCCTCCTCGAGGCGGAGGAGCTCTTCGCCGACCGCGTCGGCGGCACCGTCCTGCGCCTGTCGGGCATGTACGGGCCCGGCCGCGACACGTTCATCACCAAGGCGTGCGACGCCGCGGTCACCCAGCGCTGGACCAACCGGATCCACCGTGACGACGCCGCGGCAGCTGTCGTGCACCTGCTCACCGCCCCCGCACAGCCTTCTTCCCTGTACCTCGGCACCGACACCGCGCCCGTGCCCAGTCTGGAGGTGGCCGACTTCATTCGCGCCGAGCGGGGCCTGCCGCCCCACCCGGGAGCTCGGGAGCCGATCCCGCCGGGGCGGCGGCTGCACAGCACCCGCCTGCGCGATCGATTCTCGTTCACCTATCCCACCTACCGCGAGGGATACCGCGCCGTCCTGGCCGGAGCGGGCGAACGCCACCCGTGAGAGGTGGGAAACACGGGCGGACAGCACGGCTTCGAACCGTTGCGCACATGTAACCTGGAGGACGTAAGTCCCCGCTGAGCCCGAGGCCACCGCCGCCCTTGACGGGAGTCCGGCAACGCCGGTTCCTCCCTCGTCGGTGAGCCTCCAGCCGTCACAGTCGACGCATGAAAGAGGCGTTATATCCGTGAGTGACAAGCCCTCGACCAACGACCCCACGGCGGCGTTCGGGCCGAACCAATGGCTCGTCGACGAGTTGTACGAGCAGTACAAGGAGGACAAGACCTCCGTCGACGAGGCGTGGTGGGAGTTCTTCGAGACCTACGAGCCGGGGCAGGAGTCGTCGAACTCCTCCTCGCAGAAGAACTCCTCGGGCGGGGGGGCGTCGAACTCGGGCGACTCGAAGAGCGCGAAGGACGCCAAGAAGGACGCGGCGCCCGACACCAAGAAGCAGCCGACGCCCGCGTCGGACTCCGAGAAGGCCGACAAGGCGCCCGGCGGCAAGAAGGCCGACACGCACGGCGGCACGGGCCAGAAGACGACCGAGACCGGCGACCGCCGTGAGGACAAGAAGCAGGCCGACACCGACAAGCGCGCCGACACCGGCGCCGAGGCCAAGGCCGCGAGCGCAGGCAGCCACGAGACCTCGCCCGCCGCGCCGACGCCTGGCTCTGCCGAAGAGGCGGCCGAGCCGATGACGCGGCAGATGCCGACCTCTCGCGACACCCCGTCGGCGAAGGGCTCGACGGCGAGTGCCGAGAACGAGGTGCAGAAGCTCCGCGGCCCGGCCGCCCGCATCGTCGCCAACATGGACGCGAGCCTGGAGGTGCCGACGGCGACCTCGGTGCGCTCGCTGCCCGCCAAGGCGCTCATCGACAACCGCCTCGCGATCAACGAGCACCTGCGGCGTAACCGCGGCGGCAAGGTCTCGTTCACGCACATCATCGGGTACGCCATCGTCAAGGCCCTCAAGGCGATGCCAGACATGAACTACAGCTTCGACGTCGTCGACGGCAAGCCCTCGATCGTCAAGCCGGCCAACGTCAACTTCGGTCTGGCCATCGACCTGCCCAAGCCCGACGGCACGCGCTCCCTGGTGGTGCCCTCGATCAAGGCCGCCGAGCAGCTCGACTTCTTCGGGTTCTGGAGCGCCTACGAGGACATCGTCAAGCGCGCCCGCGACAACAAGCTCGGCATCGAGGACTTCCAGGGCACGACGATCTCGCTGACCAACCCGGGCACCATCGGCACGGTCCACTCGGTGCCGCGCCTCATGAAGGGCATGGGCGCCATCATCGGCGTCGGCGCCATGGAGTACCCGGCCGAGTGGCAGGGCGCGAGCATCGACACGCTCAACAAGCAGGCCATCAGCAAGATCATGACGCTGACGAGCACCTACGACCACCGCATCATCCAGGGTGCGGCCTCGGGTGACTTCCTGCGTCACATCCACCAGTACCTCCTCGGCGAAGACGACTTCTACGACGAGATCTACGCCTCGCTGCGCATCCCGTACGAGCCGCTGCGGTGGGCGAGCGACGTGTCGACCTCGCACGAGGACGACCTGAGCAAGTCGGTGCGCGTCCAGCAGTTGCTCCACGCCTACCGCGTGCGGGGCCACCTGCTCGCCGACACCGACCCGCTGGAGTACCGCCAGCGCCGCCACCCCGACCTGCAGTTCGCCACGTACGGCCTGTCGATCTGGGACCTCGACCGCGAGTTCCCCACCGGCGGTTTCGGCGGCAAGTCGGTCGCGACGCTGCGCGAGATGCTCGGCGTCATGCAGGACTCGTACTGCCGCACCGTCGGCATCGAGTACATGCACATCCAGGACCCCGAGCAGCGCAACTGGATGAAGCAGAAGGTCGAGGTGCCCGCCACCAAGGTCGGGCGCGACGAGCAGATGCGCATTCTGCGCCGCCTCAACGCCGCCGAGGCGTTCGAGACCTTCTTGCAGACCAAGTTCGTCGGCCAGAAGCGGTTCAGCCTCGAAGGCGGCGAGTCGGTCATCGCGGCGCTGGATGAGGTGCTCGTCAACTCGGCGCGCGATGAGATGGACGAGGTGTGCATCGGCATGCCGCACCGTGGCCGTCTCAACGTGCTCGCCAACATCGCCGGCAAGAGCTACGGGCAGATCTTCCGCGAGTTCGAGGGCAAGCAGGACCCGCGCACCGTGCAAGGCTCGGGAGACGTCAAGTACCACCTCGGCACCGAGGGCGAGTTCACCAGCGAGGACGGCGCCAAGACCAAGGTGTACCTGGCCGCCAACCCGAGCCACCTCGAGGCCGTCAACCCGGTGCTCGAAGGCATCGTGCGTGCCAAGCAGGACCGGCTCGACCTGCACGGTGAGGCCTTCACCGTGCTGCCCGTGCTGCTCCACGGTGACGCGGCGTTCGCCGGTCAGGGCGTCGTGCTCGAGACGCTGCAGCTCTCCCAGCTGCGCGGGTACCGCACCGGCGGCACGATCCACATCATCGTCAACAACCAGGTCGGGTTCACCACCGCGCCGGCGTCCTCGCGCAGCTCGGTGTACTCCTCCGACCTGGCCCGCACCATCCAGGCGCCCATCTTCCACGTCAACGGCGACGACCCCGAGGCCGTCGTGCGCGTCTCGAAGATCGCGTACGAGTACCGGCAGAAGTTCGCCAAGGACGTCGTCATCGACCTCATCTGCTACCGCCGCCGCGGGCACAACGAGGGCGACGACCCGTCGATGACGCAGCCGCTCATGTACCACCTCATCGAGGCCAAGCGGTCGGTGCGAAAGCTGTACACCGAGGCGCTCATCGGTCGTGGTGACATCACCCCCGACGACGCCGCCGACGCGATGAAGGACTACCAGGGTCGTCTCGAGCAGGTTTTCAAGGAGACCCGCGAGCTCGCCAAGCAGCAGGCGGCGGGCCAGGACGGCGCCGGTCTGGAGCGTCCGGAGGCCCAAGAGAAGGACGACCGCACCCCGGGCCGCTTCGTCGAGACGGCCATCTCGACCGAGCTCATGCACCGTCTCGGCGACGCGTGGACCAACTACCCCGACGGGTTCAAGGTCCACAAGAAGCTGCAGAAGATGCTCGAGAAGCGCACCGAGATGACCCGCGAGGGCGGCATCGACTGGGCGATGGGCGAACTGCTCGCGTTCGGCTCGCTGCTCACCGAGGGTACCCCCGTGCGCCTGGCCGGGCAGGACTCGCGACGCGGCACGTTCACGCAGCGCCACGCCGTCCTGATCGACCGCGACACGGCCGAGGAATGGACCCCGCTGCTGTACCTGGGCAACCAGGCACGGTTCTGGGTGTACGACTCCCTGCTGAGCGAGTACGCCGCGATGGGCTTCGAGTACGGCTACTCGGTGGAGCGCCCCGACGCGCTCGTCATGTGGGAGGCGCAGTTCGGTGACTTCGCCAACGGCGCGCAGACCATCGTGGACGAGTTCATCAGCAGCTCGGAACAGAAGTGGAACCAGCGCAGTTCGGTCGTGCTCCTGCTGCCGCACGGCTATGAGGGTCAGGGTCCCGACCACAGCTCGGGCCGCATCGAGCGGTACCTGCAGTTGTGCGCGCAGGACAACATGATCGTGGCCTACCCCTCCACGCCGGCCAACCACTTCCACCTGCTGCGCCGTCAGGCCTACGCCCGCCCGCGCAAGCCGCTCATCGTGTTCACGCCCAAGCAGTTGCTGCGCCTCAAGGCGGCCCAGAGCAGCGTCGAGGACTTCACGAACGCCGAGTTCCAGCTCGTCATCGAGGACAAGAAGCAGCTGTCGGCCGACAAGGTCGACCGCGTGCTGCTCGCCTCGAGCCGCGTCGTCTACGACCTGGAGGCCGAGCGCGCTGAGCGGGAGGACGAGGCGACCGCCATCGTGCGCGTCGAGCAGCTGTACCCGCTGCCGGCCGACGAGATCGCCGCCGCGATCAAGAAGTACCCGAACGCGGAGATCGTCTGGGTGCAGGACGAGCCCCGCAACCAGGGCGCGTGGCCGTTCATGGCGCTCAACCTGCAGCCGGCCCTCGCCGAGCGGGGCGACGACCGGGTGCTGCGGGTCGTGTCCCGTCCCGATTCGGCGGCGCCGTCGACCGGATCGAGCAAGGTGCACGCCATCGAGCAGGAAGAGCTCATGAAGGGCGCGTTCGACCGCTGAGTCACGCTCATCGCAGGGCCCCGTCACGACTGGTCGTGGCGGGGCCCTCGCATGTGAGGCGTGGGTGGGGTCGCGAGTCCTTGCCCGAACCTCGTGCAGCGATGAGGCAGAATGGACATCGTGTATTTCACCGACCGCGGTATCGAGGAGCTTGCGAGTCGCCGCGGTGACGACGAGGTCACGATGGATTGGCTCGCCGAACAACTCCGGACGTTCGTCGATCTCAACCCCGAGTTCGAGACGCCCATCGAACGCTTCGCCACCTGGCTCGCCCGACTCGACGACGACGAGGACTGAACACCTGTGAGCACTGACGACACCACCGGCAGCTACGACTTCGCCGCAACCGGTGACGACGGTCTGGACGACGGCATCCCCACGACCTTCACCCCGAGCGCCGACTCCTACGTGCACGACGGCCCCCGCGACGTCGGCATCGTGTTCATCGGTGACGGGTTCGTCTCCGGCTACGGCGACCCCAAGGGTCTCGGCTGGGTGTCGCGGGTGCTGGGTCGCACGTCGCACCCGGACGTCGACATTTCCGCCTACAACCTGGGCGTGCGCGGCGAGTGCTCGGCCGACGTGCTGGAGCGGTGGAAGACCGAGGGTCTGCTCCGCTGGCAGGAGCGCCGTGAGCGTCGCCTCGTCATCGGGGTGGGGCAGAACGACGTGTTCGCGGGGCTGACGACGGCCCGCTCGCGCCTCAACCTGGCGAACGTGTTGGACGACGCGACGGCCCGCGGCATCTCCCCGTTCGTCGTGGGCCCGCCCCCCACGTTGGACCCGCAGCTCAACGAGAAGCTCGAGGTCATCGTCGAGGCCCAGGCCGACGTGTGTGCCCGCCGCTCGGTGCCGTTCGTCGACTGCTACTACCCGCTGCTCGAGCACGACCAGTGGTCGAGCGAACTGGGCGCCTCCCGAGACCAGCGCCACCCGGGCCAGGCCGGCTACGGCCTCCTCGCCTGGCTCGTCCTGCACGGCGGCTGGGAGAACTGGCTCCAGATCGGCGCCTGACCCGGTCGGTCGACGCCACGCCCACCCCCCCTCGTTGGTTGAGGAGGAGCGAAGCGACGTCTCGAAACCACCGTGCCTATCGCCGTAGCGCCCACCCACTACGTTGGTTGAGGAGGAGCGAAGCGACGTCTCGAAACCACCGTGCCTATCGCCGTAGCGCCACCCACTCCGTTGGTTGAGGAGGAGCGAAGCGACGTCTCGAAACCATGGTGAGTTGATGGGAGAGCCTCACCGATGGTCTCGAGACACTCGCTACGCTCGCTCCTCGACCAACGACGGAGGGCGGCGAACCTCAGGGTCTTCCCCCATAGCCCCACACCCCCATCAAGCTATATCGTGAATCCGAACACTCGCGATATATCTCGATCGGAGGAGCCCCGATGGGCACAGAGAAGATCACCGAGACCCTGGAAGAGCCGACGTCACGCTTGTACGGCGACGCCCCGACTACGTCGCTGACCGTCACGGTGATCGGCGGCAGTGTCGATGTCGTGGCCACCGACGACGCCGGTCCGGCGACGGTGGACGTTCACGAGATCAGCGGCCCGCCGCTCACCGTCACGTGGGAGGCGGGGGCGCTCAAGGTGGAGCAGCTCAAGGACTCCGCGGGGCAGATGTGGGGCGCGTTGGGGTCGTTGCTGTCCCCGGCGAACAGCCCCGGCCGGCCGTCGGTCCGCCTCACGGTGCGGGTCCCCGACGAAGCGAAGGTGTCGGTGCGGTCGGCGAGCGCCGACGTGCTCGCGGGCGGGTCGCACGGGCCGGTGACGATCTACACGGCCTCCGGCGGGGTCACGCTCGACCACCCGACCGGGTCGGTTGACGTCACCACCGCGAGCGGATCGGTCGACTGTGCCTCCCCCGCGGGCGAACTCACGGTCAAGACGGCGACGGGGGCGATCACGGTGCAGGATGCGGTGCTGCGCACGGCGCGCGTCAACACCGTGAGCGGGGAGACCGTCCTCGACCTGCGGCACGGCCCGTCGATCGTCACCGCCAACACCGTCTCCGGCAACGTCACGGTCCGGGTGCCGCAGACGACCGGGTACGACGTCACGGCGGCCACGGTGAGCGGCGGCGTGATCGTCGACGGCGAGACCGTGATGGACGAGGGCAAGCGCGGTGGCCATCGGCACACCGGCGATCGCAGCGTCGCGGTGAAGTCGCGCACCGTCTCCGGCACCCTCGTGCTCCTGCGGGGCGGCGCCGCCCCTGGATCGGCGGGGCCGGTCATCGGCGAGGACCTCGGCGACATCCAGGACGATGTGCCGCGCCGCGAGGCTGGGGAGGGTATCTGATGAGCGTCTTCGGACACGGCCAGATGCGCCTGTATCTGCTCGCGTTGCTCGCCGAGGAGCCGCGTCACGGCTACGACATGATCCGGGCGCTCGAGGAGCGGTTCGGCGGCTTGTACTCCCCCAGTGCCGGCACGGTGTACCCGCGGCTCGCGAAGTTGGAGGAGGAGGGCCTTGTCGAGCGCATCGAGGAGGGCCGCAAGGCGCTGTACCGCCTCACCGACGCCGGGCGCGCGGAGGTGGAGGCCCGCGCCGAGGAGATCGCCGAGTTGGAGTCCTCCCTCGACGCGTCGGCGCACCGGCTGGCGGAGGACATGCGCCGCCGTGTGCAGTCCGGTGCGGCCGACCTGCGCAGCCAGATCGCGGCGGCGACGGCCGGGATCGGGGAAGGCATGTCGTCGCGCTACTGGGCGGAGGAGACCGACGGTGAGAGTCGCGGCCACGACCGTCACGATCTGGACGACCTGTTCACGGCGCTGACGCGCGGGCAGTTGCCCGATGCCGACGCGATCTCCCGAGCCGCGCAGAGCATGCGCCGGTTGGCCGAGGGGACGCCGTGGCAGCAGTGGAGCACCGGTGAGCGGCCGTGGGAGTCGTGGCGCTCGCCGGAGACGCCGTGGGCGCGGCGGGAGCGGCAGGAGACCGCCGATGCGGACGAGCCTGCGGCCGCTGAGGACGGTGCTGAGTCCGAGGTCGCGGGCGATGCCACAGACGTTCCGTACGCCTCCGCGGTGACGTCCCCGGTCGGTGAGGCGGCGACCCCGCTCGTGGCGGTGCCGGTGGATCCGGTGGACTCGACCGAGGAGCGGTCGTCCGGCGCTGAGGGTGCGAGCGAGGATCGTGAGCCGCCGCCCGGCTTCCCGACGAGCGAGCAGGTCCGCGAGGTGGTGGCGATCTTGAAGGATGCGGGCGAGCGTATCCAGGACGTCCTCACCCGCCCCCGCTGACCCGCCTCCCGTCGGTCGAGGACGAGCGTTCCCCGTTGGTCGAGGAGGAGCGCAGCGACGTCTCGAGACCACCGTGCGTATCGCAGTGACGTGGGCGGTGGTCTCGAGACGCTTCGCTCCTCGACCAACGGAGGTGGTCAGGCCGTCAGGACGATCTTGCCGAACGACTCGCCGGAGTGAAGACGCTCGAAGGCGGTGTGTGCGTCGGCGAGGGCGTGGGTGCTGTCGATGACGGGTTCGATGCCCTGGGTCTGGACGAACTTCGCCAGACGGTCGAGCTCGAACCGGTTGCCCATCGTCGAGCCGATGACGCGGAGTTGCCGGAAGAAGATCTTCGTCAGCTCCGCTTTCTTGGGGGCATCGCCGCTGGTGGCGCCGCAGATGACGATGCTGCCGCCGGGGCGCAGCACGTTGACCGAGTGCGACCAGGTCGCGGCGCCGACGCTCTCCATCACGGAGTCGACCTTCTCAGGCAGACGCGCGCCCGACTCGAAGGCGGCCTCGGCGCCGAGTTCGAGGGCGCGCTCGTTCTTCTCGGGGTCGCGGCTGGTGACCCAGACGCGCAGTCCGGCGGCGGCGCCGAGCTGGATGAGGGCAGTGGCCACGCCTCCTCCGGCGCCTTGGACGAGCACGAGGGAGCCGGGCGTGACGTTGCCGTTGGTGAAGAGCATCCGGTAGGCCGTGAGCCAGGCCGTCGGCAAGGCGGCGGCGGTCTCCCAGCTCATGTCGGCGGGCTTGGGTACGAGGTTCGCGGTCGGGACAAGCACCTTCTCGGAGAACGTGCCCTGGTGCACCTCCGACAGCAGCGAGCGTTGGGGGTCGAGGGTTTCGTCGCCGGTCCATCCGGGGCTGGCGACGACGCAGTGGAGGATGACCTCGTTCCCGTCCTCGTCGATGCCGGCGCCATCGCAGCCGAGGGTCATCGGCAGGCGATCCGCGGGCAACCCCACCCCCTTGAGGGAGAACAGGTCGTGATGGTTGAGCGTGGCGGCTTTGAGGGTGACGACAGACCACCCGTCGCGCGGCTCCGGTTCGGGGCGCTCCCCGACCTGCAGGCACGAGAGCGGGTCGTCGGCGGACTGGGTTTCGCAGTAGACGGCGAGCATGCACCCACGCTAGCGCGGCGAAGGTGTCGCGAGGCGGGTCAGCGGTCGGGCGGCTGGGCGGGCACGATAGATGTGCCCTTGTCGATGTCTTCGGCGACCTCTGCCCCGTCCCCGACATCGTCGACGTGGGCGATGTCGTCGGGATCGATGGGGTCGTCCGGGTCCGGTGGCGGGATCAGGCGCAGGGTGATGAGGGCGCGAACGACCCAGGTGTCGTCTTCGACGGCGGTGTAGAGGGTGCCGCCGCTGAGGTCGAGGGCGTGGGCGAGGTGGTCCAGGCCGTGGCCGCTGCCCGGCCCAGGTGGTGTGACGCGCTTGCCGTGGAGGGCATTGGCGACCTCGACGACGAGCGCGTCGTCGTCGTCGGTGACTGCGATGTGGACCGGCGCCCGGTCGGGGGCGTGGTGGCGGATGTTGGCGACGGCTTCGCGGACGACGTGGGCGGCGATGTCGTCGACGGTGTTCGGGAGGGTGAGCTGGTCGTCATGGTCAATCTCGAAGGGGTGGCCCCACTGGCTGAGGTCGGTGCGGGCGTCGGCGAGCGCGGCGGCGACGGTGTCGTTCGGTAAGGCGCCGCCCGATGTGAGGTCGATGTCGTCGCGCAGGACGTCCATGAGGCCGGTGAAGTGTTCGCGGGCGGTGCGCGCCCGGCTGGCCAGCACGCGATGGTGACGGCTCAGGTCGGCGCCGGAGAGGGTCTCAGCGCGGGCGAGCTGCTCAGCATCAATGCTGATGAGGGTGAGCTGTCGCGCGACCCCGTCGTGAAGGCGCCGCGCGATGGCGTCGCGTTCGGCGCGGCGGGCGAGGAGGTGTTGTTCTTCGGCTGTTGCGGCCTCGCGCTCGGCACGGTCGAGCCCTTGCCGGAGCGCGCCGTAGCCCCATCCCGCAACGGCACTGATGAGCAGAAGCGGCAGCAGCCCACTGGCGAATGCGGATTGGGCCTCGGCGCGGGGGATCGGTACGAGCACGACCCAGGCGATAGCCGCAGCAGCGACAACGGACCCCGACCGCCACCGGCGACGCGCCATACACGCGAAAACGGCGAGTCCAAGGCTGGCCCAGGTCGCCATCGCATCGGTATCGATAGGTGCGAGGGCGACGGAAGCGACAGCAGTGGCGCAGACGAGGGCATGCTCCTGCCGCACCATGAGCGCCAAGCGCGAGTTGTCGAGCTTGCCGTGGTTGGACAACGACAAGGCGTCGTCCTGGGCCACGAACGGCGCGTGCTGACCTGTTTCTCGCCGTGGTGGTGGCCGGGCGACCGACTCGGCCACCACCACGCACTGTGCCTGACGATGGCGATCTTTGCTGCCGTCGTTCCGGTCATCGCGGCGGCAGCCACCGAACGGCAACTCCTCCTGGCCATCCCGTGGTCGCTCATCGGCGCCGCTTCCCTCTCGCTGATCGCCTTGGCGGGCATCGCTGCCCTGGCCGCGATCCTCGGGTTGCGCTCCAGCGAGCGAGTCGCTGACGGGCTCATCTGAGGGGCGTCCGGTGAGCGCCGCCAGGACCCCCCAGAGCCCCCGCGGGCTGCGGCGACACGAATGACGACAGATCAACCCGGCACCAACAGACCGAGACTCCCTGACCTGCGACGATGCGTGAATGGCTCGTCGGTGAGGGCCTGATCTGTCGTCATTCGTGTCGCCTGGCGGCGTGGACCACCGACGCTGCCAGCCGTGAGCCAGTCATGCCACGGATCGACCAGAAGGGCGCGCGACCTGGACGAACGTCCTTGTCGCACAAGTGGTTCCCTCACCATGCGCGGAGTCGACCCGCCGTATATTCGACAGTGACAGGGGGCAGGGATCGACGCGGGAGGTATCGCGGTGGCACGCGCGCGAGGCGGACGTCCGGCGTGGGCGTGGGCGGCACTGGACGCCTCCGCGTGGGCGAGCGCCCTGTTCGCGTCGGTGTGGCTGCGCTACGACTTCCGCCCCGACCGGGTCTTTGCGCTCGACACGTGGATCGTCGTCATCGGCATCGTCCTCGTGCACCTCGTCGTCGGCGCCGTCCTGCGGCTGTACGGCCGCGAACGGGCCCGCGGCACCTACGAAGAGGCCTTCGATCTGACGATCGCCGTCGGTATCACCGCTGCCCTCCTACTCGTGTGGGTCCTCGTCGTGTACCCGCCGCTGGTGCCGCGCTCCTCCCCCGGCACCGCCGGGCCCCTCGCCCTCGCGCTCATGTTCGCCGTCCGGTTCGTGCTGCGCGCCCGCGCCACCAGGCGCGCCATCGGCGCCGCCCGCGGCCGACGCGCCATCATCTTCGGCGCCGGCGGCGCCGGCAGCCGCCTCGTGCGCGGCCTCATCGCCGAGGACGACTCCCCCATCACCCCCGTCGCGTTCCTCGACGACGACCCCGCCAAACGGCGCCGCCGCATCGAAGGTGTCCGCGTCCTCGGCGACCGGCACGACCTACACCGCATCGCCGACGACGTCGACGCCACCCTGCTCGTCCTCGCCGCCCCCACCGCGCCCGCCGACGTCCTCGAAGAGATCTCCGAAGCGGCCTCCCGCGACGGCATCGAGGTCAAGGTCGCCCCCAACATCAGCGACGTCGTCGGCACCCCCACCAGCCACGACCTGCGCGACGTCGACTTCGCCGACTTTCTCGGCCGCCGCCCCGTCGACCTCGACACCGGCGCCATCGGCGACCACCTCACCGGGCGTCGCGTCCTCGTCACCGGCGCGGGCGGCTCCATCGGCGCCGAACTGTGCCGTCAGATCGCCCGCTTCGAGCCCGAGCAGCTCATCCTCCTCGACCGCGACGAATCCGGACTGCACGGCACCCAGGTCAGCCTCGTGGGCCACGGCCTCCTCGACTCCGACGACGTCGTCCTCGCTGACGTACGCGACCCCGACCGGCTCGTCGAGGTCTTCCAAAGCACGCGCCCTCAGGTCGTCTTTCACGCCGCCGCCCTCAAGCACCTGCCGCTGCTGGAGCGCTACCCCGGCGAGGGGTGGAAGACCAATGTGCTCGGCACCGCCAACGTGCTCGCCGCCGCCGCCGACGTGGGCGTCGCCACCGTCGTCAACATCTCCACCGACAAGGCGGCCGACCCCACCTCCGTCCTCGGCGTGTCCAAGCGCATCGGCGAGCGCCTCACCGCCTGGTACGGCGAGCACCACGACGGCACGTACGTCAGCGTCCGGTTCGGCAACGTGCTCGGCTCCCGCGGATCGATCATCCCGGCGTTCAGCGAACAGATCCGCCGCGGCGGGCCCGTCACCGTCACCCACCCCGACGTGACCCGCTACTTCATGCTCATTCCCGAGGCGTGCCAGCTCGTGCTCCAGGCCTCCGCGATGGGTCACGACGGCGAGGTCATGGTGCTCGACATGGGCGAGCCGGTGAAGATCGACCACCTGGCCCGCACCCTCATCCGCCTCTCGGGACGCAGCGACGTCGACGTCGTCTACACGGGCTTGCGCGCCGGCGAGAAGCTCGACGAAGACCTCTTCGGCGGCGCCGAGCATCGACAGGCCACCGCCCACCGGCTGGTCCAGGCCGTCGACGTGCCCGCTCTCGACCCCGACGCGTTGGGTCGCCCCGAGGTGTCCGACGTCCGTGCGCACATGCGGACCTTCGTCGCCGCCCCGGGCGACGAGCCCCGCGAGCAAGAGCACGGGCCGAGCGACGGGGACGACGAGACCCACGAGGACGACGCAGACGACCACCGCCGCACCGCCTGACACACCCACTCCCCCGACTGCGCTCAAACCGTGTGAGAAACACACGGTCTGAGCGGATGACGCGTCACCGTCTCGCTGAGACCGTGTGTTTCTTACACGGTCTGAGCGGGTGACGCGCGAGTGAGGAGAGCTCGGAGGGTGGCGAGGATGAGGCGGAGGTCACCGCGCAGGCTGGCGGTGCGGACGTACTCGACGTACATCGCCTCCTTGCGGGGCAAGATGACGTCTCGGTAGTGCCGGTCCGGGTCCGCGACGCTCGCGAGTTCACTCGCCTCGTCCAGGCCGGCCAGGCTCGCCGGGTCGGTGATGCCCGGGCGCACCGAGAGGATGACGAGCGCGCGGTCGGGGTCCCAGGCGGCGACGTACTCAGGGACCTCCGGGCGCGGCCCGACGAGGCTCATCTGGCCCCTCAGCACGTCCCAAAGTTGGGGCAGCTCATCGAGTTTCGTGCAGCGCAGCACCCGCCCCACCCGGGTGATGCGCGGGTCACCGGCGGCGGTCACCGAGACGCGGCGCTCCCCCGGCGCCTGGACGTGCATGGTCCGGAACTTGTGGATGGCGAACTCCTGGCCGCCCCGGCCG
>JAUNTP010000072.1 GCA_030538585.1 Mobilicoccus sp.
CGGGCGGAGGAGGAGCGAAGCGACGTCTCGAGACAGTGCCCATCGCAGTAACGCGGGCAGTGGTCTCGAGACGCTTCGCTCCTCGACCAACGGGGGCGGCGCCCCCGCCGACACGGGTCGAGCTCGTTAAAACCGCTGCGGCGTAACCCTGCTCGGAGGATGTCGGCGCCTCTAGGTTGGGGCCACCGGTCGCGTCCGCGTGGGCAACGGGGCTCCGTGTCGAGGGCGGCCACCGAAGGAGAGACCATGGCCCGCCTGCTCCGCCGCTCGACCCGCACCCTCGCCCTCCTGGCCGCGGGGATGCCGCTGGCCCTCGCGCCCGTCGTCGCCTCGCCGGTGGCTCCCGCCACCGCCGTGGAGCGACCGCAGCAGACGCGCTCGGCGCCGACGCCACCGGAGGCCACGACTTCGGCGGGGACGCCCATCGACCTCGGCGCCCTGTTCATCGGGGCGCACCCGGACGACGAGGCGAGCACCCTGTCGGCCCTCGGCTACTGGAAGCAGGAGTACGGGGTGCGCAGCGGCGTCGTGACGATCACCCGCGGCGAAGGTGGCGGCAACGCCATCGGCCCGGAGGAGGGGCCGGCGCTGGGGCTACTGCGTGAGGCCGAGGAGCGGCGTGCCGTCGGCAGGGCCGGCATCACCGACGTCTACAACCTCGACGAGGTCGACTTCTACTACACCGTCTCCCAGCCGCTGACCCGTCAGACGTGGGGCCACCAGGACGTGCTCGCCAAGACGGTGCGCATCATCCGGCAGACGCGCCCCGAGGTGCTCGTCACGATGAACCCGGCGCCCTCCCCCGGCCAGCACGGCCACCACCAGGAGGCGGCGCGTATCGCGACCGAGGCGTTTCACGCCGCCGGCGACCCGACACGCTTTCCCGAGCAGATCACCCGCGAGGGCCTCGAGCCGTTCGCGCCGTCCCGACTGTTGTTGCGCTCGGCGTGGGGCACGCAGGCGACGGGGCCGACCTGCGCCGCCGACTTCATCCCGAACGACCCGACCCAGAACGTCTTCGGGGTCTGGGGCGGCCACCGCGCCCCGGACGGACGCACGTGGGCCGCGATCGAACGCGACGCCCAGCGCGAGTACCGCAGCCAGGGCTGGGCGGGCTTCCCCGACGTGCCCACGGACCCGAACGCGCTCGGCTGCGACATGATGACGCAGGTCGCATCCCGGGTGCCGTTCCCGGCGCCCGACAGCGACGCGGCCGGTGCCGCCGACGGCGCGCTGGTCGGAGCGATCACCCGCGCCGAGGGAGGCCTGCCCCTCGGAACCGGACTGGAGGTCCGACCCTCCACGGCGCGGGCACTGCCGGGCACGCCGTTCACGGTGCAGGTGCCCGTGACCGCGCCCGACGACGCGGCCCTCGCCGGAGTGCGCGTCGCTCTGGAGGCACCGAAGGGATGGCGTGTCCAGGGCGGCGGTGGCATCGGGCGACTGCGACCGGGCGCCACAGGTCTCACGCGCTTCACCGTCACGCCGCCCGCCGGGGCCGACACCGGCGAGCGCGTGCGCCTCGCGGCCCATGTGAAGACTCGTCAGGGCGACGGGTACGCCGATGCCCCGGTCATGGTGAGCGCCCCGGTCACCGCTCGTCAGCAGTACCTGCCGCAGGTCTCCGACTTCGTGGCCTGGACCGACGAGCAGGGCGTCGAGCAGCTGGCCGACATCGTCACCCCGGCGCTCACGATCCCCCTCGGCGGCAGCCGGGAGATCGAGTACGTGCTGGAGAACCACACGATGACGGCGCAGCGCACGACACTCGCCGTGACGCCGCCCGCTGGTTTCACGATCGACGTCGCCGACGACGGTGCCGTGAGCGTGCCGGCGGGCGGGACCGCGACCGTCACGGCGACGGTGACCAACATCGATGCCTCCATGCCGACGTCGATGCAGGGCGGCGAGAACGGCTCCCACCGCTACGAGATCACCGCGACCACGGGGCGAGCCGTCGCCACCACGACGAACTCCCTCGAACTCGTGCCGACCACGACCATCCCGCAGGCGCCGACCGCGCCGGTGGTCGACGGCCGCATCGCCGACGGCGAGTACCCCGGCGCGCCGATCGACGTCTCGCGCCGCTGGGAGGGCCAGGAGTGCACCTCGGCGGAGGACTGTTCTGCGACCGCCCACCTCGCGTGGAACGACGACACCCTTTTCGTCGCCGTCACCGTGCAGGACGACGTGCAGGGCGCCGCGCTCGCGGCGAACGACTGCAAGCGTCACTGGCGGACCGACTCCGTGGAGATCACCATCGACCCGCGCGGGGACAGCGAGAACACCTCGACGACGTTCAAGGCCGCGATCCTGCCCTGGACGCAGGAGGGCCCGGCGTGCGGTCTGCGCGACGCCGACAACCACCAGGGGCCGATGGAGGTGACGGCGCCCGGCATGACCGTGGCGAGCACGGTCAACGAGCCGTACACCGGCTACACCGTCGAGGCCGCCATCCCCATGTCCGCGTTGCCCGGCGCGATCGACCCCGAGCGCATGGGCCTCAACGTGCTCGTCTACGACTCCGACACGCCAGATCAGGTCGGGCAGACGCGCCTCGGCTGGTCGGTGTGGGGTGGGGTCCAGGGCGACCCCTACCGCTGGGGTCGCGCGACGCTCCCGGGATACACCCCGCCCGCGGATCGGCCCGCGAGCGCACCGGACCCGATCATGCCGCTGGAGGCGCTGAACTCCCTGGATTCCCCGCAGTCCATCGAGCAGGCCGCGGCGACGAACGTGCAGCTCGCCGGGCTACCCCGCACCGCCGACCGACGCGCCGGCTGGGCGGAGCGGGCCGACCGCCGCGGTGAGGTGGTTCGCACGTGGATCCGCGCTCGCGGTGAGGGGCGCGCCCACGTCACGGTTCGCGACGCCGACGGCTCCGCCGGGACGCGAGTCGTGGAGGTCCTGCCCGGCCGTAGCCGCATCGACGTCACCCCCACCCGCCCCCTCACCGGCGACGTGTCGGTGACGGTCGGCTGGGCCGGCAGCGACGGCGGCACCCTCGCCTCGGTGATCCCGGTGCGCTGACGCCTCTCCACGTTGAGACCGTCGGTTCACACCGACGGTCTCGACGAAAGTGGTCCCGTCGAGGAGGGAACGCGGGGGATACCCGCCCCGCGCTCAGTCACGCCCGCCTTCGTTGGTCGAGGAGCGAGCGCCAGCGAGCGTCTCGAGACCACTGGTGAGATGACCTCGAAGGTCACCATGGTTCGATAGGTCGCTTCGCTCAACCAACGACTCCTCGATGGTCCCGGTGGTCTGGCGCCCCTCCCGCGCCGAGACCGTCGGTTCGGCGGGTTGGGCGGAGGGGTGACTCGACGGTCTTCCTAGCGCCCAAACCGTCGGTTTGAACCGACGGTTTCGGCGGAAGTGGCTCCGTTGGTCGCCGGGCGAACGCCTTGTGAGAGCATCACGGCCCGCGTCACGGCAGTGCGTCAGATGGTCTCGAGACGTCGCTTCGCTCCTCCTCGACCAACGGAGGATGAGGAATGTTCGCCACCGCGACCGACCGGGGGAGGCGCTTCCTCGATCGGCCCAGGGCTGGTCAGATGGTGACGGGGCCGTTCGGGGTGTCGAAGGTGACCGACATGATGCCCGCGTTGCCGTGGGGGGCGATGAAGGTGAAGTCGATGACGGTGCTCGTCTCGGTGGCCGACAGGCCCATCCAGTCACGGACCCGCTCCGGGTCGCCCGCGATCGTCATGCCGGCGATGCTCACCTTGGGGCGGACGAGGTCGACGATGGCCGTCGACGGGTGCAGCTCGGGGTTCTCGAAACAGACGAAGAACGGCAGCTGCGGGTCGTTGATGAGCCCGTGCACACCGATCTGCTTCCAGCGAAGTTCACGCCCGTCGGGGAAGCGCCGATGCCCGTCGGCAGGGTCGCGCTCCAACCGGTTGGCGATGGGCGCGATGTCGGAGACCCGCACCACCCACCCCATCCAGCCGCCGCCGCGCTCGGAGCACGAACGGACCGCTTGACCGAACGGTGCCTTGAGTGAGGCCGGGTGGTCGAGCACCTCGACGACCTCGATGAATCGCTCGTGAGCCAGGGGGACGATGACGTTGCGGGTCCCGAAGTTGGGGTGCACGCCCCCGTTCACCGCCTTGACGCCCAACTTTTCGGCCAGACGGTCGGCTGTCGCGCGCACTCCGTCGTGCTCCGCGGCGTAAGACACGTGGTCAACTCGCATGACGCAATCGTGACACAAGCCACGAAGGCCACACGGCCCGCCCCCACCAAGGTCCCGATAAGGTCGCGCGATTGCGCAGACCTCAGAAGAATGACCCTCGTTGGCGGACGGCTTCGTACACGAGGATCGCCGCCGACGTCGCCACGTTGAGGGAGTCGACCCGACCGGTCATGGGGATGCGTACCCGCACGTCGGCCGCGTCGAGGAACTGCTCCGAGAGGCCCTCCTTCTCGGCACCGACGGCGATCGCGACGGGGCCCGTGTAGTCGGCGTCGGTGTGCAGGACGTCGGTGTCGGGCGTCGCCGCCACGAGCTGCACGCCGCGACGGCGAAGCCAGGACAGTGTCTCTTCGGTGCTCGCCGCGGCGACCGGCACCGAGAACACCGCCCCCTTGCTGCCGCGCACGACGTTGGGGTTGCCCCAGTCGGTGACCGCGTCGGCGGCGATCACCGCCTGGATGCCCGCGGCGTCCGCGGTGCGCAACATGGCGCCCAGGTTGCCCGGCTTCTCGATGTGCTCACCGATGAGGAGGAACTCCGGACCCGCCGGGTCGAGCCCGGCCAGGCCCACGCCGGGGGCGGTGAACACCGCGAGCAGTCCGTCAGGGCCTTCGCGGTAGGCGACCTTCTCGAACGCCGCCCGCGACAACTGGACCGGGCGGACCCCCGTCTGGACGAGACGCGCGAGGACCGGCTCGGCGCGTCCGTCATCGAGGTCGGGGCACCAGTACGCCTCCTGCATGCGGCCGCCCGCGTCGACGGCGAGCGCGATCTCCTCGACGCCCTCGACGAGGGTCACCCCGGCCGCGTCCCGGTCACGACGGCGGCGGAGCCGGTGCAGGGCGCGCAGGCGGGGGTTGGCGGTGCTGGTGATCGTCTCCATGGCGACCCCAGCATCCCACCGATCAGGCGTAGCTGCGCTCGGCGGTGATCGTCCCGCGCTTGAGGTAGACCGGCCCACCGGGCAGGGCCTCGCCCCGCTCCAGGTGGCCCGCGACGTCGTCGAGTGCGCGGGCGTACCCCTTGAGGTACTCGACCTCGTTCACGCCCACCTCGCGGTCGGCGCAGTCGAGGACGAACTCGGCCCACCCGCGGACGAACTCCGCGATGAAGAGGTGGTTGGTATAGATGCCGGCGTGGCGCAGTTCGCCGATCGCCGCGGCGGTGTCGTCCATGACCTGATTCCTTCGTCCGTGCTTATTGTCGATGACGCCTAACCCATCGCCACGGATCAGCCATGACCAAGGCCCTGCACGATCATGTTTCGACAATTCTTGCGCATTCTGAAAAACCTTGATCAGCATGGTTATTCACTACACGATCAGCCGTTCAGAACAACGGACGGACGTTCATCCGGCGACCGAATTCAGGACGATTTCTACAGGTCGATCGGTGAAGTCGCGACCATTTTCATCGACCGAACAATGTCCAGGACGCTCTTTCGCTCGCCGTCCTGGTCCGTCGTTCTGATCACCCCTCAGCGGCCGCCGGGCACCAGTCGGTCGGTGCCGAGGTAGGGGCGCAGGGCCGCCGGCACGACGACGGTGCCGTCGGCCTGCTGGTGGTTCTCCAGCAACGCCACGAGCCAGCGCGTCGTCGCCAGAGTGCCGTTGAGGGTGGCGATCGTGCGAGTCCCGCCTTCGACCCGCTCCCGCGTGCCGAGACGGCGCGCCTGGAACGTCGTGCAGTTGGACGTCGACGTCAGCTCCCGGTACTTGCCCTGCGTGGGCACCCACCCCTCGCAGTCGAACTTGCGCGCCGCAGGACCACCGAGGTCGCCCGCGGCCACGTCGATGACGCGGTAGGGCAACTCCATCCGCTCCAGCATCGACCGCTCGTGCGCGAGCAGCCGCTCGTGCTCGTCGACGGCGTCCTCGGGACGGCAGTAGACGAACATCTCGACCTTCTGGAACTGGTGCACGCGGATGATGCCGCGGGTGTCCTTGCCGTAGCTGCCCGCCTCGCGGCGGTAGCAGGTCGAGAGGCTCGTGTAGCGCTTCGGGCCGCCGTTGAGGTCGACGATCTCGTTGGCGTGGTACCCGGCGAGAGCCACCTCGGAGGTGCCCGTGAGGTAGAGGTCGTCGCTGCCGAGGCGGTAGACCTCGTCGGCGTGGGCGTCGAGGAACCCGGCGCCCGCCATCGTCGTCGTGTTGACGAGCGTCGGCACGCCGAGCTGGGTGAACCCGTTCTCGTACGCGGTCTCGAGGGCCAGCTGCATGAGGGCGTTCTCGAGCCGCGCGCCCTGGCCGACCATGTAGTAGAACCGCGACTCGGCCACCTTGACGCCGCGCGCCATGTCGATGAGATCGAGGTGTTCGGCGATCTCCAGGTGATCCTTCGGCTCGAACCCTTCGGCGGCGAAATCGCGCGGCTCGCCGTGGGTCTCGAGCACGACGAAGTCGTCCTCCCCGCCGGGCGGCACGCCGTCGATGACGAGGTTCGGCATCCGCATCATGAGCGCGTCGAGCTCGACCTGCGCCGCACCGGCCGCGGCCTCCAGACGCTTGACCTCGTCGGACAGCTCACCGGCGGCCCGGCGAGCCTCGTTGGCCTCCCCTTCGAGGGTCGCGATCTCGCCGTCGTCGGCACCGGCCTTGCGCGCGGCGCCCAGGCGGCCCATGACCTGGCCGACGGTCTTGCTCGTCGACTTCTGCTCGGCGCGCAGCCGCTCGAACTCGGCAAGGCTGGAGCGGCGCGTCTCGTCCGCGCGCAGGATCGCATCGACGATCCCCTCGTCCTCGCCGCGAGCGTGCTGGGACGCCCGGGCCGCCTGCGGATCTTCACGGAGCACCTTGATGTCGATCACCGCTCCAGCCTATCGGCCCGGGCTGTTCCGGCGTGCCTCCTGCCGTGTCGCACACCAGCTCACGACGCAGACGAGGCGGTGGCCGGGATGTCCGAGTACCGTCGAGACGTGGAAGCTGCCGCCTGGAGCATCGTCGGAACGGTCCTCGTCGTCCTCGCCCTCGTCGCCGGCCTCATCTGGTGGGTACGACGAGGCCGCGACGCCGGGTCCGACCGTCAGCAGGCCGCGCCCCGTGACGAGCGGCCGCTCGTGACCATCGTCGTCAACCCCACGAAGTTCGACGACCTCGACCCGGTGCAACACCAGATCGATGCCCTCGCGCATGCGCACGGCTGGCGTACCTCCTGGCGCGAGACCACCGTGGAGGACCCGGGCACGGGGCAGACGCGGGGCGCCGTCGAGGCCGGCTCACAGATCGTCTGCGCCCTCGGCGGCGACGGGACCGTGCGGTCGGTGGCCGCGGGACTGCTCCACTCCTCCGTGCCGATGGGCCTTCTCCCGGCCGGGACGGGCAACCTCCTGGCGCGCAACCTCGACCTGGACATCGACTCCCTCGAGTCCTGCTTCCTCGTCGCCATCAACGGTGACGACCGCCGCATCGACGTGGGCCGTCTCGTCGTCGCACCGGAGGAGACGCAGGACGACGCGCGCGACTACTACTTCCTCGTCATGGCCGGTCTCGGGTTCGACGCCGCCGTCATGGCGCAGGCCCCCGAGAAGCTCAAGGCGACGGTCGGGTGGGGTGCCTACGTCGTCTCCGGCCTCACGCAGTTGGACGGGCCCCGCTTCGAGGTCGGCCTGGTCACCGACGGCGAGCTCGCCACGCGCCGCAAGGTGCGCTCGATCGTGCTCGGCAACGTGGGGCGGCTACAGGGTGGTGTCGAGCTCCTCCCCGACGCCGAGGTCGACGACGGATGCCTCGACGTCGTCCTGCTCGCTCCCGAGGGGGTCGCGGGGTGGGCCGCGGTGGCGCTGCGCATCCTCACCAAGCGCCGCAAGGGCCACAAGCGGGTCGAGCACTTTCAGTGCCAGTCCCTCGGGATCGACCTCGCCGGCTACCACCACGAGGAGCTGCAGCTCGACGGCGACCCCATCGGCCCCGCGAGGTCGCTGACCGCGTCGATCGTCCCGAAGGCGTTGACGGTGCGGGTACCGACGGGCAGCAGGCCCGCAGCGGTCAGGGCCGACGTAGGCGCATGAGCCAGGCGCGCGCGTCGATGTAGGCGCCGTCGTCGTGGTCGGGGTGCACCTCGGCTGGGAGCAGGTCGGCCCGCGGGTACGAGCCGACGAAGCGCACCTCGGCACAGATGCGGTGCAACCCCATGAGGGTCTCCCCGATGCGCTCCTCGGCGACGTGCCCCTCGAGGTCGACCGAGAAGCAGTACGAGCCGAGCGAGGCCTTGGTCGGACGTGACTCCAGGCGGGTGAGGTTGATGCCGCGGGCGGCGAACTGTTCGAGGAGCGCGAGCAATCCGCCGGGGCGGTCGTCGCGCTGGAAGAGGACGACCGTCGTCTTGTCGGCACCCGTCGGCGTCGGCATCGTGCCGGGGCGGGCGGCGACGACGAACCGGGTCACCGCGTCGGGGATGTCGCCGATGTCGTCGGCGAGAACGACGAGCCCGTACCGCTCCGCGGCGATCCGCGGACAGACGACGGCCTCGTACGGCACCTCCCCGTCGCCGCCGAGCCCCTCGGCTGCCGCGGCGTTGGACAGGGCCGGCACGAACGTGGCCGCGGGCAGGTGCTCGCCCATCCAGACCCGCACCTGCGCCCAGGCGTGGCTGTGGGTGGCGATGCCGGCGATGTCGCCCAGAGTCACCCCGGGGCGCGCGGCGAGGACGAACCGGACGGGGACGAGCACCTCCCCGACGATGTGCAGCGGTGCCCCGGTCGCGAGCGCGTCCAGCGTCGCGGAGACACCCCCCTCGACCGAGTTCTCGATCGCGACGACGGCCGAGTCGAGTTCGCCGTCACGGACCTTGGTCAACGCCTCGTCCACCGTGCGGCAGGGCACGGCCTCCGCGGTCTCGGCCTCGGGCAGCCGCCGCAGGGCCATCTCGGTGAAGGTCCCGGGCGGACCGAGGTAGCCGATCCGCGTCATCGCAGCGTGAGCTGGCGGCTCAGCAACCCTGCGCGGGCGCGACGCTCGGCGTCGCTCAGCGGCGCGTCCTGCCCGAGGGCCTCGGTGAAGCGTTGCGCGACGGCCGCGGCCGCGTCCTCGTAGGCGTCGGCCTCGAGGGCGGGGTCGAGATCCCACACGGGCGCGAGCAGGCCACAGGCCCGGAACGCCCCGAGCAGCTTGGTGCCCTCACCGAGGGACTCCGCCCCAGCGGCCTTGAGCCGCGCCAGGGCGTCGGTGGCGCTCGTCTCGTCCTGCGGCAGGATCCACCGCAGGTGGGTGCGGCCGCCCACCCGGCACCAGTACGCGGAGTCGACGCTCTCCAGCTTGACGGTGGGGATGATGGAGGCGTTCGCCTGCTCCAGCGACGCCTGCCCCTCGGCATCGAGAGCGCCGCCACCGACCCAGAAGTCGAAGGTGTCGTGGACGGTGACGTCCAGCGGGGCGTCGAGATCGAGCACGTCCTGCAGGCGGGGGGTGTCGCGCACCGCCTGCGTCGTGGGTCGCACCGGCGTGCCGGGCTCGACCTGCAGGAGGGTGAGCAGCACCTGGGTCACATCGCGGCTCAGGTCGCCGCTCGTGGTGCCGGACTGTAGCCCCACGAGACGCTCACCGTCGGCGCGGTGCAGACCCGGCCATGCCAAGGGGAGGATCGTCGCGACGGTGACGTGCTCGGGAACGTCCGTGAGGTCGGCCAACGGCGCCGCATCGGGGCGCAACCGCCACGTGGCTGTGGCGGACGGGACGATTTCCCGCATGGCGACGAGATCGGTCTCCCCCGGAAGCCCCTCGAAGGGACGGGGAACGAACGGTGCCGCCACCGGCGCCTGCGACCCGGAACGACGCTCGGCCTGGCGAGCGCGACGTGATGCCTTACCCATACCGAAAGCCTAGGCGGTCCGGGCGATCAGGAGCGCCCCGGGTCAGAGGCGGCGGCGGCGGGAGGGGCCGCCGAGGGCCGCCCAGACGGTGCGGCCGTTGCGTTCGTCCTGCACGCCCCATTCGTGGGCCATGCTGCGCACGATGCGCAGGCCCCGGCCGCGGACGGCCCACAGGGAGCGTCGCACCGGCTTGGGGGTGGTGGCGGCTCCGCCGTCACGCACCTCGACCTCGACCGCGCCGCTCTTGACCTTCCACCGCACCCGCACACAGCCGTCGGCGAGCGGTCGAGCGTGAATCACGGAGTTGGCGACGAACTCGGCGACGACTGCCTCCGCCTCGTCGATGATCATCCGGTCCACGCCACGCGCCGTGAGGTCGGAGGTGATGGTGCTCCTCGCCTCCCGGACCGCCTTGTGGGTGTGGGTGACTCGCACGCTCTTCGTGCCCTCGATGGGGCCCTCCGGCGGGGAGACTCGTACGGTCTGGGGCGCGTCCTCGATGATCGACACGGGGCTCTTCTCCTTCGACGTCGTCGTCCCAGGTCACATAACCATCGTCACCGGCTTTGCGCAACAGTCGTTTCGTCGGTCGGCCCCTCGACACCAGCGGATTCGCCGTCGTTGTGGGAATTTTCACGTTCGTCCGGTGCGTCCGACTCCTCGCGGCGGGCTCGTCGGCGCTCGATGAGGACGTACAAGGCGGGCACGACGAGCAGCGTCAGCGCGGTCGAGCTGAACAGGCCGCCGATGACGACGACGGCGAGCGGCTGGGAGATGAACGCGCCGCCGCCGGAAAGCGCAAGGGCCATCGGCACGAGAGCGAGCATGGTGGCGAGCGCGGTCATGACGATGGGCCGCACGCGGTCGCGGGCGCCTTCTGTGACCGCCTCCAGCATCGTGTAGCCGCGGTCGCGGTACTGGTTGACGAGGTCGATGAGCACGATGGCGTTGGTGACCACGATGCCGATGAGCATGAGCAGCCCGATGAGGGCCGGGACGCCGAGCGGGGTGTCGGTGATCTCCAGCGCGAGCAGCGCGCCCGTGGCCGCCAGCGGGATGGAGACGAGCAGGATGAGCGGCTGGATGAGGCTGTTGAACGTGGCCACGAGCAGCACGTAGATGAGAGCGATGGCGATGAGCATCGCCAGGCCGAGCTGGGTGAACGCGTCCTGCTGTTCGGCGCTGACGCCACCGATCTCGGCGCTGGCCCCCTCGGGCAGGTCGAGAGCGTCGATGGCCTCGGTGATGTCGCGGGTGAGACCGCCGAGGTCGTCGCCGTCGGGGACGGCGGTGATGAGCGCGGTGCGGCGCCCGTCGACGCGGCTGATCGAGGCGGGGGCGTCCTGACGTTGCACGGCGGCGACGGTCTCCAGGAGCACCTCGTTGCCGTTGAGGTCGCTGCCGACGACGATGTCGCGCATCTGCGCGGGCGTCTCCGGCGCCTCGCCGTCGCGGACGACGACATCGCGGCGCTGACCATCGATTTCGAGGCGCCCGATCGTCGAGCCCTGCAACGCGCGGGAGACGGCCATGCCGATCTGCGGCTCGGTGAGGCCCCGTTCGAGGGCGGCGGCGCGGTTGACGTCGACGACGAGGGAGGGCACCTCGGCGGCCAGGTTGTTCGTCACGTCGCGGGCTCCGTCGACGGAGGCGACGGCGCGTTCGACGGCGTCGGCGGCGGCGCGCAGATCGTCGGGGTCGGCGGCCTGCACCGACACCTCGACCTCGCTGGCTCCGGGGCCGCCGGCGCCGCCGTCGGACACGGTGATCTCGCCCAGGCTCGCATCGCCCTCGACCGCGGCGCGGATCTCGTCGGCGACCTCGCTCGGCGTGACGTCTTCGGCGATGGTCGCGGTGTGCCGGGCGATGTTGCTGCTGCCCCCGCCGAAGAATGCGGCGAACCCGCCGCCGGAGCCGGCGATGGTCACCTGCGAGGAGACGACGTCGTCGCGGGCGGCGAGCAGAGCTTCGATGCGTTGTGCTGCCGCGTCGGTGCGCTCGATCGAGGACCCGGCCGGGAGTTCCTGCCGGACCGTGAGGGTGTCGCCGCCGGCGTCGCCGATGAAGTCGGTGCGCAGGTTGGTGGCCGCGATGCCCGTCGCGACGAGCAACAGCGCGGCCGCGAGGACGACGACCAGCGGCCGCGCCAGCGCGAAGCGCAGGGCCGGCATGTACGTCGTGATGAGGGGGCCGGCGCCGGGCACGGCCTCCTTGTCGTCGCGGGGTTCGTGGGTGCTCGCGGGCTCCTGGTCGGGCGCCGCCTCGTCCAGCTCGCCCCCGTGTTGAGCGTCGGGCTCGATGCTCTCGGCGGGTGACTCGCTCGCCGGCGCCTCGTCCACCTCGGCATCGGCGTCCTCCTGTCGGCGCTTGCGCCAGGGCAGAACGACGCCGTGGCGACCGTGCCCGTCGGCGCGGATGAACCAGTAGCCGAGGACGGGAATGATCGTGAGCGCCACCAGCAGCGAAGTACCCATGGCGAGGGCGACGGTGAGCGCGAACGGGCGGAACAGCTCGCCGGCCTGACCGCCGACGACACCGATCGGCAGGAAGACCGCGATGGTCGCGGCCGTCGAGGCGGTGATGGCGGCCGCGACCTCTTTGACGGCGGTGGGGATGGCGACGGTCTTGGTCTCGCCGAGGTCGAGGTGCCGCTTGATGTTCTCGATGACGACGATGGAGTCGTCGACGACGCGGCCCACGGAGATGGTGAGCGCGCCGAGGGTGAGGATGTTGAGGGTGAGGCCGCCGACCCACATGCCGATCATCGCCATGAGCAGCGACATGGGGATCGACAGGGCGGTGACGAGGGTGAGCGGCACCGACAGCAGGAACACGAACACGACGAGCACGGCCATCGCGAGACCCATGAGGCCTTCGACGCCGAGGTCTTCGATGGACTGCTCGATGAACGGCGCCTGGTCGAACACGACGGAGAGTTGACCGCCGGGGATCTGTGACTGGGCCTCGTCCAGCATGTCGTGGACGGCGTGGGAGACCTCGACGGCGCCCGCGGCGGGGAGCTTGGTGATGGCGAGGGTCACGGCGGGGCGGCCGTCGGCGCGGGAGACGCCGGCGCCGGGGGCGTCGACGAGATCGACGGAGGCGACGTCGCCGAGGGTGTAGATGGTCGGCGTGGGGATCTCGGTGGCGCCGGGCTGCATCGCGGAAAGCTGCCGCTGCAGCTCTTCGAGGCCGGCGAGCTGGGCCTGCAGCCCTTGCAGTGCGCCGAGCTGGCCCTGGAGTGCGTTGAGCCCTTCGAGCTGGCCTTGGAGCTGCCCGAGTTGCGCGAGCTGACCTTGCAGCTGGGAGAGCTGAGCGAGTTGCCCCTGCAACCCCTGCAACTGGGTGAGCTGGCCTTGCAGGGCGCGCAGTTCACCGAGTTGGCCTTCCAGCCCCTGCAGCGCGGCGAGCTGATCCTGCAACTGGCTCAACTGGCCGAGCTGGTCCTGAAACTCCTGCAGTTGGGCGAGCTGACCGAGCTGGTCGCGTAGACCGTCGAGGTCCTGCAGTTGCGCCTGAAGTTGTTCGAGCTGCTGCAGGGCGGCAAGGAGCTGCGGCAGTTGAGAGAGCTGTTCGACGAGGTCGGTGAGCGAGGGCAGGCCCTCGGGCCAGGTGACGTCGCCGGGAAGCTGAGTGGGCAGGTCGGTGGGCAGCGCCGTCGGCACCAGGGTCGGCGGGGTGGGGGTGACCAGCGGCGACTCGGGTGCGGTGGGCTCGGCGGTGCGCGTCCACTCAGACGTGGGAGTGGGAGTGGGAGTGGGTGTCGGTGTGGCGTCGGGCGTCGGTGGAGTGGGCGAGGGCAGCTGCGGCGGGCGCGGCACAGGAACGCTCATGCCGCCGGGGGCACCCATCGGGGGCATCGCGGCGCCGTTGCCGCCGGCCGCACCACCGGCTACGCCACCACCGGCCGCGCCTCCTCCGGCGCCGCCGGGCATCCCGCCCATGCCGCCGAATCCGCCGCCGTTAGGAAGGGCCGCCAAAGGCAACGCACGGAGCTCTTCGACGGTGGTGATGCGGGAGCCGACTTCGACGCCCAGGTCTTGCTGGTCTTCGGTGATGGTGCCGCCGGGGACGACGATGCCGTTGGCCTGCAGGAGGCTGCCCACGGAGGTGGGCGTGATGCCCGCTTCGGACATGGCGTCGTCGTCGAGGTCGATGCGGACGATCTTGTCGGCGACGCCGCTGACCTGGACTTCGCGGACGCCCTCGACGTCGGAAAGGAGGGGCACGACGAGGTCGTTGACGCGGGCGGCGAGGTCGTCGGCGTCGGTGCCGCCGCTGACGGCGATCTGCATGACGGGGAAGTCGTCGACGCTGCCGGTGATGACGCGGGGTTCGGCGCCGTCGGGCAGGCCTTGGACCGCGAGGACGGCGCGTTGGATGCGGGCTTGCGCGCCGGGCAGGTCGGTGCCGTATTCGAGGTTGACGGTGACGGTGGAGATGGCTGCGCCGGAGGTGGATTCGACGCGTTCGACGCCTTGGATGCCGAGGACGGCGGCTTCGATGGGGGCGGTGACGCGGTCTTCGACGACGCCGGGGCTCGCGCCGGGCACGACGGTGACGACGGCGGCGATGGGGATTTCGAGGGAGGGGATGAGCTCGCGCCGCAGCGACGTCAACGCGAGCATGCCCGCGATCATCGTGAAGACCGTGATGAGCGCGATGAGTGCCCGGTTGCGCAGGCTGAAACGAGTGAGAATCACAGGTCTTCGAACTCCGGGTCGATCGGCGCCGGCAGCGCTGAAGCATGCGGCGACGCCGCCCAACCCACTGAGTCTGACACGCCCGGCTGACGGGTTTCTGACGAGATCGGTGGGCCGAGTTCCGTGACTGCCTCCATCATCTCGACGAGGTGGCCGGCGCGGATGGTGCATCACCGCGCGTTGTCGGTCCTGCCTTCTAGGCTGGGCCCTCGACGTCGACGAAACGGAGCACCGATGGGTGAGCATGCGCGGTTCGAGCGAGCAGGAGCCTTGGGGCTCGTCGTGCTGGATCGGCCCAAGGCGATCAACTCCCTCACCCTGGAGATGGTGACGAGCATCCTTGCGACCCTGCGCGACTGGGCGCAGGACGACGAGGTGCAGATCGTCGCGATCACCGGCGCAGGTGAGCGAGGGCTGTGCGCGGGCGGTGACGTGATGGCGATGCGGCAGGCCGTCATCGGGGACGCCGCCGACCGTGCGAACGCCATCGAGTTCTGGGAGACCGAGTACGTCATGGACGGGCTCATCGGCGCCTACCCCAAGCCGGTCGTCGCGTTCATGGACGGTGTCGTCATGGGCGGCGGCATCGGCATCGCCGCCCACGCGAGTCACCGCATCGTCACCGAACGCAGCAAGCTCGCGATGCCGGAGACGAAGATCGGGTTCTTTCCCGACGTCGGCGGCCTCCACCTGCTCGCCCGCACGCCCGGCGAGATCGGTACACACCTCGCGCTCACCGGGTCGACATTCAGCGGCGCCGACGCCGTGTACCTCGACATCGCCGACGTCCTCGTCGACTCATCCACGCTCCCCGACATCCTCAACGGTCTGGAATCGGGGCAGGCGCCGGACCTCGCGTCGCTGGGATCGACCACCCATCCCGCGCCGCTGCAGAAGCAGCGGGGCTGGATCGACGCCTGCTACACCGGTGACGACGCTGTCGCCATCCTCGACCGATTGCGCTCCTGGACCGGCGACGGCGCGAGTGAGGCCGCGGAGGCTGCCGACAACCTCGAAGCCCGTTCGCCGTACTCGGTGGCGGTCACCCTTGAGGCGCTGCGTCGCGCCGCCCGCCTCGGCTCCTTGGAGGCGGTGGTGGAGCAGGACGTCACCCTCGCCC
>JAUNTP010000073.1:0-10352 GCA_030538585.1 Mobilicoccus sp.
CGACGTCTCGAAACCATGGTGACGTCACCGGTCACGGTGGCTGTGGTCTCGAGACGCTTCGCACCGCGCCCAAGGGTGGGGAGGGCCGTTGTAGACGGGGGGGGCTGGGTCGGGTCTGCCGGGACCGGTCGGCGATTCGGTGTCGAACGACTGCCCAGTTCAGCTCAGGCTCAGCCGGGCAGTGCCGATAGGTGGACAGGTCTCTCCACGGACGGTGAGACCGCACGAGCCCACGGAGGGGGATGTCATGCGCATCGTCGCCGACCAGGACGCGCTGGCGCGCATGGTCGCGCGGCACGTCGGAGCACACCACGCCACCGCGATCGACGCCGCGCGCCGTATCGCCGACCCCACGCCGAAAGCCTCCGACGACGCCGCCGGAGTCTCCATCGCCACCCGCATGCAGGCCCGCGCCGCGAGCGCCGCCGCTGCCGCCGGCAACGTGCAGGACGGCATCTCCCTCATGCAGGTCTCCGAAGGTGCGCTCGCGGCCATGACTGCCTACCTCGACCAGGTGCGCACCGTCGCCATCCAGGCCGGCAACGACACCTTCGGCGAGGACCAGCGTCGCGCGCTGCAGGTCGGGGTCGAGGGGCTGCTCCGTTCCTTCGACGAGACACTCCGCTCCGTCTCCCGAGGTCACCGCACGATCCAGGTCGGCTTCGACGCCGGCGACACCCTCGACATCCCCACCGGGCCCGTCGGCGACCGCACGTTCACCGTCAGCGTGCTCACCTCCACCGACGCCCGGTCCGCGCTCGACGTCCTCGACGAGGCACTCGCCGAGCTCTACGCGCAGCGCGCCGAGATCGGCGCTGCCGAGAACCGCATGCGGCGCATCCTCGACTCCCTCGGCGCCACCGGCGACCGCATCAGCGTCGACGCCGCCCGCCGGACCGACGCCGACCTCGGCAAAGAGGTCATCTCTCTGCTCACGGCCCGCACCTGGGCCCAGACCGGGGCCGCGATGCTCGGTGAGGTGGCCGCCGCCGGACGCCGCGCCGCGGAAATCCTTCTCGGCAGCGCCGCCCCGCCGCCGGAACCGGCCGAGACCCCCGCCGCGACGACCGGGTCCACCCCGGCACCTCCACCGCCGCCGCGGGTGCGTGTCGAGCCCCAGGCTCCGGCACCGTCTCCGACTACCCTTGTGCCAGAGCCATCCTCGGCAGAGATGCCTTCGGCTCGACCCGCGCCGGCCGATAGGGGGACGACGGCCCCGGCGTAGACGCCCGCGATCCACGCGCGGCAGGAACGGAGACAAGGGTGGCACTTGCACTCGTCATGGTCATGCGCGGCGACGCGGATCTGGCCGAGCGAGCCCTGCACTCCGCCCGCGACCACGTGGACGAGATCGTCGTGCTCGACCTCGGCGGTGACGAACTCGCCCGCGCCCGCCTCGGCCAGGCCGGTGCCCGCGTCGTCCCGGCAGCATGGAGCGACGACGCATCCGCCTGCCGCAACGCGGCCCTGGAGGCCGCCGACGCCGACTGGAACCTCGTGCTCGATCCCGAGGAATGGATCGACTCCGGCGTCGAGTCCCTCGCGGACCTCGCCCGCACGAGACCGGACCGCGTCGGGCTCGTGCAGATCTGGCGCGGCCCCGGTACACCCGGTGAGGCCTCCCATCCCGTCCACCTCGCGCCGCGACTGCTGCCCCGCGGCGTCCGGTACGAAGGGGCCTACCGCGAGGAGCCCGTCCACGACCTGCCCACGATGCGCCTGGTCCTCACGGTCGCGAGCGACGACACCGAGACCGGCCGCTGGCGCGGGGACCGGACCCGCAACGAGGCGATCCTGCTGCAGGCGCTCACCATCGCTCCCCACGACGCCATGACCCACGCGCGCTTCGCCGACGAGCTCCGGATCACCGGCCGGTTCACCGAGGCGGGCGACCGATACCTGCAGGCGCTCGGACTCATGGCCACCGTCGACGACCGCCGCCACGAACTCGTGACGCGGGGGTTGGAGGTGCTCACCAAGGCAGGTCGGTACAAGGACGCCATCGCCCTCATGGACGACCAGCGCCGCTACTGGCAGCACTCCCCGGACTTCACCTTTCTCATGGGCGACCTCTTCTTCGAGCTCATGCTGGAGACGCCCGAGTCGGCTCCGGAGCTCGCGCCGCTCGTGGAGACGGCGTTCCGCCGCTGCCTCGAACTCGGCGAGCGCCCCGACCTCACCGGGGCCGTCCACGGGCGGGGAAGCTTCCTCGCCGCCCAGAACCTGTACGTCCTGCACCTCACGCTGGGCCGCGCCGAGGACGCCGACCGGTGGTGGCGCCTGGCCGGTGACCTGCGGCTCGCCTCCGGTGCCACCCACCGACTCCTCGGCTGAGCCCCCACCGCAGATTTTCCAATTGCTTTACTTAGCAACGTGTTTCGATGCTTGAGTTTTGTCGGCGGGTGCCGATGGGGCAGCCATGGAGACGCCCTCGCTCACCTGCTGCCTCGTCGTCGGGGACGACGCACGCGACCTGCACGCGTGCCTCGCATCGCTGTCCTCCCTCGGTGACCTCCTCGCCGGCACCGTCATCGTCGGTCACGGAGCCCCCGACCGCGTCCTCGAGTTCGCCCGCCGCGCCGGTGCGCAGGTCGTGGAGCGTGCCGACGACGGTGACCTCGCCGCCGCCCGCAACGCCGCCGCCGAGGCCGCCGACAGCGAGTGGATCCTCCTGCTCGACGCCGACGACCGGGTGAGCGCCGACCCCGCGCTCCTGCGCAAGCTGCTCGTCTCCGCTCCGGGGGAGGTCGTGCGCCCCGACGCCCTCCAGATCGAGGCGCAGACCGAGGCCGACGCGCCCGCCTCCCGCGAGGTGCGGCTGTACCGGCGCGAGTCCTGCCACTACGTCGGCGGGATCCGTCCGCGTCTCGTCGCCAAGGACACCGAACGCACGCTGCGCCTGCTCAACCCCGGCGGTGACGTGCTGCGCGTCAGCAGCGTCCACGCCGACGACCCCGCCGCGGCCCGCGCCCGGCTCAAGCGGCGCGAAGCGCGCGCGACCCGCATCATCGAGGTCCTCGACGAGGCCGGCACCGCCGGAGACGAACTCGTCTCGGCCCTCGTCGAGCGTGCCCGCGCCCGTCGCAGCCTCGGGGACGGTAACGGCGCCCTGGAAGACCTCAACCGGGCACGCGCCGTCCCCGCCGGTGAGCGCTACCGCGACACCGCCCGCGAGGAGCTCGTCGGGCTCCTCATCGAGTACCGCTACCTCGACGGCGCCCGCACCCTCATCGCACAGTTGCGTGGGGCCGGCAACGACCCGGGTTACGCCTCGTGGCTCGACGCCCAGGTGCACGCCGCCGAGGGCCAGGCCGCCGACGCGCTGCGCATCCTCGACGGGTTGCGGGAGAAGGGGCTGCTCACCCGCGCCGACGGTGCCGTGGTCGCCCCGCCGGAGATCCTCACCGAGACGATGATCCTCGCTGCCCGCGTCCACGAGTACGACAAGGCGCTCGACTGCTGCCTCGAACTCGTGACCCGGCACGGGCAGGCGCGTCGCTACGGCCGCCTGCTGCTCAAGCTGTGGGGCGCCCGCTCCCCGCAGGGCCTCGCCGAGACGCTGGTGCAGCGGGGCGCGAACATCGACGCCGTCGCCCCCGCGCTGCGCGGCCTGCCCGGCGGCGGTGAGGCCGTCGCCGAGGCTCTCGAGGCCTCCCGACCCCAGCTCACCTCGGTCGCTGCGTCGCTGTGAGCGCGACGGACCACCTGTCCGCCGACCTCGACCTGACCCTCGACCGGCCCGCCCACACCACCCTCGACTATCTCGCCGTCGACATCGGTGAGCGAGGGCTGCGGGCCCGCCGGGCCGGTGCCGACGAAGGCCGGATCGACATCGGCGATCTCCACGACGGCCTCGGCGCCCTCGACCTGGTGGCGGCCGTGTCGTCGCTGGCGGGTGATGGGCCGCCCCCGGTGACCGTGTGGACCCTCGGCGGGGCCGCCGCGAGCATCGACCCCTCCGAACTCATCGCCGTCGCGCCGCCGCAGACCCGCACCGTCGTCGTCGACGCCGCCACGGCCACCCTCGTGGGTGCCCTCGGCGGTGTCGAACCCGGCGTGGTGCTCGAGATGACCGCCGGCGTGCGCACCATCTGCACCGACTTCGAGACCCTCTGGCATCGCATCGACGGCTGGGGGCCCATCCTCGGCGACCGCGGATCCGGCGCCTGGCTCGGTGCTCAGGGATTGGCCGCGGGGCTGCGTCATCGCGACGGGGTGCCGGGCGGGTCGGAGCACCTGCTGCAGGCCGGCAGGCGCGCCTTCGGCGACGAGAGCGGCTGGGCTCGCATTCTGGAGGAGCACCCGGTTGCGGAGGTGCTCGCCGACTTCGCGCACGTCGTCGGCGACGTCTCGCGTCACGACCCGGTCGCCGAGGGGCTGTGCCGGCTCGCGGGGGAGCACCTCGCCGACGCCATCTGCGCCGGGGCCCAGCTTCTGCCCGGGCGTCCGCTCACCGCGACCGGTCCGCTGCTGCTCGTCGACGCCGTTAAGGTGTCGTTCGCCTCGGCGCTGGGCAAGCGGCGCATCATCCTCGTCCCGGCCCTCGGCGACACCCTCGCCGGTACGCGGCACATCGCCGAACACGTCCTCGCCGGTGGCCGCCTCACCCACCACCCGCCCCACGTGTACGTGCAAGGCCAGAACGCCCTGGCCGCGCCGAAACCGTAGGTTTCAGGCGACGCGGCAACAAACCCGCCCGCTGTTGGTCGAGGAGCGAAGCGTCTCGAGACCATCAGGACCTCTCCGGCCACCTGCCACCGGAGGCAGTCGGTGGACCGACGATGGTCTCGAGACGTCGCTTCGCTCCTCCTCGACCAACGGGGGATCGAAGACGTCGCGTCGCTCCAACTACGACGACGGGGCGGGTCCGATGTCTCGGACCCGCCCCGTCGAGCGTGGCGGAGGATAGGGGATTTGAACCCCTGAGGGTGATTAACCCAACACGATTTCCAATCGTGCGCACTAGGCCACTATGCGAATCCTCCATCGGCGAGGGTACCGCAGGGCCGCTCGCGGGCCCAAAACGGCTCCCCGTCAGAACGGGATGACGATGCCCAGAGCGCCCGTGCCGTAGCCGTCGACGTCGAGGGTGAAGTCCTCACGACGGCCCAGGCCACGCATCTGCATCGCCGCCTCCCGGGGGAGGATCATGCCCGGCTGGTACACGGTCTGCAGCTTGAGGTTGGCGCCGGTCGCGTCGTCGAAGAACAACGACGAGAAGATGTTGAGGACCTCGTAGAAGTTCTCGTACAGCGCTGCCGGCAGCTCGGCGTTCTCGATGGCGGTGTCCGCACCGGTGGAGGGGACGAGACCCAGCGCCGCACCGGCCCGCGCCGACAGCGCGAGGTCGGCCGCGACGAGCGCCTGGGTCTCGCCCTCACCATCCATGTACGTACCGACACAACATGCGCTGCGCGCCGACGGCACCACCCGCTCACTCTGCGTGGCGATGGTCACGTCGCGACCGAGCAGGCTCTCGAAGAGGTCCTTGATCGGCTTGTGGTCGGGAATCTTCGCCATCGCCCTTGTCGCTTTACGGTCGTGGTGGAAGGGGGGAGGGGTGGGGCTGGGTCAGCCGAAGACCGGCTTGAGCGCCTCGGCGAACATGTCCGCCGTGAACGGCTTGGCGATGAGGAACAGCGCCCCGCCCTCGTCGGCCTGCGAGCGCATCGTGTCCGAGCCCTCGGAGGTGACGAACCCGAACGTCACGTTGTTGCCCTCGGCGCGCAGCGCCTGCAGGAACTCGATCCCGCTCATGTTCGGCATGTTCCAGTCCGAGAGGACCAGGTCAGGGGAGTTGGCCTTGACGGCCGCGAGGCCCTCGGCGCCGTCCTCGCACTCGATGATCTCGGCGCCCTCGTACCCGGCTTGGCGCAGGGTCCGTACGACGATCATGCGCATGGCTCGGCTGTCGTCCGCGACTACGACCTTCACGTGAATCTCACTTTCGTGGGGGAATCTTCTGCGGGGGGATGAACGCGTCCCGGTCCACTCCGACTGATCGGCGTGATTCAGGACTGGTTGAGGCGGTTCCAGACGGTGATGACGATGGGGTGCTCACCGCACAGGTAGACGGCGTCGAGCATCTTCTTGGCCGACGGGACACGCAGCGTGGGGCTCTTGCCCTGCGCGACGACGGGCAGCGACAGCGAACTGGGTTCGGGCAGCAAGCTCTTGATGTTGCCGCCGACCATGTTGGTGAGCTCCCCGACGGCGTCGGCGATGTCCTCCTCGGACGCCTCGTCCTCGGCCAGACCGAACATGGCGGCACCGAACGTGCGCGCTGCGCCGGCGTTCACCTCCAGGCAGATGAGACAGTCCGTCGCGCCGCTCACACCCACCGAACCGGACAGCGCCTCGCCCTCGATCGTGGGGGGCGTATCGCCGTGGTACGTCTCCACGGGGAGGCCGAGCATGGAGCTCCAGACCTCGTTGACGATCTGCTCGACGTCGTCCTTTGACAGGTGCATGCTCGGTCCTTAGATGGCGACCACGGTGGTCTTGCTGGTTCTCGATGACCCCAGAGGTCCACCGGCTCCCCGTTTGAATTGGGCTCCGGCACAGGGCCATCCGCAATCGGACACCTCTCTATCGGCGTCAGAACAGGCGATCTGAGCGAGCAGTTCGCGAATCTGGTTGGCCGGTGTCGGGATACGGCCGCGGGGGTTTCGGCCACCGAAGCGGTCGCCGACACGGGTCAGGCGCCGGCAGCTTTCCCATCGGCACCGTGCGAGCCGATCTGACCCTCCTACGCGCACGCGCGTCATGGCACGAACCACCCTGTCGGCCCGGCCAACTCCTCCTCAGATCAAGGGGGGCTGCGCCGATTGGTGGCTCGAGTACGCCCCGATGACACTCTCAGGAAGGTGCCCATGGACGGCATGGAGGAGATCGTCCAGGAGTTCCTCGTGGAAAGCCACGAGAACCTGGACCAGTTGGATCAGGATCTTCTCGCGCTCGAGCGCGAACCTGAATCCCGCGACCTGCTTTCGAGCATCTTCCGCACCCTGCACACGATCAAGGGCACCAGTGGATTTCTCGCCCTGCACACCCTGGAGAAGGTCGCGCACGCCGGTGAATCGCTGCTGTCGAAGCTGCGCGACGGTGAGATGGTGCTCAACCCCGAGATGGCCACCGTGCTGCTCGAGATGGTCGACGCCGTCCGGTCCCTGCTCGGTCACATCGAGGAGGACGGCAACGAGGGCGACAACGAGTACGTGGAGCTGACCGCGAAGCTGCACATCCTCCTCGAGGGCGGCTCGCTCGCGGACCTGGGTGAGCAGCGCAGCGGGTCGACCGCGGTCGAGGTCGGGGCGGCCGAGGCCACGTCGGAGGCGGTCGAGCAGACCGCAGAGCACTCGATCGAGGCGCACGAGCAGTCGTCGGTCACGACCACCATGCCCGACGGGTCGACCAGCACCGTGACCACGTCGATCGATGAACAGGCCACCACGTCGGAGGACACGGCCGTGCAGGTCACCACCATCACCACGGAGGAGAAGGTCACCCCGCCCACCGGCGGCGGTGGCGACGACGAGCAGCAGGCGGCGCGCGACGCCGCCAAGGACGCGGCCAAGGACGCCGCGACCGCTCAGACGAGCGCTGCGCAGAGCGCGGCCGCCGGCGGCGAGGACAAGAAGGCCCAGCGCTCGGTCGCCGACTCGAGCATCCGCGTCGACGTCGACCTGCTCGACTCGCTCATGAACCTCGTCGGGGAGCTCGTCCTCTCCCGCAACCAGCTCGTGCAGCGCGCCGCCGCCAGCGACGACCAGGAGCTGCAGCGCTCCATGAACCGCCTCTCCATCGTTGCGAGCGAGTTGCAGGAAGGCGTCATGAAGACGCGCATGCAGCCCATCGAGAACGTGTGGAACAAGATCCCGCGCGTCGTGCGGGACCTCTCCAACCAGATGGGTCGCCGGATCCGTGTGGAGATGGAGGGCAAGCAGACCGAGCTCGACAAGACGATCCTCGAGGCCATCAAGGATCCGCTGACCCACCTCGTGCGCAACTCGTGCGACCACGGCATCGAAACGCCGGACGTGCGTGAGGCCAAGGGCAAGAACCCCGAGGGCATGCTGCTGCTGCGCGCCTACCACGAGGGCGGCCAGGTCAACATCGAGATCATCGACGACGGTGCCGGCATCAACGTCGAGAAGGTCAAGGAGAAGGCCGTCGAGAAGGGTGTCATCACCCGCGAAGAAGCCGAGCGCATGCCTGAGCGGGACGCGCAGCTCCTCATCTTCCGCGCCGGGTTCTCCACCGCCGACAAGGTGAGCAACGTCTCCGGTCGCGGTGTCGGCATGGACGTCGTCAAGACGAACATCGAGAAGATCGGTGGCGTCATCGACATCAGCTCGGTCTACGGTGAGGGCACGACGACGCGGATCAAGATCCCGCTGACGCTCGCGATCATCCCGGCGCTGCTGGTGCGCGGCAAAGACAACATGTTCGCGATCCCGCAGGTCAACCTGCTGGAGCTGGTGCGTCTGGACAAGGAGCAGGCCGCCGAGCGCCTCGAGACCATCCAGGGCACGCCCGTGTACCGCCTCCGTGGCCAGCTGCTGCCGCTCGTCGATCTGCGCGAGCACCTCGGGGTCGAGGAGGAGCGGGAGAGCGACACCACCTTCATCGCGGTCCTGCGCGCCGACCAGCGCCAGTTCGGTCTCGTCGTCGACGACATCGAGGACACCGAGGAGATCGTCGTCAAGCCGCTCGGGAAGCAGTTGCGCGGCATCGACCTGTACGCCGGGGCCACCCTCATGGGTGACGGTCGCGTCGCGCTCATCCTCGACGCGAACGCGCTCGCCGCGCACGCCGGCATGGTCAACGAGAGCTCGGAGGCCGCCCAGCGCGCCGCCGCCGAGGCCGCCATCCAGGCCCGCAAGGACTCGACGTCGCTGCTGGTCGTCAAGCTCAGCAACGGGCGCCGGGTCGCGCTGCCGCTGGCCTGCGTCGAACGGCTCGAGGAGTTCTCCATGTCCCGCGTGGAGACCGTCGGCCCCAATCAGGTCGTCCAGTACCGCGGCGTGATCCTGCCGCTGCTGCGCCTCGCCGACGACTACGGCAGCTACGACGACATGGACGACGCGAGCGCGTCGCTGCAGGTCGTCGTGTGCCACCACGAGAACCAGCTGTTCGGGTTCGTCGTCAGCCAGGTGCTCGACATCGTGGAGGACGAGCTCGCGATCCGCAGCCACCTCGACACCGGCGGCAACCTCGGTTCCGCCGTCGTCAACGAGCACGTCACCGAGCTGCTCAACATCGACGCCACCCTCGCGGGCCTCATGCCCCCGGAGCTGGCCGACCTCGACTCCGCCGAGAGCTACTCCGGCGCGTTCGCCGGTCGCGGCGTCTGACGCGGGCGAAGAAAGGGATAGCGCATGTCGACCCAGTACTGCACGTTCCGTCTCGGCGGCCACCTGTTCGGGGTGCCGGTGGAGACGGTCCAGGAGGTGCTGCGCGAGCAGGCCCTCACGAAGGTGCCCCTGTCGTCCTCCGAGGTGTCGGGCCTGATCAACCTGCGTGGGCAGATCGTCATCACGATCGACCTGCGCGAGCGCATGGGCCTGCCGCCGCGTGAGGAGGGCCAGGAGGTGACGAACGTCGTGGTCCGCACGGCCGACTCGGCGACGAGCCTGCTCGTCGACGAGATCGGCGACGTGCTGGAGCCTGACCTGGACCGCTTCGAGGCTCCGCCGGACACGGTTCCCTCGCAGGTGCGTGAGCTCGTGACGAAGGTCTGCAAACTGGACCGTCAGCTCATGCTCGTCCTCGACACCACCAAGGCCGTCGACGTCGAGGCCGCCGCCTGACAGAGGTGGGCGGCGGTCAGAGGGTCTGGCCGGACTCGATCTTGTCGAAGAGCTCGACGCGAGCGGCGTGCCTCCCCCCCTCGAACTGGGCGTCGAGGAAGGCGTCGACGATGGCGTTGGCCATGTCGAGGCCCACGAACCGCTCGCCCAGAGCGAGCATGTTCGCGTCGTTGTGGCGGCGCGCCATCGCCGCCGAGTACGGCTCGGTGCACACCACGCACCGGGCGCCGCGCACCTTGTTGGCGGAGATCGAGATGCCGATGCCCGACCCGCAGACGACGATCCCCAGCTCGGCCTCACCCGAGGTGACGGCGTGGGCGGTGCGTGACCCCCACACGGGGTAGTCGGTGCGGGCGGTGGAGTGCGTCCCGATGTCGAGCACCTCGTGCCCCGCGGCGGTGAGATGGTCGTGGATGCTCGTCTTCAGGGTGTAGCCGGCGTGGTCGGCGCCGAGGGCGATCTTCACGAGGTCTCCTTCGCTGGCAGGGTCGCCGCCGATTCTGTCACCAGAGGCGCCGTGGCGCTCCGCCAGCTCGACGT
>JAUNTP010000073.1:10452-15664 GCA_030538585.1 Mobilicoccus sp.
CCCTGAGTGCCTCGGTTCCCTTGGTTTCGAGGGAGATTCGCCGATGGGCAGGGGGTCAGGCTCCGCACGCCCCCCTCCAGGAGTGCCCGTGTCGCGCACCGCGTCCTCGTCCCCGCTGCTCGCCCGGCTGACCGTGAAGATCGGGTCCATCGGGGTCGTCGGGATGCTCGGCCTCCTGCTCGTCGTGATCGCCGCGTGGGCGGGCGCGGGCACGATCTCCGCCGCGGCCGACCGTCGTGAGCAGCAGGCCGCCGTCGCCGAGCAGGCCGCGCACCTCTCCACCCTGGACGAGCGGATGTGGAACACCCAGCTGCTGTACGTCCTCGCCGTCAACTCCCAGGGCCCGGACGCGGCAGCAAGCGGCGCGCCCCAACGTGCCGCGTTCCTCGACGCCCTCGAGACCAAGGAACAGGCGCTCGATGCCTTCCCGGAGGCCGGCCTCACCGACACGCAGGTCGCTCACGTCGCGCGGGTGCGCGACCTGCAGCGCGAGTTCGTCGACCTCGACCGCCGCGGAAACGAGTTGTACCAGGCCGGCAACCGACCCATGGGGGCCCGGCAGGTCGATGCGTCGCGGGTCTCCCTCGCCCAGAGCCGCGCCGCCCTCGAGGAGCTGACCGCCTCGGCGCACGCCGAGGCCGAGGCCGCGGCCTTCGACCAGCAGGGCGCGGCGATGCGTCAGCGACTCGCGACGGTCGGGATCGCCCTCGTGCTGGGCCTCGCACTCATCGGTCTCGCGGTGGCACTCGCGCGGTCGGTGGCCACGCGCCTACGCCGCGTCGAGGACGCCCTCACCGGCATGGCCGACGGCGACCTCACGCGGGCCACCGACGTCGACGGTGGCGACGAGGTCGCCCACCTCGCCCGGGCCGCGGACGCCGGCCGCGAGTCGATGCGTCGCACCCTCGCTCGCATGGAGCAGGCCACCGAGGCCGTCGCCCTCTCCTCCGACCGGCTTCTCGCGAGCGCCACCACGCTCGACCAGGGCGCGAGCACGACCTCCGGAGACCTCGACCTCGTGTCCGGGACGGCCACCGACATCACCCACACGGTGCAGACCGTCGCGGCCGGGACCGAGGAGATGTCCGCCTCCATCACCGAGATCTCCCGGTCGGCGAGCGATGCCGCGACCGCCGTCGAGATGGCGAGCCGCACCAACGAGACCGTCGCCAAGCTAGGCGCCAGCTCAGCCGAGGTCGGCGAGGTCATCAAGGCGATCACGAGCATCGCCGAACAGACCAACCTGCTCGCTCTCAACGCCACCATCGAGGCGGCCCGCGCCGGGGAGGCGGGCAAGGGCTTCGCCGTCGTCGCCGGGGAGGTCAAGGACCTCGCGCAGGAGACCGCCAAGGCCACCGAGGACATCGGACGCCGCATCGACTCGATCCAGGCCGACACCGAGGCCGCCGTCGCGGCCATCAGCGAGATCAGCGCGATCATCTCGCAGATCAACGACACCCAGGCCGCCATCGCGAGCGCTGTCGAGGAGCAGGCCGCGACGACGAACGAGATGGGTCGTAGCGTCTCCGACACCGCCACCGGTGTGAGTTCCATCTCCGAGGGGGTCCAGCGGGTGACGCGAACCGCGCAGGCCAACATCGACGCGACCCGCGGGACCGCCGGGGCGGCACAAGAGTTGGGGGCGAGGGCCTCCGAGCTGCGCGGCCTCCTCGGCCGCCTGCGCTACTGACCCCGCCTCAGGCGCCAAGAGGCGGCGGTGTCGCCCCCCTGCGACCCGTGCCGAACGCGCCACGTGTGCGCGGGAACGCCTTGAGAACGAACTGCCCTCGCCGATGGGTGGGTGAGCCGTCCGGGCACGACCCCCGTGGCGCGAGCAGACGCCGGACGGCCCGGGTTTCCCGCGGGCAACCCTTCCACGAGCAGCGAGGACGACAATGCGTGCACTGGTGATCGACGACTCGCGTGCGATGCGCACGATCCTGACCCGGACCATGGAGAACCTCGGGTTCGAGGTCGAGGCGGTCTGCGACGGGCAGGAGGCCCTCGACGCCGTCGTTCGCGGGCCGCTGCCGGAGGTGTGCCTCATCGACTGGAACATGCCGGTGATGAACGGGTTGGAGTTCATCGTCGAGGTCCGCAAGAACCGCGAGTGGCGCGACATCACCCTCATGATGGTGACGACCGAGGCCGAGCAGGCCAACATCGTCCGCGCGCTCGCGGCGGGCGCCCACGAGTACGTCATCAAACCGTTCACGCCGGAGGTCATCGAGGACAAGCTGGCGATGCTGGGGCTGCTCTGATGGCCCCACGTATCCGCGTCCTCGTGTGTGACGATTCCATCGTCATCCGCCGCCTCATCACCGACGTGCTCAGCACCGACGCCGAGATCGAGGTCGTCGGCACCGCCGTCAACGGCAAGAACGCGCTCGACAAGCTGCCGCTGCTCAAGCCGGACGTCATGACGCTCGACGTCGAGATGCCGGTGATGGACGGCCTGCAGACCCTCGTCGAGGTCCGCAAGGTGCACAAGAAGCTGCCCATCATCATGTTCTCGACCCTGACCGAGCGGGGCGCCGGCGCGACGCTGGACGCGCTCGAGCGCGGCGCGAGCGACTACGTCACCAAGCCCGCCAACGTCGGGTCGGTGCGCGAGTCGATGGAGGCCGTGCGCAGCCAGCTCATCCCCAAGATCAAGTCGCTGACGGGGCGTGCGCCGATGCCGCCGCGTCGGGCGCGGCCGGCGTTCGGTGGGGAGCCGCCGGCCGGCACGTCTCGCCCGGGTCAGCCCGGCGCCGCCACGGGCGGGCCGATCACGACGGCCGGCCAGTCCACGAAGATCGACATCGTCGCCATCGGTGTCTCCACGGGCGGGCCGGACGCGCTGACGACGGTGATCCAGGCGCTGCCGGGCTCCTTCCCGGTGCCGATCATCGTCACCCAGCACATGCCGCCGGTGTTCACGCAGCTGTTCGCGCAGCGCCTCGACGGGAAAGCGCAGCTCACGGTGCGCGAGGCGACCCAGGGCGAGCACCTCGCCCCCGGCAAGGTCCTCATCGCGCCCGGCGACTATCACATGCGCCTCAAGAAGGCCCCCGACGGCGCCAGTGTCGTCCTCGACCAGGGCCCGCAGGAGAACTACTGCCGCCCCGCGGTCGACCCCATGTTCCGGTCGGTGGCCGAGGTGTACGGCGGCAACGTGCTCGCTGTGATCATGACGGGAATGGGTCAGGACGGGCACCGCGGTGCCGAACCGATCCTGCGGGCCGGGGGGCACCTGATCGTTCAGGACGAGGCCACCTCCGTCGTCTGGGGCATGCCCGGAGCCGCCGTCGCGGCCGGTCTGCCCTGCGACGTGAAGCCTCTGCAGGGGCTCGCCGACGCGATCCTCACTCGCACGACATCCGGCCGTGGGGCCGCCGCTAGGAGCGCACGATCATGAGTATCTCTGGTTCCGACATCGATTTCATCAGCCAGGTGGTGCGTCAGCGGTCCGCGATCGTCCTCGACCGGAGCAAGGAGTACCTCATCGAGTCGCGCCTCGTCGCGCTCGCCCGCGAGCGCGGGGACGACTCGGTGGCCGACCTCGTGCGCGCGCTGCGGGCCGCGCCGGGCGGCCCGGTGCGCGATCAGGTCATCGAGGCGATGACGACGAACGAGACGTCGTTCTTCCGCGACGGTCACCCGTTCATGGCGTTGTCGAACACGATCCTTCCCGACCTGCTCGTGCAGCGCGGGCGGGAGCGGTCGCTCAACATCTGGTGCGCGGCGTGCAGCTCCGGGCAGGAGCCGTACACGATCGCGATGCTCATCCAGGAGCTCATCGGGGCCGACCCGAGTTGGCGGGTGCGGCTCATCGCGACCGACATCGACACGAAGATGCTCGCCCGCACCAAGGAGGGCATCTACAACCAGTTCGAGATCAACCGCGGGCTGCCGGCGCCGCTGCTGGTGCGGTACTTCGCCCGGCACGGCATGAACTACCAGATCGATCCGCGACTGCGCTCGATGATCGAGACGAAGTTCCTCAACCTCGCGGAGCCGTTCCCGCCGATGCCGCCGCTGGACATCGTGTTCCTGCGCAACGTGCTCATCTACTTCGACGTGGAGACCAAGCGCAAGATCCTCGCGCAGGTGAAGAAGGTGCTGCGTCCCGACGGCTACCTCTTCCTCGGTGGCGCCGAGACGACGATGAACATCGACGAGGGCTGGGACCGCCAGACCGTCGGCCGCGCCGCGGTCTACCGCATGCGCTCCTGATCTGTCCGCTCTTGCGCGAACGTCCCGGCTCACCCGAGCCGGGGCGTTCGCGTCTGACCGAACCCGTTGCACGACAGCCCGATCCGGGCGTCGAGCCGGCGCTGGTGCCATGCATTTATGCAGGTCAGAGTGGGTGCGTGGCGTTCAAGTGGTGCCGCCGAGTGCTCAGGAGCGCCCCGCCGGTGTCGATGGAGAAGAAGGCCACGGAGGGCCCAGCTGTCCACACGGACGACGTGACGACCGACACCGGCTGCCGACGGTGTCGACACTGCCATCCCAGGGGGGACTTTCCGTATGAGCGACCTGATCGGCGACCTCACGATGCGTACCGTGAGCGAGGCCATGACGGGGCTGTCGATGCGTCAGCGCACGATCGCCGACAACATCTCGAACATCGACACCCCCGGCTTCCTCGCCGGCAAGGTCGACTTCGAGTCCGCGCTGCGCAAGGCCTACACCGAGCGGCGCGACCCGCGCGGCATCGACGTCGCCACGGCACGCTCCCTGGAGCCCACCCGCACCAACGGCAGCAACGTCAACCTCGACGAAGAATCGGTCGCCGGTCACCAGACCCTGCTGACCCAGCAGCTCGCCGCCCAGATCATGACGAACAAGTTCAAGGGTCTGCGCACGGCGATCTCCGGCAGCGCGAACTGAGAGGGGTAGATCATGAGCGTCTTCGATGCGATGAACATCTCCAACTCGGGGTTGACCGTCAACCGCAAGTGGCTCGACGCCATCGCGGACAACATCACGAACATGAACAACGTCAACCGCACCGACGAGGCCGCGTTCCAGGCGCGCTACGTCGTGGCGCGGGCGGCGGACTACGGCACTCCGGCCGGTGCGTACGTCGCGGGCAACGTGTGGGGCCGCCCCGAGGGGCGTGTCGTCGACATGCCCGACCACCCGCTCGCCGACGCGCGCGGCCAAGTGCGGGTGCCCGACATCAACCTGTCCGACCAGATGGCGCAGCTCATGCAGGCCCAGCGCG
>JAUNTP010000074.1 GCA_030538585.1 Mobilicoccus sp.
CCACGCCCGATATCCCCGGTGTCCACGAAGTCTGGGTAGGCCCCGCGGGGGGGGGTCTCTGCCGTCACGGGGAGGGGGGTCACTCAGGGGTCGTGGGGGTCTCCAACCCCTCACCCTCGTCGCGGTCGGCCCACGCCAGCAGGGGCGTGATGTCGAAGACCGCATCGTCGATCCCGGCGTGCAGGTCCCCGAGGCGGGCGAAGCGCTCGGGCAGGGTGGCGACGGTGAAGTCGTCCGGCTCCGCGTCGTCGATCTCGTCCCATCCGAGTGGTGTCGACACCGTCCCTCGCGGTGTCCCCCGCACCGAGTACGCCGCGGCGATGGTGTGGTCGCGGGCGTTCTGGTTGTAGTCGACGAACACCGCCGCCGGGTCGCGGTCTTTGCGCCACCACGTCGTCGTCACGTCCTGGGGCGCGCGCCGCTCGACCTCTCGCGCGAACGCCAGCGCCGCCCGCCGCACGTCGGCGAAGCCGTGCTCCGGCGCCATCCGCACGTAGACGTGCAGGCCACGCCCACCGGAGGTCTTCGGGAAACCCGTCGCCCCCAGCTCGTCGAGCACCTCGCGCGCCACGTGCGCCACCCGCCGCACCCGGGCGTAATCGCAGTCCGCTCCGGGGTCGAGGTCGATCCGCCATTCGTCCGGGCGCTCCACGTCGGCGCGGCGGCTGTTCCACGGGTGGAACTCCACCGTCGACATCTGTACCGCCCACACGACGTGAGCAAGATCGGTGACGCACAACTCCTCCACGTCACGATCGAAACGCGGGAAATGTACCGATACAGTCTCCAGCCAGTCGGGGGCACCGGCCGGCACCTTCTTCTGGTGCACCTTCTTCTCGGTGATGCCCTTCGGAAAGCGGTGCAGCATGCACGGCCGCTCGCGCAGCGCGCGCACAATGCCCTCGCCGACCGCCATGTAGTAGTGGACGAGGTCGAGCTTGGTCAGCCCCACCTCCGGGAAGTAGACGCGGTCGGGGCTGCTGACCCGCACCGACCGACCGGCGACCTCGATGACCTGCGCATCCGCACTCGGCATGGTGAGCACGGTACCGCCGTCGCGGGGGCGCCGCGCCGCGACGCGTGACAGGGTGGCGTGACGACCGAACACTCCACGCCCCGGAGGAACGATGACGTTCACGACCCGACCCACCTTGCGGGGCTCGTTCGGCATGGTCGCGACGACCCACTGGATCGCCTCCAGCACCGCTATGGGGGTGCTCGAACGTGGCGGCAACGCCGCCGATGCTGCCGTCGCGGCCGGGTTCGTGCTGCACGTCGTCGAGCCGCACCTCAACGGCCCCGGCGGCGACCTGCCCGCCATCGTCGCCCCCGCCGGGCAAGCGCCGAAGGTCTTGTGCGGGCAAGGCCCGGCCCCCGCCGCCGCGACGCCGCAGCGCCTGCGCGACCTCGGCTTCGATGAGGTGCCCGGCTCCGGGCCGGTCGCCGCGGCGGTCCCCGGCGCCGTGGACGCGTGGCTCGTCCTGCTGCGCGACCACGGCAGCCTGCCCCTGACCGAGGTGCTCGCCCCCGCGATCGGGTACGCCCGCCACGGCGCGCCGATGGTCGAAAGGGTCGGGGCCACCGTCGCGACCGTGCAACGACTCTTCGAGACCGAATGGCCCACCTCGGCCGACCTCTGGTTGCGCGACGGCCGTCCGCCCGCACCGGGGGAGTTCGTCAGCAACCCGGCCTACGCCGACACCCTCGACCGGCTCTGCGCCGAGAGCGACGCGGGCGGCGGTTCGCGGGAGGAGCGCATCGAGCGCGCCCGGCGCGCCTGGGGATCCGGGTTCGTCGCCGAAGCGATCGACGACGCAGGCCGCACGGAGATCGGTGTCCAGGGCCGTCCGCAGCCCTACCTCGTCACCGGCGCCGATATGGCCGCGTTCTCCGCGAGCTGGGAGGCGCCCGTCGGCATCGAGTTCCGCGGTCACGAGGTGCTCAAGTGCGGAGCATGGACCCAAGGCCCCGCACTCCTGCAGTCCCTCGGGATGCTCGACGCCCTCGGCGGTGACGCCCTCGATGTCGACACCCCCGCAGGCGCGCACGCCGCGATCGAGGTGCTCAAACTCGCCATGGCCGACCGTGAGGCGTGGGGCGGGGACACCTCGCCGATCTCCCTCGATGCCCTTCTCGCCCCGGCCTACCTCGCCGACCGGGCGCGGCTCGTCGGGGAGCAGGCGAGCCTCGATCTGCGACCGGGCTGCCCGGAGGGACAGCAGCCCACTCTGTCGTCGATCGTCACGGACCCGCCGAGCGTCGACGCCGATCCCGGCGGCGGCGAACCGACCGTCGACGCCTCCGGGGTGACCCGCGGCGACACGTGCCACATCGACGTCGTCGACCGGTGGGGCACGCTCATCTCGGCGACGCCGAGCGGCGGGTGGTTGCAGTCCTCCCCGGTCATCGCCTCGGTCGGGTTTCCGCTCGGCACCCGGCTGCAGATGACGTGGCTGGAGGAGGGGCTCGCGTCGACCCTCACTCCGGGGCGGCGTCCACGCTCGACGCTCTCACCGACGATGGTCGTGCGGGAGGGGCGTCCGTGGATGGCGTGCGGCACCCCGGGCGGGGATCAGCAGGATCAGTGGCAGCTCGTGTTCCTGCTGCGCGCGCTGGGCGGCATGGATCTGCAGGAGGCGATCGACGCCCCGATGCTCCACACCCTCGCGTTCCCGGGCTCGTTCGCCCCGCGTCGCACCGAGCCGGGCGTCGTCGTCGCCGAAGACCGCTTTTCCGACTCTCTGCTGGCAGACCTGGAGCGTCGTGGCCACGAGGTGCGTCTTTCTGGCCCGTGGTCCCTCGGCCGCCTCTCCGCTGTCGCACTAGACGCGGAGGGAATCCTCGAAGCCGCCGCCAACCCTCGCGGGATGCAGGGCTACGCCGTCGGGCGCTGACGCGTCACTGCGGCGGAACCAGTTGCAGGACGCGCCCCCCGCGCCCGTCCTCCAGCAGGTAGATCGTCCCGTCGGGGGACTGCTCGACCTCGCGGATGCGCTCGCCCATGTCCCACCGTTCGGCCTCCGAGCCCTGGGCGCCGTCGAGGTCGACCCGCACCAGCGTCTGGCCCGACAGGCCGCCGAGGAACGCGTCACCCTGCCACTGCGGGAACGTCTCGCCGTCGTAGATCATGAGGTTGCCCGGTGAGATCGCCGGCACCCACGACTCCACGGGCGGCTCGAACGAGCTGCCGGCGTGGTCCGGGATCGAGCGGCCGTCGTAGTGGTCGCCCTCGGAGACCTCGGGCCAGCCGTAGTTGACGCCCGGCTTGATGAGGTTGAGCTCGTCGCCTCCGCGCGGGCCCATCTCGGAGGACCACAGGTTGCCCTGCGGATCGACATCGAGGCCGAGGGGATTGCGGTGCCCGTAGCTCCACACCTCTGCGGCGACGCCGTGCTCATCGACGAACGGGTTGTCGCCCACGTGGTAGCCCTGCAGCGTGAGCCGCATGATCTTGCCCAGCCGGGACTGGATGTCTTGGGCCGGGTCGAGCTTCTGCCGGTCACCGCTGCTGACGAACAGATGCTGGCCGTCGGGGCTCACGGCCAAACGCAAGGCGTAGTGACCGTTGCCCGATGTGGGCTCTTGACCCCAGATGATCTCGAGGTTCTCCAGCGCAGGTTCGCCGTCGAGGGCGAGGCGTCCCTTGCCGACGACGCCGCGGCTCTCACGCCCGCCGGTCGATTCGACCCAGCTCAGGTAGATCGTGCCGTCGTCGTCGAAGGTGGGCCCCAGCGCGATGTCGTGCATGCCGCCCTGCCCCGAGGCCGACACCTCCGGGGCGTTCGCGACCTCGGTCGTGTCGCCAGACTGCGGGTCCAGCACCAGCAGAGTTCCCCCCTTGAGCGTCACCAGGGCGCGTCCGTCGGGCAGGAACTCCATGGCCCAGGGCTCGGTGAGGCTGGTGACCTCCCGCACCTCGAACGGGCGGCCGTCAGCGGCGGTCGCGTCGGGGTTGGCCGGGACGGGCGTGGGCGTCGTCGCCGGGGTGGTGGCGGCCTCGGGTGACGTGGCCTCCGTCGTCGTCTCCGGTGCGGCCGGTTCGGGCGTCTGGGCGCACGCAGCGAGCAGAAGAGCGGCGGGGAGCAGGGCGAGTCGTCGACGGGCCATATCCCGACTGTACGGGCGAGCGCGCCAGGCGGCCCGGGAAAGACCTCGCCTCGCATCCCCTCTGCCGCGCCACTACGGTCGTGGCATGAGTTCTCTTGTTCTCGTGGCCAATGCCGGTGACGGCACCATCACCTCACTGCGTCTGCACGACGGCGACTCGCCTCGGCTGGAGACGCTGACGACGACGACCGTCGGAGACGGGTGCGGCACTCTCGCGATCGACCACGAGCGCGGGCTCGTCTACGCGGCGACGAAGCAGCCCCACGTCGTGACGCTGCGGGTCGACACGACCTCCGGTGAGCTGACGGAGCTGTCCCGGACCGAGGTGCACGACACCCTCGCCTACATCGCCCTCGCTCGGGGCGGCGAGGTCGCGCTCGGTGCGTCGTACGACGGGGCCTGTGGGCTGTCGTGGCCCGTGCGTGACGGGGTCCTCGGTGAGCGGGCGAGCAAGGTCGAGCACGCCAACGCGCACTGCATCCTGCCGGTCGGCGAGCACGCCTACGTCGTCGCGCTCGGCGACGACGAGATCGCGCAGTACCGCATCGGCGAGGACGCCACGCTGACCCCGCTCGACCCCGCCACCGTCACCGCCCCGGAGGGCAGCGGGCCGCGCCATCTTGTGGTCGACGGCGACGACGCCTACCTCGTCACCGAGTTCTCTGCCGAAGCGATCCGTTTCGAGGTCGCGCCCGACGGCACGCTCACTCGCCGCGAGGCAGCGCGTATCGACGACCCGAGCGAGAACCTGGGCCACAGCGACATCGACGCCGACCCCGTCGAGAAGCACTACCGCTGGGGTGCCGAGGTCAAGCGTGCGGGTCGGTGGCTGCTGTGCTCCGAGCGCACCGCCTCGACCATCGCCACCGTGGAAGTCGACGACGACGGCACACTCGGTGAGGTCGTCGCCATCGCCCGCACGGAGAAGCAGCCGCGCGCCTTCGGCGTCACCCCGGACGGTCAGTACGTCGTCTCGGTGGGGGAGAAGTCGACCCGCGCCTCGCTGTGCCGCATCGAGGACGACGGCTTCCTGACCGAGATCGGCCACGCCGAGGTCGGCGACAAGGCACGCTGGGTCGAGTTCGTCTGACCCGACCGGGGGACGCCCCCGCTCGGCGTCGTTGGTCGAGGAGCGAAGCGTCTCGAGACCATCGCGAGCCTCTCCCGTGAACTCACCATGGTTTCGAGACGTCGCTTTGCTCCTCCTCAACCGGCGGGGGTGGTTCTGGATCGGTCGATCTCCGCCTCGACGTCGAGCCCGTAGGTCGGTCCACCGCTGGCCGCGTAACGGCGTAGGTGCTCGGCCCCACGCTCGAGCAGGCGTTGCGCCCCGGTCCCGTTGCCGCGCGCCCGGTGGGTGATGCCGACACACAACTGCGCCAGGCCCTTCCACAGGTCCCGCTCGGACTCCGGGCACGACTTCCAGCGGGTCTCGTACACCTCGTGCGCTCCGAACGGGCGCCCCTCGCTCAGCAACGACTGCGCGAGGGTGATCGTCTGCTGCGGTGGGAGCGGGTCCTCGGGCACCGGATCGACCCCCACCGCGCCGTAGGGCAGAGGGCGTCCGAGGGCGTCCCGGGGGCGCGCCTGGCGGGCCCGGCCTTCCTCGTCACGATCGCGGTCGCTCATACCCCCACATCATCACGTCCGGGGCCGCGTCTGCCGGCGGGCGTCCCGACGTCTCACGCGGCGCGCGTCATGTCGGCGGGCGTCAGGACGGCGCGGCGGCCGTCGACCGGCCCTTGCGGCAGGTAGAAGCGGGTGGTGTCACCGGCGGCGAATCCGCAGCTGCGCGCCACCCGCCACGATTCGAGGTTGCCGGCCTCGGCCCACCAGGTGACGCGCTCCCCGCCGGAGTCGAACCACCACGTGCAGGCGAGGCGGAGCGCGGTCGTCATGACGTGGGCCCCCCGGGCCCGCGGGTGGAGGCCGTAGTCGACCTCGGCGGTGCGGTGGCTGCGTGGCGAGAGCGTGAGGTAGCCGGCGTAGGTCCCCGCTTCGGCGTCGAGGTGCTCGATGACCCACGAACGCGGCCCGTCCGGTTGCTCCCAGCCGAGTCGCATCCTCGCCAGGTGGGACCTGGCGGCAGCAGGCCCCGGCACCGGCGCGGCCGCCCACCGCTGGGACAGGGGATCAGCCCACTGCTCGGCCAGGTCGACCGCGTCCGCCGGGTCGGGAACACGGAGCAGCACCGCGCCGCTCGCGAGCCTCTGACCACCGATGCTTGACATACTGATCAGTCAAGCAGACGGTGCCGACTCCTTCCCGCAGCAGGGATGCAACGTGCGTCACGCGCTCGTGTCGGTGTCCCCGCCGGTGAGGCCGCCGAGTACGTCGCCGTCGTCGGTGCCGGTCACGCGGTCGCCGATGACGCCGTCGCGGCCGTCTTCGGTGGTGGGCGCGTCGGACATGACGACGCCGGTGTCGCCGGCGGAGGCCGTGCCGGTCTGGCTGGCACCCTCCTCGTTCTGCTGGGACTCGGGGTTATTGCGGGGGTCGATGGTCTCGTCGGTCATGGTGATCTCCGTTCTGGTGGCTGCGGGTCGGCGTCAGCCTGTCACGTCCGTCGCCGCGCTCACACCGCGTGGGTCGGTACGTGAGTCGGTGCCGTGTCGGAGGGCGTCGGTCATCGAGCTGCGGAACTGCGCCATCGTGGGGCTGTCGACGACCATGTCGGCGGCGTGCCACATGCCGTCGACGACGACGAGGTCGACCGGCACCCCCGCGGCGGCGAGGCGCTCGGCGTAGTCGACGTCCTCGTCATGGAACAGGTCGAGGGTGCCGACCCCGATCCACGCCGGCGCCAGTCCCGCGAGGTCGGTGCGACGGGCCGGTGCTGCATAGGGTGCCGGCTCGGGGCCGGGTGCCCCAGGTAGGAGGTCCAGCCGTAGCGGTTGGCGGGCGGTGTCCATAGGAGTGACCACTCGCCGTTCGCCTCGGCGCGGGCCACGGTGCGGTCGTCGAGCATCGGGTAGAGGAGGGCTTGAAAGCACACGGGGACGCCCTCGTCGTGGGCGCGTTGCGCGGCCGCTGCGGCGAGCCCGCCTCCGGCGCTGTCGCCACCCACCGCGATGCGCCGGGGGTCGATCCCGAGGCGGTCCGCGTGCTCGTGGACCCAGCGCAGGGCGCGCAGGGCGTCGTCGAGCGCGGCCGGGAAGGGGTGGCGTGGAGCCAGGCGGTACTCGACGCCGATGACGACCCCGCCGAGGTCGCGGGCGAGGGCGGCGTTGCGTGCCAGGTCCTGCAGCGGGCTGCCGGTGACGTGACCACCGCCGTGGAACCACACGACCGCGGGCGCTCCCGGTCCGGTGGCGTGGTCGTGGACGACGACACGCAGATCGTCAAGCCCGTCCACCCCGGGGATCGTCGCCCACGAGGCGCCCTCCGACTCGGGCTGGGGGAACGGAGCAGTCAGCGACTGAAGGGCGGCGCCCAGGCCGGCGGGCACGGGCACGAGCATGACCGGCGAGCGGAGCTCCGGCGGAACCCGGCGGGCCTCCTGCAGGGTGCGACGCGCCAAAGGAACGGCACGCGCGCCGGCCGCGATGGCAAGCCCACCGAGCGCGGCCAACGCGAGCGCAGAACGTGGGGGGCGAGGCGTCCTCATCCCCTCACCCTGACATGCCTCAGTGGCCGCGCAACTGGTCGAGGCGGCGGCGGTCCCGCTTGGTGGGGCGCCCGGCGCCGCGTTCGCGGACCGCGACGGGGGCCGGGCGCTCCTCCTTGGGCGGCAGCGGCGGCGACTCGTCGGTGTAGGCCGTCACAGCGATGGGGGCCCCGACGCGCTTGCGCAGCAGCGTGCGCGCCACGAGGATCCGCGGGCGCGGACCGCCGGTCACCGTGACCGTGTCACCGACGCGCACCGGTGCCGACGGCTTGACCGACAGTCCGCCGATGCGGACGTGACCGGCCTTGCACGCCGCCGTCGCGAGCGAGCGGCTCTTGAACATCCGCGCCGCCCACAACCACACGTCGACGCGCACGCCATCAGTCATCGACCCAGGCTACGGCGCGCCGGCAGATCTCGACCAGGCGCGGGTTGCCGACGTGGATCGAACGGCCGACCTCCTTTGCGGGCACCCACTCGGCGCCGAAGATCGTGTCGCGCTCGCCTGCTCCCATGCCGGTGAGGCTCGGGGTTGGCGAACCGGGAAGTCGCACCGCGTAGAAGTCCTGCTGCTGGACGACGTGAAACCCGGCGTAGCCGAACTCGACCGGCTCGCGCGCGAACGGCTCGCCCAGGAGATGCGCGTCGACGGTGAGGCCGCACTCCTCGGCCAGTTCACGGGCAGCGGCGGCGCGGGTGGTCTCGCCGGGGTCGACGCCGCCGCCGACACTGAACCAGAACCGGAAGTCATCCCGCCCGGGCACGGTGCCTTCCAGGAGCAGCACCCGACCGTGCTCGTCGACGGGGATGACGCGACCGGTCTGGCGACGCCACAGCGACGCCCCACCTGAGTCGAGAGCTGCCCGGGCCGCCTGCACGGTCATCTCGACGGTCTGGTCGGTGGAGTCGATCCACGTGCCCAGACCGCGGAGTGGCGCGAACTCGGCCTCGATGGCGTCGTAGCGTGCGCCGATCGTGCGCCCTGGGCGGGTGGCGTCGCGCTCCCGGCGCGCCGCCGCGCTCGGATCGAGGTGGACGTACGCGAGCCCTCGGGGCGCGAGCGCCTGCCGAAACCCCGCGAGCAGCGACGGGATGGTCAACGAGTCGACCACGACGTCGAACCCTGCGTCGACGAAGTTCGCGGCCAGCGCTGCGAGGTTGCGCCACCGCAGGTCGAGCTGACGCCACCCCTCGGCCGCCGGCTCGTCACCCACGTCGACACCGCCGCGCACGATGAGGTCGTGCTGCAGCCGGTCACCCTCGAGCACGACGGCGCGCTCGAAGGTCTCGCCGAGGCGCGCAGCGACCGTCGTCTTGCCCGCACCGGGCAGGCCGTTGACGAGAATGACCCGCGGTGGTGCCACGCGGATCAGAAGCCGGTCGGGCGGCGGGGCGCGTAGGCGTTCTCGAGTCGTTCGATCTCCTCGGGCGTGAGGTCGATGTCGAGGGCCGCGGCCGCGTCACTGAGGTGGTGCGGCTTGGTGGCACCGACGATCGGGGCAGTGACAGCAGGTTTGGTCAGCACCCACGCGAGCGCGACCTGCGCCATCGGCACGTCGCGCTCGCCCGCGATCTGCTCGACAACGGCGACGATGTCGGCGTCGGAGTCGAGGTAGATCTTCTGCCCGAAGGCGTCGGTCTCGCTGCGGGCCGTCTGCTCACCCCACGGGCGCGTGAGTCGACCGCGCGCGAGCGGACTCCAGGGGAGCACTCCGACCCCGGTGTCGACGCAGTAGGGGTGCATCTCCCGCTCCTCCTCCCGCTGCAGGAGGCTGTACTGATCTTGCATCGACACAAACCGTGTCCATCCGCCGCGGTCGGCGGCGTGCTGCATCTGCGCGAACTGCCACGTCCACATCGAGGACGCGCCGATGTAGCGGGCCTTGCCCGCCTTGACGACGTCGTGCAGCGCCTCCATCGTCTCCTCGATCGGCGTGTGCGGGTCGAAGCGGTGGATCTGGTAGAGGTCGATGTAGTCGGTGTCGAGGCGGCGCAGCGAGGCGTCGACCTGCTCCATGACCGCGGCGCGGGAGAGGCCTGACCCGCCCGGGCCGTCGTGCATCTTTCCGTGCAGCTTGGTGGCGAGCACGATGTTCTCGCGGCGGGTGTGGCGACGGATCGCGCGCCCGACGAACTCCTCCGACGTGCCGTCGGAGTAGATGTTCGCCGTATCCCAGAACGTGATGCCGAGGTCGAGCGCCTGAATGAAGAACTGCTGCGAGGACTCCTCGTCGAGCGCCCACGGGTGAAACCCGCGAGACCCCTCGGCGTAGCTCATGCACCCGAGGGCGAGGCGGCTGACGCGCAGCCCGGACGAGCCCAGACGTACCTGTTCCATGCCGCTCAGCCTAGATCCCGTCTCAGCGGGTGGGGCGGTCAGTCGCCGGCGACGTGGGCGCTCCACGTGCCGTCGGCGTTGACCGACAGCCGCCAGCCTCGGTAGCCCTCCTGGTTGCGGCGTGCGTCGCGGTAGTCCTTCTCGGTCGCGAGGCCCGCGCGGATGGCCTCGCGCCAGGCGACGGGGTCGTTCCAGTGCCTCTCGGTGGCTACCCGCGGCCACACGTAATCCTTGCTCGCCGCCTCATAACCCGGTCGGGTCGACGTGAGCGCCGTCGCGAGGCCCGCGTAGCGGCCGTCGGTGTCGGGGACGGCGAGCATGGTCTTCGGGTCGTCGACGCCGAAGCTCAACCGCGGCCGTTCCTTGGTGGCCAAGGTGATGAGTGCCCTGCTGTCGCACCGGACCGTGCGCGTGAGGAGCTGGCGCGCCTTGGCCTTGGTCGCCTCAGGCATGCCGCGCACGATCTGGACGCGACCGGGCGCCCGGTGGGCCGAGCACGGAGTCTTCGCGGCCCCCGCCACGACGGCCTGGCTGATGGTGGGCTGCGCGGTGGCGGGTGCCGCCCCGAGCGCTGATGCGGCGACAGCGAGCCCCGACGCCGCCGTGAGGATCCGACGAACCATGATGCGTGCCTTCCCCTGGGCCCCCCGAGATGGGAGGCGATAGAGGGAGCGTCGCACGGCCGTCGGGCAGATGGCCATACCGAACGGCTTACGGTCCGGTGACGAAGCGCGGCCGCAGCGAGTCCATGAATCGTGGTGTGCCGCAACGACGTCGAAGGAACGCCCGATGTGGGTGTCGCGGGTGAGCGACCCTAGGGTCGGCGCGGGACGCGCTGGAACTGGACGAAGGGGGAGCCGTGAACGAGGTCGATGTGGCGATCGTCGGTGCAGGTCTGTCGGGCATCGATGTCGCCTACCGGCTCCAGGAGGCGCGGTCGGGCACGACCTTCGCCCTCCTGGAGGCGCGGGAGGCGGTCGGTGGTACGTGGGACCTGTTCCGGTACCCGGGAATCCGCTCCGACTCCGACATCGACACCCTCTCCTACCCGTTCCACCCGTGGACGGGCGAGGACGCGATCGTCAGCGGTGACGCGATCCGCGACTACCTCCACGAGGTGGTGCGCCGTCACCGGCTGGACGAGCACCTGCACCTGCGGACGCGCGTGAGCGCAGCCTCGTGGTCCTCGGAGGATGCCCGGTGGACCCTCACCCTGGACGGTCCCGATGGGCGGGCCGAGATGAGGTGCCGCTTCGTCGTCGTCTCCACCGGCTACTACGACTACGAGCACCCGCACGACCCGGACATCCCCGGCCTGGCCGACTTCGACGGCACGGTGGTGCATCCGCAGTTCTGGCCCGAGGACCTCGACGTCGCCGGGCGCCGGGTCGTGGTCATCGGGTCCGGAGCCACGGCCATCACCCTCGTCCCGGCGCTTGCCGACCGGGGCGCGGACGTGACGATGCTGCAACGCACCCCTACGTATGTCATCGCCCAGCCGCGGCGCGACCCCCTCGCCGCGGTCGCACGCCGAGTCCTGCCGGCGGGCCTCGCGGGTTCGGCCGTCCGCGCGAAGAACACCGCGATCCAGCGCACGCTCTACCGGGTCGCGCAGGCTCGGCCCACGCTCGTCAAGGCGATGCTGCGGCGTGACGCGGTGCGCCGCACCGGGTCCGAGGCGCTGGTCGAGACGCACCTCACCCCGCCCTACGACCCGTGGGACCAACGGCTCTGCGTCGCCCCCGACGGTGACTTCTTCGCAGCGCTGGCCGGCGGTCAGGCCCGCATCGTCACGGGCCGCATCGACCGCGTCGTGCCCGAGGGGGTGCGCCTGGAGGACGGCACGCTCGTCGCGGCCGACATCGTCGTCACCGCGACCGGGTTGCGCGTCAAGCTCCTCGGCGAGATCCCCATCGATGTCGACGGGACGCCCTTCGATCCGGCGGACAGCATCATCTATCAGGGGGCGATGCTGAGCGGCCTGCCGAACGCGGGCATCGTCGTCGGGTACATCAACGCCTCGTGGACGCTGCGCGCCGACGCGACCGCCCGCTTCCTCGCACGGGTGGTGACGCGCCTGCTCGATGCCGGGCTGCGCGAGGTGCGGCCGGTCCCACCGGGTGTCCCCCGGCAGTCGCGTCCGCTCATGGACATGGAGGCCGGGTACCTACTGCGCGCCGCCGACCGGATGCCACGCAAGACCGGGCACTACCCGTGGACGATGGAGCAGGACCCCCAACGCGACCCGCGCGAGGTCGCCCGCGCCGACCTGGACGACGGGCTCCACTGGCGGTGACCGCCGGTGCATCGGCGGTGACGCACGTAGCATCCTGCCCATGCGCGAATCCCGCACGGGCCGACCGAGGCCCGCTGCCCTGACGCAGATCCCGCGTGCGGCGTGGGTCATGGCGCGGGCGTTCACCCCGCATCCGCTTCTCGCGGTCGTCACCGTCCCCGTGCTGTTCATGGTCGCGTGGGTGTACGGGGTGCGGCGGGCGCTGTACCTCGATGCCACCCGCACCGGGGTCGTCGCGATCGCTCGCCACCGTCCCGTGCTGGACGCTGTGCTGATCGCGCCGATGGCGGGTGCCGGCGGGGTGGCGTTCGGGGTGCTGGGTTCGGCGCTCGTGTTCGGCGGGGAGACGAACGTCGCGACTGCTGTGGTGGCCCTGGCGGGGTTGTGGTTCGCGGTCGGGATCGCTGTTCTCATCGCGCGGTCGCCGGGGTCGATGACGAGCACCGTCGGCCCGGAGACTCCGCGCGAGAACCTGCACACGGTGATGGCGATGAGCCAGCTCCCGGGTACTCGGCTCACCGCACTTCTGCTGGCTCGGCGCGTCGTCGAGGGTCTGCCTCCCGGGACGGTCGTCGCGGCCGTCGCCGGTGACGACCGGCTTGCCCGCGCGTACGCCCGCCTCGGGTTCACCCCCGGCAAGGAGCGCCGCTGCCACCTCGTCGTCGGCGCACCCCGGTGGACGTCGAGGCCCGACAGGCACGGCTAGCGTCCACCTAGGGATGCCGACGAGCCGGATGAGCTGCTCGAAGCAAGTGTGGTGGGAGGTCTGGCGTGACCAGGTCGGCGGTTTTTCCCTCGGCCGACGGCGCACGATCGGCGTCTGAGGCTGGCCTGCCGCGATTGCGGATACACCGAGGTCGTCCGCGCGCACGGACGAGGGCCGTCCGCCCGTCACGCTCCCGAGACCTTGAGCATTGCGGAGGGCGATGGGTTGTCGGTGGGTGATGGCAGGATCGCGGTCAAGTACAGGAGGTGAACGTGATGGGTCTGGACACGATTGCTGTGCAGCGGGCCTACCGGGTGGTGCTGGACCCCACGCCGGCACAGGTGGAGGCGCTGTCGCGGCACGCTGGAGCCTCCCGGGCGGCGTTCAACCACGCCCTGGCCGCGAAGATCGGCGCCCACCGACGCTGGGCTCAGGACATCGCCTTGGCGACATACGACCCGCAGTCACCCCGAGACCCGGAGAAGGCCTACGCGGAGGCGCGTAAGAGCACCAAGATGGCGATGCCGGGGTTCGCTTCGACGACGGCCAGTTTCGTGGCCGAGCACCTCTGGGCTGGTGAGGTCAATCGGTACGCGATCTCCAGCGGGACCCGCGCGGCGGACACAGCCTGGCGTAATTGGCTCGACTCTCTTTCGGGCCGGCGCCGGGGCCGGCGGGTGGGCTACCCGAGGTTCAAGAAGCGCGGCAGGTCGCGGGACTCCTTCACCCTCTACCACGACGTCCGCAAGCCGACCCTGCGCCCGGATGGGTACCGGCGGCTGAACCTGCCGGCCAAGGTCGGAGGGTCGGTCCGACTGCAGGGGAACCTGCGCAAGCTCGCGCGGCGGATCAAACGCGGCGTCGCGGTGATCGCCTCCGTGACGATCTCTCGCCAGGGTCACCGCTGGGTGGCCTCGATCCTCGCCCGCGAGCAGATCCAGGTGCCAAACTCACCCACCCCCACCCAGCGCGCCGGGGGAGCAATCGGCGTCGACGTGGGCGTGCACGCCCTGGCGGCGCTGTCCACCGGGCAGATCATCACCAACCCACGAGCAGGTCGACGAGCAGCCCGGCGCCTGACGCGAGCACAACGAGCGCTCTCACGCACCGCCTGGCGCACCCGAGACGGCCAACTCACCCACAACCCCCGCACCCCAGGCAAGACCCCCACTGCCGGACGGATCAAGGCCCGAGCCCGCGTAGCTCGCCTACAAGCCCTGCTCAGCGAGCAACGCAACCAGGGCCTGCACCGGCTGACCAAGACCTTGGCGACCAGTCATGAGCTCATCGCTCTGGAGGACCTCAACGTCGCCGGGATGACCCGCTCAGCCCGCGGCACCATCGAACAGCCCGGCACCGGCGTGGCCGCCAAATCCGGACTGAACCGCTCCATCCTGGACGCCAGCTTCGCCGAGCTGCGCCGCCAAATCACCTACAAGACTTCCTGGTACGGAGCGCGCGTGATCCTCGCGCCACGCTTCGCTCCAACCAGCAAGACCTGCGCGACATGCGGATGGCAAGACCCACACCTGACGCTCGCGCAGCGCACGCTGCACTGCCCGACGTGCGGACCAGCAGACCGCGACGTCAACGCCGCCCGAAACATCCTCACCGCTGCCCTCGCGGCCACCGAGGACCAGGCAAGGCAGACCCTGCTCGTCGCCTCCGAGAAGGGGGAGACGCGAAACGCTCGTGGAGAGCCCGGGAGCCCCACACCACCTGTGGCGCGCACGCGCTCTACGAAACGAGAAGACCCCCAAGGGGCCACCGCGGCCGAGCAATCGACCGCCCGTCCCACCAACCGCAAAGTGACGAATTCTCATGTCGTGCGGGAGTAAACGCGCAGGTCAACAAGTCTCTGGCCCGCGTGGACAGGGGCGGCTCCCGTGCGAATCGGGTCTTGAGCCGGTAGCCGCTCTCTGGCCCGCGTGGACAGGGGCGGCTCCGGGCCGGGAGGGTCGACGAGACGCGCGTCACCCTCTGGCCCGCGTGGACAGGGGCGGCTCCAGGTCCAGGGGTGCAGCGTCGGCGGGCAGTCGCTCTGGCCCGCGTGGACAGGGGCGGCTCCCTGACCGCGCCACCGTCCTTCTCGGCGAGAATCTCTGGCCCGCGTGGACAGGGGCGGCTCCATGCGTTCCTCACCGTCAAGGGCGTGTGTCACCTCTGGCCCGCGTGGACAGGGGCGGCTCCTCACCCCCCTGTACTGGAGGGCGTTCTCGTGACTCTGGCCCGCGTGGACAGGGGCGGCTCCTTCGCGTGGGAAACCTCGAAGGGGTTCGCGCGCTCTGGCCCGCGTGGACAGGGGCGGCTCTGGATTCACCTACACGGGTGACAAGGACGTCGACTCTGGCCCGCGTGGACAGGGGCGGCTCCGGCGCGGGAGTCCCCTGAGACGGGGTCGGTCGCTCTGGCCCGCGTGGACAGGGGCGGCTCGCAGTACCCGGATAAGGCGTCGTTCGACGCCGACTCTGGCCCGCGTGGACAGGGGCGGCTCTCGGTCAGCAGCAGCACCGCGTAGGCGGCCTCGCTCTGGCCCGCGTGGACAGGGACGGCTCGGACCCCACGCCCCGGCAGATCCGCGA
>JAUNTP010000318.1 GCA_030538585.1 Mobilicoccus sp.
TACGGGTGCCGGCGCGGGTACCGGGTCGCGACGCGGGGCCGTCGGCGCTCCACTCGGCGTGTAGGCCGGCAGCACCCCGATGGACACGGCAGGGGCGTTCGCCGCCACCGCTCGCACCGCGGCATCCGGCAACGCCACCGGGCCACCGAGCGTCCCGACGTTGGACACCCCCAGACGCGTCAACGCGTTCCCGACCGTCGACGTGAGCTGCGGGTGCACCATCGGCGGCGACAACAAGATCGGACCATCGGTCAACGCGCCGCCGACCACCGCGTCGGCGTACGACGCCCCACTCGCCAGATACGCCACCGGCGAGCCGCCCGGGAACGCCGCGTGCGCCACCGCAGCCGACGTCTCGTACCGGTCAGCGCCCGCCAGACGGGCCGTCGAACCGTTCACGGCGCTCGCCGACAACACGGCATCCGAGATGGCAGCGGGGCCACCCAGAGCCACGACCTGACGCGGCGACGCGCCACCGATGTACGACCGGACCACGTTCGGCACCGCACCTGTTGCAGGCACCGGCAACACCGGGCCGTCACTGAGGGACCCGCCCACGAGCGCGTCCGGTGACCCGCCGACGCGCGCCAGGTACACTCGCGTCGGGCCGTTCGGGAACGCGCGTCGAGCGATGGCCGTCGCCGTCGCGAACACATCGTCCGACCCCAGACGGGCGCTGCTGCGACCCCCCGCAGCCTGGGCCAACACGGCCGACGACACCGATCGCTCACCGCCCAACGCCATCACCTGGGTGGGGGCCAAACGCGCGATCTCCGCGCGCACCGACGCCGGAACGGTCCCCGTCGTCGGCACCAACAAGACCGGACCATCCGTCAACGCACCACCGGCGAGAGCGACGTCGGTGCTGGACGCCCCGGCCAGGTACACGGTGCGCGTCGAGGCCGGAGTGAACGCCCTCTTGCTGATCTCGACCGCCGTGCCGAAGCGGTCCGCCCCGGCCAGGCGGGTCGGCGCCACCACGGCGAGGTTCTCGACCGGGTCGGACAAGCGGGCGACATCCACGTCCGCTGTCGTCGTCGTGCTGACGACGGCGCGCAACGGCTCGGTCGGCGTTTCGGCGGCAAGGGCGGGGGTGCTCCCGAAAGCAACGCCCACGAGGGCGGCACTCGCGAGAACGCGGGACAGGCGCGTGGTCACGACAAACTCCAAGCAAGATCGGCAGGGGCGGGGCCCTCATCCCTGATGGCCCTCCGATACTCATCGGTCGCCGATCCGACGATCTGCAGCGTCAGCCGCTCCGGACTCGCCGTCGGCCGCGCCCGGCGCTCGAGCGCGGCGGAGCGGACCTGTCCGCGTGGCCCATTCACCCGTGGCAGGCCCGGACGCTCGTATACAAGCGGTGGGCCGCCACACCGGGGCCTATATCGCCGCTGGCACCACGTCACCGAGCGACGCCCACCCGCTTGACCTGGGCCAATGACGAGAGCTCCGCGCGCCGAGGGTCGCCCCCGCGTCGATAGGGGCCCCGCTGTGGCGGGAGCGAGCCTCAGTCGACCGGACGCAGCAGCACCACGTCGTAGCCCAGCACGTGCCGGAAGGTGGCTACCGGCTCGAAATCTCGCTCCACGGACAGGCCGAGACCGGGCAGCAGCCCCTCGATGCGCCGGGGGGAGTCCGGTGCATCCAGCACCCACGCATCCTGCACTCCGTGCGGGTCCGTCGCGACCGCGTCCAGGGCTGCGGCGTCGCTGCCCGGGTATCCGCCGAGGAGCCACGAGCTACCGACAGGGCGGCCACCCAGTTGCCGGATGTACCCGGGCGACGCGCCCGTCACGTCGAGGATGGGCGTGCCCGCCAGGCCGTACTGCTCCCGCACCTGAGCCAACTCGGCCGAGGTGCGGGCGTCCTCCGCCGTCAACCGCAACGACGCCCCCTCCGGGGCGACCACCGCGGTCGCCGTCTCGAGGCCGCGCGGCGGCAGCAGCGCCTCGTACCGATAGGCATGGGTGAGGCTCTGCACGCTCACGACGGCCAGCAG
>JAUNTP010000075.1 GCA_030538585.1 Mobilicoccus sp.
ACTCCTCCTGCGTCTGCATCTTGCCCTGGAGGAACTGGATGTCGTCGATGAGCAGGACGTCCATGTCCCGATAGCGCCGATGGAAACCGGCGGCCTTGTCGTCGCGAATGCTGTTGATGAAGTCGTTGGTGAACTCCTCGGAGTTCACGTACTTGACCTTGACGTGCGGGTAGAGGTTGCGGGCGTAATGACCGATGGCGTGCAGCAGGTGGGTCTTGCCCAGACCGGATTCTCCGTACACGAACAGTGGGTTGTACGCCTTGGCCGGCGCTTCGGCGACGGCGACGGCGGCAGCGTGGGCGAACCTGTTGCTCGCGCCGATGACGAACGTGTCGAACGTGTACTTGGGGTTGAGCTGGGACGACTCCTCCCGGGGCGTCGCCGTGGCCGGACGCGGTCGGCGTTCTCCGGCGACCGGGACGGGATCGGCATCGGCCTGCGCCACCGGCTGCGGCGCGCCGTCCTCACCGGCCGGAATCTCCTCGGCCGGGTACCCCTCGAGCATGGGCTGCTCGGAGGGGGAGAACTGCTCCCGCAGGGAAGCGTCGACCGTGACGGCGAGCCGGACCTCACGACCCACCTGCTCGGTGAGCGCCTTGACGAGATAGTCGCGCGCCCGCGATTCGACGATCTCCTTGGTGAAATCGTCGGGGACGGCGATCAACGCCGTCGTGTCCAGAACCCCCACCAGACTCGCCTGCCGGAGAAAGGCGCGTTGCGGGGCGGGAATGCCCGCCTGGTCGAGGGAGCGCAAGGTGGCGCCCCACAGACGACCAGGGTCGTCGGGGCCGGCAGGGGGCTCGGTGGGTCCGGACATGCGCTCAGACTACGCAGGAGCATGGGTGCGCAGGACACTCCGGTCGAGGTTTGTCCACAGACTCATGCACAGGATGTGGAAATAGGATCACTCCACGCCCGCGCCGGTGGCGCGGCGGGCCGTGATCGCTCGATATCTGTGCTCTGGGCGTACTGCTTCCCCGATGATTCTGGCTCATCCGTGCGCCCGACCGGGGCCGAAGCACCGCTCGGAGGAGGTTCAGGACGAACATCTGACCAACAGGTGACGAAACCGTAACAACGCCGAACGACCACCTGCAACCTCTTCCCGAGAATCCCCACCCCGCAACCCATTCCGGATGCGAAGACGGCGAGCGACCCAGGAGCCAGGGGCCTGCGTGAGTGTCGCGGTGGTGAACCCGCGGGACCTCGCACGAGGCGGGCGCGACCACGTGCGGGCCGACGGGAGCGCGCCTGAGGTGCCGCCGGGGCTGCAGGGCGGAGGTCGGTAGGGCTCGCTCCCGCCGATCACCGGATCTCCTCGGCGTGGCGAGCCCGGTTCTGTGGATGACCGTGATGGAGTAGAGGGCCGGTTTGACCGCGACCGGACCCGCTGCGTACCGTAGATCTCTGGCCCTATGTGTCGTCCGGGCCGGATGCGGCCCGCTCCTGCGCACGCGCCCTGACGGGCACCTCGCGAGGACCGGCGACCTCCGGATCCGTGCGGCGCTCCCGTCCGTCGAGGACCACCCGGTCGCACCGGTGCGGCTCGACGGGCCGAACACGCACATCGCGCGAGCCCTCGCGCAGACCTACGGAGAGCATCGTGAGCAAGCGCACCTTCCAGCCCAACAACCGCCGCCGCGCCCGCAAGCACGGCTTCCGTCTGCGGATGTCCACCCGCGCCGGTCGTTCGATCATCGCCGCCCGCCGCCTCAAGGGTCGCAAGAAGCTCACGGCCTGATCCAGGCTGTCATGCTGCCGGCGTCCCACCGTCTGCGCAGGCACGACGACTTCTCGCGAGCCTCCCGGGGGCGACGCGGCGGCACCCGTCTGGTCGTCGTCCACATGCGCGCTTCGCAGCCCACCGTGCCCGAGTGCAGGGTGGGCTTCGTCGTGTCCAAAGCGGTCGGCAACGCCGTGGTGCGTAACCGCGTCAAGCGGCGCCTGCGTGCCGTGATGGCCGGTCTGCTCCCCGAGCTCCCGGCCGGACACGACGTCGTCGTGCGGGCCAACCCCGCCGCCGCGACCGCCGACAGCGCCGCCCTGGCGACCGATCTCACGCGGGTGATCCGCAAGCTCGTCGCCACGCGTGAACCGGACGCCGACCGCACCCTGGCCGGCGCATGAGCACCGAGCAGCACGACCCAGGGGAGTCCGAGGGCTGGACGCCGACGCAGCGGCTCATGCGGGCCCCGCTGCTCGCGATGGTGCGCTTCTACCAAGTGGTCATCTCTCCGCTGACCCCGCCGAGTTGCCGCTTCTACCCGAGCTGCTCGGCCTACACCTTCACCGCCATCGCCCGCTTCGGGCCCCTGCGTGGCATCTGGATGGGGACGCGGCGGATCCTTCGATGCCACCCGTGGAACCCTGGCGGTGTCGACCACGTTCCGCAGCGGGATGAGGACGGTCGCCCGATACGGAACAATGAGCGCCACGGCGCCGGGCCCGAGGCCACCGGCCCCGTCCCCTGAGCACACCAGTGCACGTCACCGGCGAGGTCACACCCGCCCGAGGAAGGAAGACATGGAACGAGGATTCTGGGGCACCCTGATGTGGCCGCTGCAGTGGGCGGTCGAGTGGGTCCTCGTCGCATTCCACAGCCTGAACACCACGTTGGGCATGCCGGAGGCGTCCGGGTGGAACTGGGCCCTCGCCATCGCCGGCCTCGTCGTCGTCGTCCGCATCCTGCTCATCCCGCTCTTCGTCAAGCAGATCCAGTCGATGCGCCGGATGCAGCTCATTCAGCCCGAGCTGCAGAAGATCCAGAAGAAGTACAAGGGCAAGAAGGATCCCGCCTCGCAGCAGGCCATGTCCGCCGAGACGATGGACCTGTACAAACGCACCGGCACCAACCCGTTCAGTTCGTGTCTGCCGATCCTGCTGCAGATGCCGATCTTCTTCGCCCTGTTCTGGGTGCTCAACGGCCTCCACCCCGTGGCCATGGGTCAGCGTTCACCGGCAGGTCCCCTCGGTCAGGAGCTCGCCTCGCAGGCCGAGGCCTCCACGCTGTTCGGAGCGCCGCTGTCGGCCACCTTCATGACCTCCGGTGACATCAACACGCAGATCATCACGGTCGTGCTCATCGTGCTGATGTCGGCGTCGACGTTCATCACCCAGCACCAGCTCATGCGCCGCAACATGCCGGAGTCGGCGCTCAACAACCCGTTCGCGCAGCAGCAGAAGATCATGCTGTACCTGTTCCCGGTCATCTTCGCGGTGACCGGTGTGAACTTCCCGATCGGCGTCCTCATCTACTGGCTCGTCACCAACGTGTGGACCCTCGGGCAGCAGTTCTACGTCATCAAGCGCATGCCCGCGCCCGGCTCGCCGGCCGAGCGCGCCCTGCAGGAGCGCCGCGCACGCCGCGGCAAGGAGCACAAGGCCTTCACGGTGCCGGGCCTGCACAAGGAGGACGACGCTGCCCCCGGTGAGCGCACCGGCAGCACGTCGGCCGTCGCCAAGGCCGAGATCGAAGCCACGCAGGGCAAGCCCTCGGGGCAACGTGCCCAGCCCCGCAAGCGCAAGAAACGCAAGCGCTGACCGCCCCTTCCTCACCCAAGGAGAACGCACATGAGTGAGACCGTCGAACGCGACGAGACCTCCCGCACCACTCGCCTGGAGCGTGAAGGAGAGGTCGCAGCCGACTTCCTCGAGCGGCTGCTCGACATCGCCGACCTGGACGGCGACATCGACGTGGACATCGACGGCGATCGCGCCGTCATCGCCGTCGTCGACTCCGAGGAGGGCCGCGTCCCGCGTCGCCTCGTCGGGCCCGACGGCAAGGTGCTGGAGGCGCTGCAGGAGCTCACGCGCCTCGCCGTGCAGACCCAGACCGGTGAGCACACCCGGTTGATGCTCGACGTCGCCGGCCACCGAGCCGAGCGTCGACGCGCCGTCATCGAGATCGCGCAGCAGGCCGTGGAGGAGTGCCGCCGGACGGGTGAGCCGCAGCCGCTCGAGCCCATGTCGGCGTTCGAGCGCAAGGTAGCGCACGACGAGGTTCTGCGGGCCGGGTTGCACTCGGAGTCCGAGGGCGCCGATCCGCGCCGACACGTCGTGGTGCACCCGGGGGCATGAGCACGCCGGGGCTGCCCCCCGCCCCCGAGGCCGCGGCGCAGGTGTTCGGGGACCACCTGCCGCTCGCGGTCCGCTACGCCGAGGCCCTGGCCGACACGGGGGTGTCGCACGGCCTGATCGGGCCACGTGAAGTCGAACGTATGTGGGAACGCCACGTGCTCAACTGCGCTGTGGTGGAAGAGCTGGTTCCCGAGAACGCCGTCCTCGTCGACGTGGGCTCGGGAGCCGGCCTGCCCGGGCTGGCCATCGCCATCGCCCGACCGGACCTCACCGTGCACCTCGTCGAACCCATGGCCCGCCGAGTCACCTGGCTCGAGACCGTGCGCGACGACCTTGGGCTCGAGGGCGTGCACGTGCACCGTGGTCGTGCCGAAGAGGTCGACGTGCAGGGCACGGTCGTCACCGCCCGCGCCGTCTCCAAGCTCGCGACCCTTGCGCGATGGATGGCGCCTCTCACGATTCCCGGCGGACTCATGCTCGCCCTCAAAGGATCGTCGGCGGGGCAAGAGGTCGACCGGGACCGTGCCGCGGCGACGCGCGCCGGCTGGACCGATCTCGCGGTGCTCACCGCGGGGGATGGTCTCCTCGACCCACCGACGACGGTCGTGCGCGGGATGCGCACCGCCGCACCAGGCCGCAAGCGACGCTAGAAGCCCTACCTGTCGGACCGATGTCATGGACGGGCGCCCGAGCGACTACCGTAGGACGGCAGTCCCCGGCGAGAGGATGACGGGTGTCCCACGGATCGACGGCCCTCGGATGGCCGTCAACCCTTCCACGACGCGGCGCAGGTGCGCTGGGGTGGCCTGGTGAAGACGGCGATGTTTCACGTGAAACATCGGCGCACGAGGTCACCACAGAGCGAGGGCGGGCGACGGATGTTTCACGTGAAACATCGATCGACGCAAGCCCTGCGTCAGAGACCATCCCCGTGGCTGACCTGCCCGATGAGCCTGACGTCCCCGAGGACATGGTCGCAGAGGAGCAGCCCCCCGGCGACGTCCCCACGGACCAACCGCGGCCGGGCCCCACGGTGCTGCCACCGCCGGGAGCTCCCTTCCCGCGGCCCTCCTCACCCCGCGTGTTCACCGTGGCCAACCAGAAGGGCGGGGTCGGCAAGACGACGACAGCGGTCAACCTCGCTGCGGCGCTCGCCGCCGGCGGCGCCCGTGTCCTCGTCATCGACACCGACCCTCAGGGCAACGCCAGCACCGCGCTCGGCATCGAGCATCGATCCGGGATTGCCAGCGTCTACGACGTCCTCATCGAGGACGTGCCGCTCATCGACGTCGTGCGCGACTGTCCCGACATCCCCGGCCTGCAGTGCGTGCCCGCCACCATCGATCTGGCGGGGGCCGAGATCGAGTTGGTGTCGTTCGTCGCCCGAGAGACCCGACTGCAGCGCGCCGTGGACGCCTACCTGGCGAGCGTCGACACCCCGCCCGACTACGTGTTCATCGACTGCCCGCCCAGCCTGGGTTTGCTCACCATCAACGCGTTCGTCGCCGGACGCGAGGTCCTCATCCCCATCCAGTGCGAGTACTACGCCCTCGAAGGCCTTTCGATGTTGCTGCGCAACATCGAGATGATCCGGCGCCACCTCAACCCCCAGATCACCGTCACGACGATCCTGCTGACGATGTACGACGCGCGGACCCGCCTGTCGGCCCAGGTCGCCGACGAGGTTCGTGCCCATTTCCCCGACGAGGTCCTCACGGCCACGGTGCCCCGGTCGGTGCGCGTGTCGGAGGCGCCGAGCCACGGCCAGACCGTGATCTCCTATGACGGTGCCAGCACGGGCGCGTTGGCCTACGGACGGGCGGCCGCGGAGATCGCGGGTCGCGAAAGGACGGACAGTGGAGCGTAGACGTGGGTTGGGTCGAGGTCTGGGAGCGCTCATCCCCGACGGGCCGCCGGCGGGCGCACGTCCCCGGGACGCGTTCTTCGGCGATGTTTCACGTGAAACATCGCACGAGAACCTGACGGCTCAGCCGTCCTCGGCCCCGCAGGACGAGTCCGTGGACGAGACGCTCGCTTCGGTGCCGGGAGCGACGTTCGCGCAGGTGTCCATCGCGTCCATTCGGCCCAACGCCCGCCAACCGCGAACGGTGTTCGACGAGGACGACCTCGGCGAGCTGGTCGACAGCATCCGCGAGATCGGGGTGCTGCAGCCCATCGTCGTGCGCTCCTCGCCCGAGGGGGACTCGCAGTACGAGCTGGTGATGGGTGAGCGGCGCTGGCGGGCCAGCCGTCGTGCCGGCCTGGAGTCCATCCCGGCCATCGTGCGCTCGACCGGCGACGACGACATGCTGCGGGACGCTCTCCTGGAGAACCTGCACCGCAGCCAGCTCAACCCGCTCGAGGAGGCCGCGGCCTACCAGCAGCTCCTCGACGACTTCGGGTGCACGCACGAGGATCTCGCGGCCCGACTCGCTCGCTCCCGGCCTCAGATCAGCAACACGTTGCGACTCCTTCGCCTGCCTCCGCTCGTCGCTCGTCGCGTGGCTGCCGGTGTGCTCAGTGCGGGACACGCTCGCGCATTGCTCTCCCTCGACGACCCGGCCGCCATGGAGCGGATTGCCCAACGCATCGTCGCCGAGGGTCTGTCGGTGCGGGCTGTCGAAGAGCTCATCGCGCTCGGCGAGACCGGGTCCGATGCGCCGCCGAGAGCCCGCCGCGCCGCTCCCTCGCACCCGGAGTTGGACCGGGTGGCCGATACCCTGGCCGACCGGCTCGACACCCGCGTCTCGATCAACATGGGTCGCAAGCGCGGGAAGCTGACCGTGGAGTTCGCCTCGGTCGAAGACCTCGATCGCATCCTCGAGGTCCTGGGGCACGACCACCGACAGTGATGTTTCACGTGAAACATCGATGACACGAGAGCGCTGTGGTCACCGAACAACAGCAGGCCCGGACCAGGTGGTCCGGGCCTGCTGTCTGTCGCGGATCTCAGTTGATGAAGGGGTCGAGCTCCTTGAGCAGCTTGGGCTTCGGCTGCGCCCCGACGATGCTCTTGACGAGCTCGCCACCGGTGTAGACGTTGAGGGCCGGAATGCCGGTGATGCCGTAGCGGGCGGTCACCCCGGGGTTCTCGTCGGTGTTGAGCTTGATGATGGTGAGCTTGTCGCCGTGCTCGGCCGCGATCTCCTCGAGGATGGGGGCGATGGCCTTGCACGGGCCACACCAGGGAGCCCAGAAGTCGACGAGCACCGGCTTGTCGCTCTGCAGGACGTCGGCGTCGAAGGTGGCGTCGGTGGTCGTCGCGATGGCCATGGGAAGGGTCCTTTCGATGGGGTCAGAGGGCAGGTGCGGGCGTGCCCGCGTCGAGGTCGGCGAGGTGTCGTTCGGCGTCGAGGGCGGCGGCACAGCCGCTGCCGGCCGCGGTGATGGCTTGACGATACGTGTGATCCACGAGATCGCCACAGGCGAAGACACCCGGCAGATTGGTGCGGCTGGTGCGGCCGTCGACGAGGACGTACCCCTCGGCGTCGACGTGCACCTGGTTCCGGACGAGCTCGCTGCGGGGGTCGTGCCCGATCGCGACGAAGAGCCCGGTGACGTCGAGTCGACGCTCTTCACCGGTCTGGGTGTCGGTGAGGGTGACGCCGCTGACCTTCGCGTCGCCGTGAATCTCGGTGACGGTCGAGTTCCACGCGAAGCTGATCTTGGGGTCGTCCATGGCGCGCTGGACCATGATCTTGGAGGCGCGCAGCTCATCACGACGGTGGACGATGGTCACCGACTCGGCGAAGCGCGTGAGGAAGGTGGCCTCCTCCATGGCGGAGTCGCCACCGCCGACGACCGCGATGTTCTGACCGCGGAAGAAGAAGCCGTCGCAGGTGGCACACCAGGAGACGCCGTGACCGGAGAGCTCCTTCTCCCGCGGGAGGCCGAGTTCGCGGTAGGCCGAGCCCATGGCGAGGATGACCGTGCGCGAGCGATAGGTGCGCCCGGAGCCGTCGACGGCGGTCTTGACGTCGCCGTCGAGGGTGAGCTCCACGACGTCGTCGGCGACCAGTCGCGCCCCGAACCGCACGGCCTGGGCCTTCATGTTCTCCATGAGGTCGGGGCCCATGATGCCCTCCGGGAATCCGGGGAAGTTCTCGACGTCGGTGGTGTTGATGAGGGCGCCGCCGGCGTCGATGGAACCCGTGATGACGACGGGTTCGAGACCGGCACGTGCGGCGTAGACCGCGGCGGTGTACCCCGCGGGTCCGGAGCCGACGATGAGCACGTCGAGGAGATCAGAGGAGTCGGGGCTGGTCACGCGGAGTCGTCCTTGTCGTCGGGTGTCACGGGCGGCACCCGTGATCGCCTGAGTCAACCACGTCCGCGGCGTGCTTGTTCCGCAGCGATCAGCGGATGCGGTACGGCCCGGCGAGTCGTTCGGTCGCGGCGTGCCCGCACTCGGGGATGACCGCGACGACGGTGTGGTAGCGCTGCTGGGGGTCCTCGGCGACGATGATGAGCGCGTCGTGGCCGTCGAGCGTGGCCAGGTCGACGACGACCGACCCCTGCAGCCCCAGATCGGCCAGGCACCGCTCCAGCGCGCCGGTGTCCTGCGTCCCGATGGGCAGGGTCACCGCGGCTCCCGAGCCGGACGCGGCGGGATCGAGGAGGGCACCGACCTGGGTGCCGAGGCGTCGGTGGTCATACGCCGTGCCAGAGGAGACCCGGGTGATGTGTGTGGCGGGGTCGAGGTCGGCGATCGAGGTGTCGGTGGCGAGGACGGCCTGTCGTTGCGGGTCGGCCTCCGCGTCGACCAGCACGGTGAGGGCGATGCCGGCGCCGAAGGCGCACACGCCGGCGAGCACGAGCAACCGGGTGAGACGGCGTGGCGGGGGTTCGACCGCCGGATCGAAGCGGCAGACTCCGTCGTCCTCTCGGCGTTCTTGCTCGAGGCTCTCGGAGATGCGGGATACGAGGTCCGGCGAGGGCGGCACGGGGTCGGACATACCGGACAACATGCGCCGGACGCCCGTGGGGTCCTCGTCATGGTCCTGGTGCCGCACCGGCCGTCCTCCCTCTCGTCTGCAAGAGGAGGACGAACGCCGGGGCTCGGGAGTTCCCGCCCGCGCGTGCCGCCGCCGGGGGGACAACGCAGCTCAGGGCAGGTGGCGCGACCTCTCAGACGGCGGTGACCTCGGTGAGGATGGCGCGGAAGCGGCCGTCCTCACGCTCCGCGGCGCTCGTCACCCACACGATGAGGAACCGCTCCCCGCGGGCGTTCTCGGGGATGTCGAGGGTCTGCGAGCCGGTGGCGCCCTCGAGCGAACCGACCTCCGTGGCGTCCTCGGTGGAGCGGTTACTCGAGGCATACACCGTGAGGTCCTGCGGCTGCTCGGCGAGGACGAGGGACACCTCGGTGGCCTCGACACCCTCCGGCAGCTCGAAGGCGATGCCGACGCCGCTCTTGGTGCCCTGGTAGTCGGCGGCGCGGTAGCCCTCGGACTGCCAGAAGGTCGAGGTGTCACCGTCGTAGGCCCGCGGTACGGCGCGGTCGTTCTCCTGGCCGTCGCCCTCGGGATCCAGCGCCCGGGCGCCGACGAAGGCGATGGCCTCCCGGGGCTCGTCGGTGGCGTCCTCGGTGGGCGACTGCTGCGGCTGGCCGGGGGTGGCCGGCGCCGCAGGTGAGGGCGTGGTGGTCGGTGTGGGCTCGACGGCGCTGGTCATCTCGTCGAACGCGTTGGAGAGCGAGCCGATGGCGAGCACCGTGGCGGCGAGGACGGCGGCACCGACGACGCCGAGGATGATCTTGGCGTACCGGCCCTCGCGCTCGACGGGGGCGGCGATGAGCGGTGCGGGCGGCTCCAACGGGCCGGAGCTCGCGGCCAAGGCCTCGGGCACGTCGAGGAACCCGGGGTCCCGGCGGCGCGCCGCGATCTCTCGGCGCGCTTCGGCGGCCTGCGCGGCCTTCTCGTGGGCGCGCTGCTCGCGATGGCTGGGCTTGCGCGGACCGTCCGTTCGGCCCGACGCCGCAGCCCCCCTGGGGGCCGCGCCCGCGCTCGACGCTGCACCGGCCGCGCCCCCCGCCCCCGCCATGCGGGCGGCAGCGGCACCGGTGCGTGCCGTGGAGGTCTTGGTGGGCGCGTGGTCGGAACGTACCCGGGGGATCTGCTCGGTCGGGGGCGCGCTCGCCGGTGTCGGGCTGACGTGCCGCACGAGGGTGTGCGACCAAGGGCCGAGGCGGGAGGCGAGCTCACCGGGGGTGCGCACGCTGGAGGTGCGGCCGAAGGCGTCACGGCAGAGCGCGTCGAGGTCCGGGGGGACGGCCACCGCGATCTCCGAGGGAGCGGCGATGGTGCCCGCGATGCGCGGCGCGGCCTGCAGGCCCGGCACCGGGGTGCGCAGCGGCCAGCGGGTCGTCATCGCGGCGTAGAGCAGCGCCGCGACCCCGAGGGCGTCGACACGCTGCGCCTCGTCGGCGTCGGGGATCGTCGTGCCCTCGACAGCCGCGGCCGTGGCGAGCCCGGCGATCTTGACGATGCCGGCCTTGGTACGGCGCACCGCGTGCGGGGTGACGTGCTGGTGGTGCAGACCGCCGCGGGCAGCGACGTCGAGCGCGCTCGCGACCTCACCGGCGATACGGCGGGCCTCCTCCGGGGGCAGCGGGCCACCGGCGAGCAGGTCGGCGATGCTCGTGGATTCGGAGAGGGATTCCTCGACGACCCAAGCGATCTCACCGCGGGAACCGACGTCGAGCACGCGCACGAGGCGGTGGTCGTTGACGGTCGCCGACCGGCGGGCGGCGTCGAGCAGGGCGTTCGCCTTGGGGTCTGCGGACGGCAACACCGTCACGGCGACCTCGCGCCCGAGGGTGCTGTCCGTTGCGGCCCAGACCTCGATGGCGCCGAGGGTGGCGCGCCGCTGGCGCAGCGCATACCGGCTCGCGACCAGACGACCGGTTCCCACACCCTGCACGGCCGTTCCCCTTTCAGACGATCGTCCGACCTGGAACTCCGGGCCGGATCCTGGTGCCGACCGCGGCACGCCGACGGCCCCCACCGTGGGGAAAGTCTAAGGGGGAGAACGTCACCGCGTGAAAACGCCGCGCAGGCGGCGGAGCACCGGCGCGGTGAACTCGTCCACTTCGGTGATGTGCATCCGGCGTGCCAGGAGGAGGTAGCAGGCGACGAAAGCGGTTCCGGCGAGGGCGAGTCCGAAGGCGGAGGCGAGCCACATGCCGTCCGAGGGTCCGGGCAGCAGCGGGGCGCCGAAGCGTCGCATCGGCAGGGCGATGGCGGCGGCGATCGCGCCCGCGGGCAGGGCGGCCACGAGGCTGCGGACCCAGGTCCGCACGACGACGTGGAGGTCAAGACCGCCGAGGTGGGCGCGGAGCCAGACGATGGCGAGGGCAGCGGCGCCGATGTTGCTCACCGCTTGGGCCCCGGCGACCGCGACCGCCCGGTATTCGGAGGTGGCGAGGTAGCAGGCGAGGCCGAGGACGACGAACACCCCGGAGCTGACGAGTTGCAGCCAGAACGGCGTCTTGGCGTTCTCGTGGGCGTAGAAGGCCCGCTGGACGACGTAGAAGGCCCCGTAGAAGGGCAGCCCGACGAGCATCGCCATCATCACGTATCCGATGGCGTTGCCCGTCTCGAGGGAGGGACCCGAGAAGATGAGGGTCGTCAGGGAGGTACCCAGGACGAGGCCACCGACCGTGACCGGAATGACGGTGGCGCCGATGACCCGCAGGCCGTGGCCGACCTCGCTGCGCACCTGCGGGGTGTCGCCGGCTGCCGCGGCGCGCGACATCGACGTAAAGAGCGCGGTCACCAGCGAGACCGTGATGAGGCCGTGCGGCGTCATGAACAGCATGAACGCGCTGTCGTAGGCGAGCTTGCCCGAGTCGCCGTCGGCGACGGAGGTGAGGACTCGCGACTGCACGACGAGGGCCACCTGGGAGACCACGAGGGCGGCGAAGGTCCACACCGCGACGCGGCTGGCGCTGCCGAGGCCCACACCCCGGAACCCGAAGCGCGGCCGGTAGCGGAAGCCGCTGCGCCACAGCGGCACGATGAGCACGAGGGCCTGCAGGGCGACGCCTACGGTGAGGGAGCCGGCAAGGAGGGCGATCATCGCCGGCGTGTACTCCTCGGGGGAACCGAGGCGGCGCCCGTAGAGGGCGAGGAAGGACCCCAGCCCGAGGATCCACACGACGTTGCAGAGCACCGGGGCCCAGGAGAACCAGCCGAAGGCCTCGCGGGCGTTGAGCACCTGGCCGAGGATCGCGTAGAGGCCGTAGAAGAACACGGCGGGCATGGCGATGAACGCGAAGGCCACGGCCAGGTTGTGGGCGGCGGGGTCGAAGTCGGTGTCGGAGAACAGGCGCACCAGGGCGGGGACCAGCGCGATGCACGCCGCCGTCACGACCGTGAGACCGACGAACGCGAGCGTGAGCAGGCGGTCGATGAAGTCCGACCCGCCGTCCTCGCGCTGCATCGCCTTGCTGATCTGCGGGACGAGGACGGCGTTGATGGCGCCGCCCGCGAGCAGGAGGAACACGGTGTTGGGCAGGGTGTTCGCCACACTCCAGGCCTCACCGGCGAGGGTGCGTCCGAAGATCATGACGATGAGGGCCTGCCGGACCACACCGAGGACCCGGGAGACGAGGCTCCCGGCGGCCATGACCGCACTGTTGCGCGCCAGGCTGCGGCTGCTGCTCATCGGGGTCCGTTCGTCGGAGGGGGTAGGTCCGCCGCCATCGTAGTGACGCCGGGCGCGCGTCCGCGTCCGTGTATGGCAGCCTCCTGGGACGAGGGTTCTCAGGTGAGGTCGAGGTCGCGCATGTCGGAGTCGCTGACCCGACGTTCGCCGAGGCGGATGGCGCGCAGCAGTCCGAAGAAGAAGACGGCCCCGACGACGCCACCGGCGGCGAGCAACAGCCATCCGTTCGTGGGGCGGACCTGGACGTCGACGGTCGCATCCTGGCCGAGCGGGGTGCCGTCGGGGGTGCGCAGCGAGGTGGTGATGGGCACCATCCCGGCCGCGAGCGCCTCCACGTCGAACCGCACGGTGGTGCGGCTGCGGGGGCGGATCGTCAGGGGCTCGGGTTCGCTGCGCACGACGAGGCGGGAGGGACGCCCCCGCACGGTGGTCTGCAGGTGCACGTCGGACACCTCGACGTCGAGGTCGTTGACGACCGTGACCTGCAGGGCGCCGTGGTCGGCGAAGAAGTTGATGGTGCTGGGGACGACGTAGATGCCGCTCGACAGTTCATCGAGGCGGTCGGCGAGCCTCTTCTTAGCGTCTTCCCAGGCGTCGACGTGGCCTCGCCAGCGGGTGGAGACCAGGGTGCTCTCCAGGTCTGCGGGGATGACGGCGCCGGGCAGGACGGGTCGCAGCCCGGCGGCAAGATCGACGATGCGCCCGACCTCGTCGGCGTTCTCCCTGGTGAGGGGCGAGGCGGGGGTCGTGGCCGGGGGCGCGGTGTCGACGACGGACTCCGGTGCGGGCTCGTCGCCCAGGTAGGCACCTGCGTCGACGTCGGTGATCCAGGGCGCGGCGTCGAGGGCGTCGAGGACGGCGGTGAGCGCGTCGGGGTCGGGGTCGAGCCCGCGGTCGGGCAGGACGAAGGCGTCGCGGGCGCGCCCCGGTGATTCGGCGAGGAGGCCGACACTGTCCGCGAGGGCGCGTTGGGCGAGCAGGGGTCCGCTGCCGCTCGTGGCGGTGCCGAGGACGGCCGACAGCGAGCGGTCGGCGCGCAGGACGCGGGTGCCGGCCTCGTCGAGGCGCACCGCCGAGCCGGTGAAACCGGAGGGGTCCTCGGGGGTGGGCACGATGACGGCGGCGGGGCCAGAACGGTCGGCCTCGCCCAGTCGGGCGGCGGTGTCGCGCACGGCGGCCCCGCTCGCACCGGCGGGCCAGGCGATCAGCGGGGTGTCGGCGGCGTCCGGCAGCGGCGTGCGGGGCGAGATGGCGTCGACCGCGGTGAGGGCGGACAGGTCGGGGTCCCCGAGCGGCAAGGCCCAGGCGTCGATGGCGGCGACCCGATCGGCGAACCCTGCCCGGGGATCGTCCGCGGGGGTGTCCTCGCCCGCATCGGCGGGGCCGAACAGCTGCGGGTCGACGATGACGGTGACGTCCCCGGTCTCCGCGGCGCGCAGGACCCGGTCGAGGCGGGAGCCGGGGGCGACCATGTCGGTCCACGCGGCGAGGCGTTCGTCGGCGACGCCGCTGAGGACGCGGGGGTCGGGGTCCGCGGTGAGGGGCAGGGCGGCCGCGAGGCGCAGCGGCTCGTACTCCTTGATGACCTGGTAGGGGATGAACGTGCCGATGCGTGGGGCGTCGGGCAGCCCGGTGACGGTGAGCGTGACCGGGAGGGCGCCGTAGGGGCGGCGCAGCGCGAGGTCGTCGGCCGGCAGGGTGAGCGACACCGTCGTGCGCGCCCCGGGCGCCAGGGTCTCGACCGTCGTCGTGGTGAGGACCGGGAGGTCCAGGGCGGGGTTCTCGGCGTGGTCGGCCACGGCGTCGCGGGTGTTGATGGCGGTTCCGACGCGGGCCTCCACGGTCGGAGACAAGACCCCTGTCGTCGTGTTGTGCAGTTCGACCGACACCGTGACGTCCTCACCCGGAACGGCCACCTGTGGTGTCACGGCGTCGATGCGCATCGCTCCGGTCGACGCGGCCGCGACCTGATCCGGTGCGACGGCGGTCGAGGAGGTCGGAGGGGGCGTCCCGGCCGGTATCGCGGGGGTCGACGCCCCGAAGGTGGTGATCGTCGCGGTCTGCGCAGCGGCGGGCGTCGGCATCCCCGCGGGGACGGCGAGGGATGCGGCGAAGACCACGGCGAGGGCCGCGCGGACACCGCTCACGAGGCGCATGCCTGCATCATTCCTGCCCGGCCAGCCGTTCCCACGCGAGGCGAGCGATGCGGCGCTCGTTGGGAAAGGTGAGGTGCTGGTGGACCTCGGCGAGATCGACCCAGGCGACGTCGATGGCCTCCTGGTCGGGGTCGTTCTCGATGGTGAGGTCACCGCCGAGCGCTTCGAGCAAGTAATGGTGCACGATCTTGTGGACACGCCGGTCCTGCGTGGAGAACCAGTAGTCGATGGTGCCGAGGGTGACGAGGACGCGACCGACGATGCCGGTCTCCTCGGCCACCTCGCGCTCGGCGGTCTCGACCAGCGTCTCGTCGGCCTCCTGGTGACCCTTGGGCAGACACCACTCGACGCGGCCCGCCCGATTGCGTCGAGCGATGACCGCGATCCTCGCGCGGCCCTGCACGACGTCGACCACGATCCCCCCGGCCGAGGTCTCCAGCACCGCAGGGAGCCGCCGCACGGGGCGGCTCGGTCGC
>JAUNTP010000076.1 GCA_030538585.1 Mobilicoccus sp.
GCGCGCCCGCCACCGTCGACCTCCTCGCGGGTCCTATCGCTGACGCGAGAGGTCGCACCATGTCACCTCGTGCCTTCCGCTGTTGGATCGCGTGCCGATCACCGGCGTTCGAACGCGCGACGGGGAGCGCAGGGTTCCCGTCACCGGTCGGTCCTGGCGTGCGCGCCGGGCTCAGGGCAGGTTACTACGCAGTCTCGGGGGCCCGGTGTCGATGGTCCTGTCTTCCCCCGGACGCGCCGCGCCCCGCCACCGGGGTCGGTGACGGGGCACGGTGACGCAGACGGAGACGCTGACCCCGTCACGCCTCAGATGTTGCGGAAGCGGTTGATCGCCTCGAGGTGGGGCTCGCGACGCTCGGGCATGGAGATGCCCAGGCCCTCCTCCGGGGCGAGACAGAGCACGCCGACCTTGCCCTGGTGGGCGTTCTTGTGGACGTCGTAGGCGGCCTGGCCGACCTCGTCCATCGAGTACGTCTTGCTCAGGGTCGGGTGGATGAGGCGACGCCGGATGAGGCTGTTGGCCTCCCACGCCTCGCGGTAGTTGGCGAAGTGGCTGGAGACGATCCGCTTGAGGTTCATCCACAGGTAGCGGTTGTCGTACTCGTGCATGTAACCCGACGTGGAGGCGCACGTGACGATGGTGCCGCCCTTGCGGGTGACGTACACCGACGCGCCGAACGTCTCACGGCCCGGGTGTTCGAAGACGAGGTCGACGTCGTAGCCGCGGGTGAGCTCACGGATGTCGGAGCCGAACCGCTTCCACTCCTTGGGGTTCTGCTTGGTGCCGTCCTCGTTCCAGAACTGGTAGCCGCGCTCGTTGCGGTCGATGACGTGCTCGGCACCCATCCGGCGGCAGATCTCCGCCTTCTCCGGCGAGGAGACGACGCACACGGGGGTGGCGCCGCCCGCGATCGCCATCTGCGTCGCGTAGGAGCCGAGGCCACCGGAGGCGCCCCAGATGAGCACGCGGTCACCGAGCTTCATCGCCGCACCGTTCTTGCTGATGAGCTGGCGGTAGGCGGTGGAGTTCACGAGGCCGGGGGAGGCGGCCTCCTCCCAGGTGAGGTGCTCGGGCTTGGGCATGAGCTGGTTGGCCTTGACGATGGCGAGCTGCGCCAGGCCGCCGAAGTTGGTCTCGAAGCCCCAGATGCGCTGCTCGGGGTCGAGCATCGTGTCGTTGTGGCCGTCGTGGTGCTCCAGCTCCACCGAGAGGCAGTGCGCGACGCACTCCTGGCCCGGCTTCCACACGTGCACGCCCGGCCCGGTGCGCAGCACGACGCCCGACAGGTCGGAACCGACGATGTGGTAGGGCAGGTCGTGCCGCTTGGCGGCCTCGGAGAGGCGGCCGTACCGCTCGAGGAACCCGAACGTCGGGACGGGCTCGAAGATCGAGGTCCAGACGGTGTTGTAGTTGACCGAACTCGCCATGACGGCGACCAGCGCCTCGCCCGGGGCGAGTTCGGGCAGCGGAACCTCGTCGAGGTGGAGGCTCTCGCGGGGGTCCTTGTCGCGGCTCGCGCGACCCTCGAACATGTCGACCTCGTCCTTGCGGACGGTGACGGCCTTGAACGACTCCGGCAGCGGCAGACCGGAATAGGTCTCGGCGGTCCGGTCGCCGGACATGATGGCGTCCAGGATCTCCTGCATGGCGTCTCCTTGTGCTCGTCATCGAGTGGGCACCCCGCAGCGTCGATCACCGCGGGGCGCTATGAAGCAACCTTGACTGTCGGGTAGGGGGCTGCGCGATATGCCAAGCGGTGACGTTCATCACGGGTTACCTGTGGAGAGCGAGGAGCAGGGCCCGCCACCACATGGCGACGGGCCCTGGGCCTGCGACAACGTCAGAAAGCGGGCGGACGGCGAGCCGGCGCGGAGGTCAGTGGCCTGAGCCGGGTTCCACCAGTTCGACGAGGACACCGCCCGCGTCCTTGGGGTGGATGAAGTTGATGCGCGAGCCCGCCGTGCCGCGCTTGGGCTCGGGGTAGAGGAGACGAAGGCCACGTTCGGTCAGCGCCGCGCAGGCCTCGTCGATGTTCTCGACCCGGTAGGCCATCTGCTGCATGCCGGGCCCGCTGCGGTCGAGGAACTTGGCGATGGTCGAGTTCTCGTCGAGCGGGGCCAACAGCTGGATGCAGGAGGACGAGTCGCCGACCTCCATCATCGCCTCGGCGACACCCTGCTCCTCGTTGACCTCGCGATGCGCCATGCGCATCCCGTACTTCTCCTCGTAGAAGCGAATGGCCTCATCCAGGTCGCGAACCGCGATGCCGACGTGGTCGATGTGGGTGAACAACGATGCGCTCATGGGACGAGCCTACTGATCCGCGCCCCGCAGAGCCCGGTTCTCACGCCGGGAGGGGACGAACGGCCCGACCCTGCGCGCCGTCCCCGACCGGCCACGGCGCCGCTCGAATCATGGTCGCCACACTGCTGCCGTCCGGGACCTTCGGCCTAGAGTGGTCGTGCCTGTCATCAACTCGGCTCCGTGGAGGCCCACTCATGACCGAATCTCCCAACAGCACCGTGATCGTCGCCGGTGCGCGCACGCCCATCGGGCGCATGCTCGGCTCCCTGTCCGGCTTCACCGGCGCCGACCTCGGTGGCTTCGCCATCGCCGGTGCCCTCGAAAAGGCGGGCGTCGCGCCCGACCAGGTCGACTACGTGATCATGGGGCAGGTGCTCACCGCGGGCGCCGGCCAGATCCCCGCCCGCCAGGCCGCCGTCAAGGGCGGCATCCCGATGAACGTGCCCGCCCTCACCATCAACAAGGTGTGCCTCTCGGGCATCGACGCGATCGCCCTCGCCGACCAGCTCATCCGCGCCGGGGAGTTCGACATCGTCGTCGCCGGTGGCCAGGAGTCGATGAGCCAGGCGCCGCACATGCTCATGGGCAGCCGCTCGGGCTACAAGTACGGCAACGTCACCATGAAGGACCACATGGACTACGACGGTCTGTGGGACGCCTTCACCGACCAGGGCATGGGCAACCTCACCGAGTCGGCCAACAGCGGCTCCGTCGAGTGCACGCGCGAGGAGCAGGACGCGTTCTCCGCGGCCAGCCACCAGCGCGCCGCGCAGGCGTGGGACAAGGGCGTCTTCGAGGACGAGGTCGTGGCCGTCTCGGTGCCGCAGCGCAAGGGCGACCCGGTCCAGGTGACCAAGGACGAGGGGATCCGCCCCGAGACCACCGCCGAGTCCCTCGGCAAGCTGCGTCCGGCGTTCAGCAAGGAGGGCACCGTCACCGCCGGGTCCGCCTCGCAGATCAGCGACGGCGCCTGCGCCGTGGTCGTCATGAGCAAGGCGAAGGCCGAGGAGCTCGGCCTGGAGTGGCTCGCCGAGATCGGCGCGCACGGCGTCGTCGCCGGACCCGACTCGACTCTGCAGTCCCAGCCGGCGAACGCCATCGTCGAGGCCTGCCGCAAGGAGGGCATCGAGCCCGGCGACCTCGACCTCGTCGAGATCAACGAGGCGTTCGCCGCGGTCGGCATCGCCTCCGCGCGCGAGCTGGGCCTCGCCGACGACAAGGTCAACGTCAACGGCGGCGCCATCGCCATGGGGCACCCCATCGGCATGTCGGGTGCCCGCATCACCCTCCACCTCGCCCTCGAGCTCAAGCGTCGCGGCGGCGGTGTCGGCGCGGCCGCCCTGTGCGGTGGCGGCGGACAGGGTGACGCCCTCGTCGTTCGCGTCCCGAAGAGCTGATCGCCTGACATGCTGGACCGGTGGGGCGGGCGCGGACGCCCGCTCCACCGGCCATCGTCGTTGTCGTCCCGTCCGCACACACTGAAGAAGGTGGGCCCACCGTGGCACGTCAGGTCGACGTCCCTGCACTGGTCGAGTCGGCTCGAGGGGGTGCGCCGCGCGCCGTCGCGCGTCTCATCTCCCTCGTCGAGGACGGACATCCCGCGCTGCGGGAGGTCATGGAGGCGCTCGCCCCCCACACCGGCCACGCCCACATCATCGGCATCACCGGCAGCCCGGGCGTCGGCAAGTCGACCTCCACGAATGCGCTGGTCACGGCGCTACGCAAGCAGGGCAAGCGGGTCGGCGTCCTCGCCGTCGACCCCAGCTCACCGTTCTCCGGCGGCGCGCTGCTCGGCGACCGGGTGCGCATGCAGGACCACGCCCTCGACCCCGAGGTGTACATCCGCTCGCTCGCGAGCCGCGGCCACCTCGGCGGGCTCTCCTCCGCGACGCCGCAGGCGATGCGCGTGCTCGACGCGGCGGGGTGCGACGTTGTCCTCGTCGAGACCGTCGGGGTCGGTCAGAGCGAGGTCGAGATCGTCGGCATGGCCGACACGACCCTCGTGCTGCTCGCGCCCGGCATGGGTGACGGCATCCAGGCCGCGAAGGCGGGCATCCTCGAGATCGGCGACGTGTTCGTCGTCAACAAGGCCGACCGCGACGGCGCGGATGCGACCGTGCGCGACATCCGCCACATGATCAGCCTGGGTGACCGCACCGAGCCCAACCTGTGGCGCCCACCCGTGCTCAAGACCATCGCGCACCTCATGGAGGGTGTCGAGGAGGTCATCGAGGGCATCGACAAGCACATGGCATGGATGACCGAGCACGGCGAGCTGGAACGGCGTCGTCGCGCCCGCGCCGCCGACGAGATCGAGGCCCTCGTGCTGGGCGAGCTGCGCTCCCGCATGGGTGACCTGCGCGGCAGCCACGGCATCGACGAGCTCGCCGGCAAGGTCGTCGCCGGAGCGTCCGACCCCTACAGCGCGTCGGACGACGTGCTCGCCGCTCTCGACGGCACTGCCGGGTCCGCCTGAGGCGTTCCCCGGGGTCGGCTGCCGCCTCCACCCTCGACCTCGTACGCTGACCTGCATGAACCTGGCGTTCGATCCGATCCGTCGTGCCGCCGTGCTGTGGGAGCGCACGTGGGGCAGGGCGTCGGCGCCGCAATCGATGGCGACGGCGACGTCGATCATGCGGGTCCAGCAGGTGTTGCACGCTGAGTTCGACGCCTGTCTCGCCCCCTTCGACCTGACATTCCCGCGCTTCGAGGCCCTCGTGCTGTTGACATTCAGCCGGGAGGGTCGATTGCCCATGAGCAAGGTGGGGGAGCGGCTCATGGTGCATCCGACGAGCGCGACGAGCCTCATCCGGCGCCTGGAGTCTCAGGGGTACGTCGAGCGCATCCCCAACCCCGACGATGGGCGCGGCACCCTCGCCGTCATCACGGCCACCGGTCGCGAGGTCGCCGAACGCGGCATGGAGGTGCTCGTCGCCCAAGGGTTCGGCGTGTCAGCTCTGACGGGCCCCGAGCGCGTCGAACTGTTCCGGCTGCTCGAGAAGATCCGCATCGCCCACGGCGACGTCGAAGGGAACGCGAGAGCGTGAGCGATCGCTCACGTCGCTCGAAGGACGTCCGTGTGGACGAAATCCTCGCCCTTGAACAGCAGGGGTTGGGAGCGCTCAGCTGCCAGAGCGTACGCGAAGCAGTCCCCGAAGTTCAGCCTCGCAGGTGAGCCGCTGCCTCGCCCATAACGTCGATACCCACCTCGTCGTACAGGTCGTCGGATGTCATCGGATGCGCCGGCGTCGCCTCGGCCAGCTGCTGGTCGACGCGCGCCAGGATCGCCGCGACGGAGGCTCGGCTACGTGCTTGCGCGACCTGCTCAGGATGACGGCCATGAGATCGCAGCAACATGACCAGTGCCTCCTCGATGGCGCCGGTCTGGGACGATCCGATGACCTGGGCGGCCTCCCGGGCCAGGTCACACACTCGTTCGTTCTTGATGTTCAGCCCCATGAACAGATTCTCCCTTTGCGGGTCAGCCCACATCTACCTTCAGGCGGTGCCTTCGCGCAGGGTGATACGAGCTCGCACGCCGGGGCGGGCGTCGTGCAGCGTCACCGTTCCGCGCTCACCGCGGATGAGTTCGCGGACGATGGACAACCCCAACCCACTGCCGCCGGCGTCCCGGTCACGCCCCTCGTCCAGACGCACGAACCGGTCGAAGACCCGCTCCCGCTGCGCCTCGGGGATTCCGGCGCCGTCGTCCACGACCTCGATGACCCCCTCGCCCCGCTCGTCCGTCGTCCCGACCGCGACCACCACCTCGGTGGCGGCATGCCGCACCGCGTTGTCCAGCAGATTGGACAGCACCCGATCCAGCGCGAGCCGATCGGCCCACACCACCGGACCATCTGGCCCCTGCTGGAGTAGCCGATCGGCACCTCCGCCTGGACCGTTCGGCACCCCCTGATCGAGCCGATCGGCCCGCGTCCACCGCGCCGGCACACGGGCGTGACCGTAGCGGCTGCACACCTCAGCGACGAGATCGGCGAGGTCGACGGGCTCCGGACGGCGCGTCGGGGATGCCGATCCGGCCCGCGCCAACAGGAGGAGATCATCGACGAGACGCCCCAGCCGGTCGACATCGGGGCTCAGCTCGTTCGCCAACTCGCTGTTCTCGAGCCGCTGCGCCACCTCGATCTGCATCCGCAGGCTCGCGAGCGGGCTGCGCAGCTCGTGGGCCGCGTCGGAGACGAACCGCCGCTGGGCCGTGGCTGCCGCGTCGAGCCGGTCGAGCATGCCGTTGAGGGTGATCGCCAGCGCGGCCACCTCATCGCGGGTCGCCGGAACGGGCAGGCGCGCAGGCCCGGTGTCATGACGGGCGTCACGGGCCCCTTGACCGATGCCGTCGGCCCCGCGGCGCAAGGCCTCGACCGGCTGGAGGGCGGCCCCGACCGCGCGCCACGACAGCCCGGCCCCCAACGCCACGACAAGCGCGACCCCGGTCGCGAGCCCCACCCACAGCGCCCGCTGCGCGGCGGACGTGTCAGGCACGGGGGCTGCGACGAGGACGATACGCCCTCGTGTCTCGGGGCCGGCCGGGAGGGCGAGGACCCGCATCGTGCCCGCCTCCGCGATGCGCCCGGCCGACACCTCCACGCTCTCGCCTGGCTCCACCTCGGCGATCTCTTGCGGGGAGAGCAGCGCCACCATCCGGTCCGCCGAGGGTGAGGCCGCCTCGACCGTGCCGTCGGGCTCCACCACCTGCACCATGCGCGCTCCGGCGACCGGCAGCGTCGTGGGTAACCGGTTCTCCTCGACGAGGGTGGCGACCTCGGCCCCCGTGGCGTGCAGTTGCCCGTCCAGGGCTGCCCGCTCGCTCATCGCCACGGCGAGGGCCAGCACGAGAGCGCCGGGGACGAGCACGGCGGCCAGCAGCGCGGCCGTGATGCCGGCGACCCGCGCCCGGACGCTCCATCGCCGCCCGGCTCCCGCCGTCGTGTCCGTCACGACTGCTCGTGCGCCACGCGGTAGCCGATGCCGCGGACGGTGACGATCCGCTCCCGCCCGACCTTGCGTCGCAGGTGCCCGACGGCGACCTCGACGAGGTTGGGGTCGTCCGCGTCGGCCCACAGATCTTCGAGCAGGTGATCCTTGGCGACCGGGCGCGGGAACGCGCGCAGGAGATGCTCGAGCAAGACCGCCTCCCGCGTGGAGAGGGTGACGTGTGCGCCGTCGACGGCGACGTCCCGGGTGGCCGGGTCGAGCTCGATGCCGCCTGCTTGCAGGGTCACCGGTCGGCTGCCGGGGGAGCGGCGCAACAGCGCCCGTAACCGGGCGAGCAGGACGACGAACGAGAACGGCTTGGTGAGGTAGTCGTCGGCGCCGACGTCGAGCCCGTCGGCCTCGTCGTACTCGCCGTCCTTCGCCGAGACCATGAGGACCGGCACCCAGTTCTCCTCGCGGCGCAGGGTGCGCACGACGTCGTACCCCGACATCCCGGGGAGCATGACGTCGAGCAGGACCGCGTCGAACTCCCCGAACCGGGCCATGTCGAGGCCCGCTGGGCCGTCCGTGGCGACCTCGACCCCGAACCCTTCGGCCGACAGGCCCTTGCGCAGGGCGCGCGCCATCCCCGGTTCGTCTTCGACCACGAGCACCCGCACCCCACCAGCCTCCCACGTCGGGGTCGTGTCGCTGGTGCGCCGGTCTCGATGGTCTCGAGACGTCGCTGCGCTCCTCCTCGACCAACGGGTTCGGCCACGTCAGCCCATGACGGCGTTAGGTGGACGCGAGTCGCTCGACGAGGTTCTCCATCCGGTTGACGAGTGCGGCCGAGGGGGTGACGCGGCCACTGCGGTACGCACGTCAGGTTGGTGACAGGTCGGCGGGGCACCATAGGGTCATGAGCAACGGACTCGCTGGATCCCGCAGGTGGGCGATTCCCGCCGTCGCCGCCCTCGCCATCGGAGGGGTCGGGTACGGCGCGGTCGTCGCGACGGCCGGGTCTGGGCTGCCCGAGAAGTCGGCGCAGGAGATCCTCACCGGCATGCAGCACGCCGACGTGCCCGCCCTCGCCGGGACCGTCGTCGCCAAAGCTGACCTGGGTCTGCCCGAGATCCCCGGCGCGGCGGCCTCGGCCGAGTTCGCCTCGCTCGTCAGCGGCTCGCACACGATGCGGGTCTGGTACGACGGCCCCGACAAGGTGCGCCTCGCCAAGCTCGGCGAGGCCGGCGAGACCAACGTCATCCGCAACGGTGTCGACGCGTGGATCTGGTCCAGCGCCGACCGCACCGCCGTGCACCACACCCTCCCGGCCGACGCCCCGTCCCACTCGGCCACGCCTCGGAAGACCGACATGCCGCACCTGCCGAGCACGCCCGAAGAGGCGGCGCGGCAGGTCGTCGACACCCTCGACGAGTCCGCGACCGTGAGCACGACCTCGCAGTCCAGGGTCGCGGGCCGTGACGCCTACGAACTCGTCATCACCCCCGACGCACAGAACACCCTGGTGCGCGATGTCCGCATCGCCGTCGACGGCGAGACGATGATGCCGCTGCGGGTCCAGATCAACTCGACCAAGCTCAGCGCCCCCGCCTACGAGATCGGGTTCACGAGCCTCGAACTCGGCGATGTCGAAGACCGCATGTTCACCTTCACCCCGCCCACCGGCACCACCGTCGAAGAGGCTCCGGCCGACGCTGCGCACACGGAGAAGCCCGATCGTGCGAAGCCCTCGACGTCGACGGGCAAGCCCGAGGTGTCGGTCGTCGGAGAGGGTTGGGGCCGGGTCTACGTCATGCCCATGCCGAGCGGCGGGCTCGACGTCTTCGCCACCGGCGATCAGGCGCCGCGCGGTCCCCACGGTGGCGGCGAGGTCGGTGCGGGCGACGTGCTCAACGCCCTGCCCGAGGTCTCCGGCGACTGGGGCACCGGCCGCGTCCTCGACGGCACCCTGTTCTCCGTCGTCATCACCGACGACGCCGTCGCTGCCGGTGCCGTGGACGCCGGCACGCTCACCGCCGCGCTCGCCGAGTCGGGCCGGTGACCCTGGTCTCCGTCGAAGCGGCGACCACGCCCGGGGAGGGCGGTGGTGCCGCCGTGCGCACCCAGGGCCTCGTCAAGACCTTCGGCTCGGTCCGCGTCGTCGACGGCATCGACCTGCACGTACCGCGCGGGGCCGTCTACGGATTTCTCGGCCCCAACGGGTCGGGCAAGACGACGACCATCCGCATGCTGCTCGGCCTCGTGCGCCCGCACTCGGGCGACATCGAGGTGCTCGGATGGCCCGTCCCCGCCGAGGCCTCGGCCGCGCTCACGCGTGTCGGGTCCCTCGTCGAAGGCCCGGCGTTCCACTCCCACCTCTCCGGCCGGGCCAACCTGCGGCGCCTCGATGCCGTCGACGCGCTCGCCGATCCGCGCACCCGTGAGGAGCGCATCGACCGGGCCCTCGAACGCGTGGGCCTCCTCGCTGCCGCAGCCAAGCGGTTTCGCGCCTACTCCCTCGGCATGAAGCAGCGCCTCGCCATCGCCGCGGCGCTGCTCGCCGAGCGTGACCTGCTCATCCTCGACGAGCCGACCAACGGTCTCGACCCGCAGGGCACCCGCGAGATCCGCTCCCTCATCTCGGCGCTCGCGGCCGACGGCGTCACCGTGCTCGTCAGCAGTCATCTGCTCAGCGAGATCGAGCAGGTGTGCAGCCATCTCGGCGTGATGCGCGAGGGGCGCCTGGTGGCTCAGGGCACGGTCGAGGAGATTCGCGCCGCCGCCCCGACGCAGGTCAGGGTGCTCACCCCCGACGCGCAGGCGGCCGCCACCGTGCTCACCGACCGCGGGCTGGGTGGTGTGAGCGTCGAGGAATCGGGCGTCCATGCCGACCTCGGCGACCAGGCGCCGGAGGATCTCGTCGCCGCCCTGGTGCGCGCCGGAGTACCCGTGCGCGGCTTCGAGGTGCGCGCGCCGCGCCTAGAGGACCTGTTCGTCGCGCTCACCGGGGAGGGCTTCGATGTCAGTCGCTGAAGGATCGACAGCGGTGAGGCATGCCGACGTGCCGCGGGCCCGACCGGGGGCCTTCTGGCGTCTCGTGCGCTCGGAGATGGCCCTCATCGCCGGCCGCCGCCGCAACCAGGTCGGCATCCTCATCCTCGCCTCGGTGCCGCTCATCCTCGCGATCGCCGTCTGGCACAACGCGCCCGAGCCGGGACGCGGGCCGGCGTTCTTCTCCGACATCACCCTCAACGGGATGTTCGTCGCCATCACCGCGCTCATGGTGCAGATGCCGCTGTTCCTGCCCCTGGCCGTCGCCGCCGTCAGTGGTGACGCGGTCGCGGGGGAGGCGGGCGGCGGCACCCTGCGCTACGTCCTCACCGTGCCGGTCGGGCGGACCCGGCTCCTGCTCGCGAAGTACCTCGCGGCGCTCGCCGGGGTCGCTTTCGCGGTGCTCGTCGTGGTCGGAACCGGGCTGCTCGCCGGGCTCGTGCTCTTCGGGGCCGGGCCGGTGCCGACCCTGTCGGGCTTCGAGCTCACCTACGGCGAGGGCGTGCTGCGTGTGCTCGGCGCCGCGGCCTACGCCACGGCCGCACTCGCCGCAGTGCTCGCCCTCGGCATCCTCATCTCCACCCTCACCGAGCAGCCCATCGCCGCGATGATCGCCGTGGTCATCGTGACGATGGCGATGCAGATCGTCGGCAGCCTGCCGCAGACCGAGGCGATGCACCCCTACCTCATCGTCACCCACTGGACCGCGTTCTCCGACGTCTTCCGCGAGCCGGTGTTCTACGACGCGATGCTGCGCGGCCTGGTGGTGTTCGCCTGCTACATCGCAGGTGGTCTGGCCCTGGCGATCTGGCGGTTCCGCACCAAAGACATCACGAGTTGAGGGCGCCTGAACTGCACTGTTGCGGTTACTCACCCGTCACCCCTAGCCAGATACTAGGAAGTCCTAGTACTTTGTGGGCATGACGACGATGGAGACGCAGCAGATGTCCGGACGCGAGCGTTGGCAGCAGCGCTTCGCCGCCTCGAAGGTCCGCAACGCGGACTTCACGACCCTCTCGGGCATGGAGGTCGAGCCGGTCTACGGTCCGACGCCCGAGCAGGAGGCCGCCGACCCCGACTTCGACCGCATCGGCTGGCCCGGTGAGTTCCCCTTCACCCGCGGCCTCTACCCCACCGGCTACCGCGGCCGCACGTGGACCATTCGCCAGTTCGCCGGCTTCGGCAACGCCAAGCAGACCAACGAGCGCTACAAGATGATCCTCAGCCGCGGCGGTGGCGGCCTTTCCGTCGCGTTCGACATGCCGACCCTCATGGGCCGCGACTCCGACGACCCGATGAGCCTCGGCGAGGTCGGCCACTGCGGTGTGGCCGTCGACTCCGCCGGCGACATGGACACCCTGTTCTCCGACATCCCCCTCGGCGATGTCACGACCTCGATGACGATCTCCGGCCCTGCGGTGCCGGTGTTCTGCATGTACCTCGTGGCCGCCGAGCGTCAGGGCATCGACCCCGGCGTGCTCAACGGCACGCTGCAGACCGACATCTTCAAGGAGTACATCGCCCAGAAGGAGTGGCTGTTCGAGCCGGAGCCGCACCTTCGCCTGATCGGCGACCTCATGGAGTACTGCAACAAGAACATCCCGGCGTACAAGCCGCTCTCGGTGTCGGGCTACCACATCCGTGAGGCCGGTGCCACGGCCGCGCAGGAGCTCGCGTTCACCCTCGCCGACGGGTTCGGCTACGTCGAGCTGGGCCTCTCCCGCGGTCTCGACGTCAACTCCTTCGCCCCGGGTCTGAGCTTCTTCTTCGACTCCCACCTCGACTTCTTCGAGGAGATCGCCAAGTTCCGCGCGGCCCGCCGCATCTGGGCCAAGTGGCTGCGTGACGTGTACGGCGCCACGAGCGAGAAGGCGCAGTGGCTGCGCTTCCACACCCAGACCGCCGGTGTGTCGCTCACGGCCCAGCAGCCCCTCAACAACGTCGTGCGCACCGCGACCGAGGCGCTCGCCGCGGTGCTCGGTGGCACGAACTCCCTGCACACCAACGCCCTCGATGAGACCCTCGCGCTGCCGACCGAGCAGTCCGCCGAGGTGGCCCTGCGCACCCAGCAGGTCATCATGGAGGAGACCGGCGTCATGAACGTCGCCGACCCGCTCGGTGGCTCCTGGTACGTCGAGGCTCTCACCGACAAGATCGAGGCCGAGGCCGAGGCGATCTTCGACTCCATCCTGCGCATGGGCACCTCCGGTATCGGTGCTGCCGACAAGGAGAGCCTCGCCGCCGCGGTGCGGGCGAACACCGGCAAGAAGGGCGCCGACGCCCAGTGGCCGATGACCTCGGGCATCCTGCGCGGCATCGAGGAGGGGTGGTTCTCCGCCGCGATCGCCGACGCCGCGTTCCACTACCAGGTGGCGCTCGAGAAGGGCGACAAGAAGGTCGTCGGCGTCAACTGCCACACCGACTCGGTCAGCAACGAGCTGGAGATCCTGCGCGTCAGCCACGAGGTCGAGCGTGAGCAGGTCAAGGACCTCGTGGGTCGCCGCGCCGGCCGCAACGAGGACATCGCCGCCGACGCCCTCAAGCGCATGGTCGAGGTGTCCCGCACGGGCGACAACATGATCCCGGCGATGCTCGACGCGGTGCGCGCCGAGTGCACCCTCGGCGAGATCTGCAATGTGCTGCGCGAGGAGTGGGGCATCTACCGCGAGCCCGCCCGCTTCTGAGCAGCTACTCCATCTGATCGCGGGGAGCGCGGGGTCCATCGGGCCCGGCGCTCCCCGCCGCTGTCGTCGGACGCCCGCGAGCGGCGCGGGTTTATCGCGCTTTATACATCGACCGATGTATAAAGACGTATCAAGGGGGTGCCGCATGCAGCCGAGTCCGTACACGCCGGGGGAGACCGCCCGTCAGGTGCCTGGCCGCGAGGCGCAGATGGACGAGATCGGCGGCCTGCTGCTGCGAGTTGCCCAGGAAGGTCGACTCGCCGGCCGGATCCGCGTCGACGTCGGTCCCCGAGGTGTCGGCAAGACCAGCCTCTTGCGTCGCGCGCAGCGCGCGGCCGACGACCTGGGGTTGGCGACCGTCTTCGTGACGGCCGGCAACGGCGCGCTCCCGGCCGTCATCGGCGACGAACTCGGAGCCTCGGCCAGGGGGTGGGACCGGGCGTCTCGTCTCGCCGATCGCATCGAGCGAGTGACCCTCACCGCAGGTGTCCCCGGCGTCGCGCAGGTCGAGGTGGCATCTCACCGCTCGGCAGAACCGCAAGCCACTCGCGCCTTTCGCGAGCTCGTCATCGAGGCGGCCGACGCTGCCCGCGCGAACCAGCACCGCGGCATCGTCCTGCTCGTCGATGAAGTGCAGGCCGCCGACGCCACCGATCTGCGCACCATTGCCTACGCCTGGCAGGAACTCCAATCAGGGGAGCCGGTGCCCGCCGCACTGTTGACGGCCGGACTCAGCCACGCTCCCGACGTCATCACCAACGCCGTCCCCTCGGGCGAGCGTTTCGCCTTCCGCCCTCTGCGCGACCTCGAACCTCATCAAGCCCGCGAAGCGCTCACTGTCGCCTCCAGCACCCTCGGGGTGCGATGGGAGACCTCAGCGATACAGGCCGTCGTCGAACGGGCCCAGGGCTACCCCTACTTCGTCCAGCTGTACGGAGACGAGGTCTGGCGGGCGGCCGGGTCACCTGACGCCGGGGGAGTGCTGCGGTCGGTCGACGTGGACCTCGCCCAGGAGCGGGTCGACGTCGACCTCGACGCGCTGTACCGCACACGATGGTTCAAGGCGACGCCACGCGAACGCGACATCCTCATCGCGATGGCCGAAGCGACCACCCCCCTCGTGCCGCGCGGTGACATCGCCGACCGGCTGGGGGTGGCGTCGAGCGCGCTCAGCATGGCCCGCCAGTCCCTCCTCGACAAGGGCATCGTCGATGCACCCGATCATGGACTGTTGACCTTCACCGTCCCCGGCTTCGCTCGCTTCGTCCGGGCCCGTGCGACCGGGTGACCGAGAGAGTGCCGAAGGGCTCCGCAGAGGGGGAGGTTCGCCCCGCCGGGGCTTGTCGGCAAGAATGCGGGGTATGACTCAGCAGCCCGGTATCCGTTCGTCCGCACTGCGTGGCGCCGTCGACCTGTCCTCCCTCGGGCAGGGGCCGACCGCGAAGCAGGAGTCCGCCTCCGCTGCACGGCCGGGGTCGATCCGTGTCGAGGCGACCGAGGCGAACTTCCAGGAGCTCATGATCGGCACCCAAGAGGTGCCCGCCATCGTCGTCCTGTGGTCGGGCTCCCACCCCGAGACCGAGAAGGCCGTCACCGACGCCGTCACCGTCGCCGAGAAGCTGGAGGGCCGCCTCCAGATCATCTCCGTCGACGCCGACGCGCAACGCCAGCTCGCCGCGGCGTTCCAGGTGCAGCAGATTCCCATGACGATCGCCGTCCTCGCCGCGCAACCGATGCCGCTCTACCCCGGCCTGCAGCCGGTCGAGCGCATGGAGCAGGTGTTCGCCGAGGTCGTCAAAGCCGCGGAGGAGAACGGCATCACCGGCCGCGTCCAGGTCGGCGACGGTGCCGCCGAGCCCGAGCCGGAGCCGCTGTCGCCGGAGCATCAGGCCGCCTACGACGCCATCGAGACCGGTGACTACGCCGCCGCCGTCACCGCCTACGAAGCGGCGCTCAAGAAGAACCCCAAGGACGCCGACGCCGCCTCCGGACTCGCGCAGGTGTCGCTCATGCAGCGCACCGAGGGCGTCGACCTCGCCGCGGCCCGCCAGGCCGCCGCGAACGCGCCCGGCGACATCGACGCCGCCCTGGTCGTCGCCGATCTCGACCTGCTCGGCGGGCACGTCGAGGACGCCTTCGCGCGCCTGGTCGACCTCGTGCGCCGCACGAGCGAGGACGAGCGCGAGCGCGTCCGCACCCGCCTCGTCGACCTGTTCGAGGTCGTCGGCGCCCAGGACGAGCGGGTCGTCAAGGCTCGCCGCGCCCTCATGAGCGCGCTGTTCTGA
>JAUNTP010000077.1 GCA_030538585.1 Mobilicoccus sp.
GCCTCCGAAAGTCCCGAAATCCCGTTGTCGCGGGCAGCGCTCTCGTTGTTTTGCTCTGTGCCGCTATCGCGGTCGTGGGTCTCGCCTTCGTCTACGTCGCCCTCTCTCCCCCTCGGGTCGAGGTCGAGACCTCCCCCCACGGAGCCCAGCTGTTCGCGGGCGAGGCCGCAGCACTCCCGACGGTGATCCGACCTCGGGGACGCCGTTCCCCCTCGATGCGCCTCGAACAGGCGCTACCGGTCGGGTTGGGCGGCCGACCTGCCCGGATGGGCATCCCACCCCTCCCCCGTGGCCGCAAATTCACCCTCGACCTCATGTTGACGTTCATGGTGCGGGGACGTCACGACGTGCCCGCCGTCACGCTCGAGCGGGACGACCCGTTCGGCTTCGTCTCCCGCACGGAGGTCGCAGGGTCGCGCCGCCAGGTGACGGTCCTGCCGCGTGTCCACGACCTCGACCCGGCGGCCGCCGCCGGCGCGAGCCTGCGCGGGGACGGCCCGGCACGCACCCTCTCGGTGCTGCCCGGTGACGAGTGGGGGTCCATCCGCGCCTACCGGGCGGGGGACGATCTGCGCCGCATCCACTGGCCCGTCACGGCCCATCGCGGCGAGCTGATGATGCGGCACGACGAGCGCTCATCCACCCGGCACGGACTCCTCCTGCTCGACCCCCGACTGCCCGATCGTCACCACCCCGAGGTGCTCGAGTGGGGCATCGAGATGATCGCCTCGGCCGCCGTGGCGCTCGATCGGGCCGACATGACGTTCGACCTCCTCACCGGGGATGCGACCGTGGTGGGCGATCGCGGCGAGATCGACGACCGTCGCGATGCGGCGCTGCTCGCCCTCGCGCGGACGCCGGTCCACACCCGCCCGCCGCGGCTCGGGCTCACGGTGCAGGACCCGTACGTCGAGGCCGTCCGCGATCAGGCCGCGCGAGCCGGGCTCGTCGTCCTCGCCGCCGGTGTCACGGACCCGGACGCCACTCGTGACCTGCTCTCCTCCTTGCCTCCCGGCACCACGGGGTTCGCGTTCCTCGTCGCGGCCGAGGAGGAGTCTCCGGCCGGGCTCGATCTGGCCGCCGTGGCCGCCGAGGCGGGCTGGTCCCCCGCCCTCTGCACCCCGGCCACCTCCCACGCCCAGGTGTGGCAGGACTGCTTGAGCGCGAGGGACGCCCGATGAGCCGGCAATCCCCCCTCATCCTCCCCGCCCTCATCGTCGCGATCGGCGTCACGGTCTCGGCCTGGCCGTTGCGCGGGCTCTTCGAGGTGGCGGCGTGGCAGGAGCCGCTGCTCGTCACGACCCTCGCCGTGGCGGCGACCGGGGCGGCCATCCGTCCCGTGGCCCGCCACCTCGCACCCCTCGCCCAGACCGCGGTGCTCCTCTCGGCCCTCGTGCTCCTGTTCGGCCGGGAGACGACGCACGTCGGCATCCCGACGCGGGCCACCGTCGACCACGCCGTCGCCCTGTACGCCGACGCCGTGAACGTCATCGCGACCTCGCCCGCACCAGCGCCGACGACGCCCGGCATCGTCTTCGTCCTCACCACCGGGTTCGCCCTGGTGGCGCTCCTGGCGGACATCGCGGGCGTCACCTACCGGCGACCGCTGCTCGCCGCGGTGCCGCTGCTCGTGCCGTACCTGACCGCCGTCGCCAACGTGGGCACGGCGCTGCCCTGGTACCACCTCGCGGCCGTCGTCGCCGTCGTCGGGCTGCTCCTGTGGGACGGGCACGCGCGCGCCGTGGACCGGTGGCTCGCCGAGGCGTCCGCGGGTCGACAGGGAACTGCGTCGCGGGCGGCGCCGCGGAGCCTGTCTGCGACCGCGCTGGGGGCGATCGCGGTCGTGGCCGCCCTGACCCTCGCCGCCGCACTGCCCCACATGCCGACCCGGTACGTCGCGGACGGCCTCGGCAGGTCGGGGTCGGCGCAGGTGGGCTTCACCCCGGCGCCGGATCTCCTCAGCGACCTGAGCGACGACGACGACACCCCCGTGCTGCGGTACACGACGGACGATCCGCTGCCGCCGCCGATCAAGGTCTCGGTGGCCCGCACGCTCGCCGACGGCGGCTGGGTCGCCTCCGAGACGAGCGCCACCCCGAGCGACACCCCCTCGTTCCCGCCGCCCGCCGGGCTGGGCAGCGAGGTGCCGCGGACGCCGCAGACCATGGACGTTCGCGAGACGCGACTGGAGGCCCCCTTCCTGGCGACCCCCGCGCCCGTCATCGCCGGGACGGTCGTCGGTGCGGCCTGGGCGCTGGACGCCGCCGACCAGGTCGTTGTCGTCGACGAACGACCCCGCTCGTACTCGATGCAGTACCTCACCTTTCCCGGAGCCACCGGCGGCGACCGGCTGAGCGACGTGACCCGGCTGCGCGAAGACGGGATCATTGACGCCTCCGATCTCGACACCGCCGCCTCCACACCCTTGCTGCGGGAGACGCTGCGGGAGGTGACCGCGACGGCGACGACGCCGGCCGAACGGGCGGACGCCATCTCTCGGTGGCTGCGCACCGACCAGTCCTTCACGTACTCGCTCACCCTCCCCGAGGGCGGGGGCGATCCCATCGACGACTTCCTCACCGACCGGGTGGGGTACTGCGTCCAGTTCTCGACGGTCATGGTGCTCATGGCCCGCGAGGAGGGCATCCCGGCGCGCATGGTGACGGGCTTCCTGCCGGGCGTCCCCGACGGCGACGAGCGGGTGGTGCGGGCCCGAGACGCGCACGCCTGGCCCGAGCTGTATCTCGAGGAGCTCGGATGGGTGCGGTACGAGGCGACGCCTGCTGTACGGGCCGGTGTCGCCCCGCGCTACGGGCCTGCACCGGAAGTCCCGGAGGCGACGGGCACCGACGTCGAGCCCGAGCCCGTCAGCCCGCAGGAGCAGGCCTCGCCGCGGGTCGACCGAGGTATCGACCCCGATCAGGACGCCGCAGGCACGACACCGGATGCCGCCGAGGACGAGGGCGCGGTGGCGTGGCCGCTTCTCGGGGTCATGCTTCTCGTCCTCCTGGCGGGCCTGGCCGTGGCGGCTCTCCTGCTGGCCCCCGCGATCCGCCACCGTCGACGGCTCGCTGCGGCCGCGAGCCCGGCCGATCACATCGAGGAGCACTGGCGGCGGATGGAGGCGCGGCTCACCGACCTGGAGTTCAGCGCCCCCGTCTCGGCGACCCCCCGGGAGCGGGCGCGCCTCTACGCGAGCCAGCTCGCAGCCGGGTCGGACGACCCGGAGGCCGCCGAGTCGCTCGCCGCGGTGACCGGCCTGCGCGAACGGGCCCGCTACAGCCCGGTCCCGGTGTCGGCCGAGGAGGCCGAGGCGGCCGGAGCCCACGCGGACCGGGTGGTGGCCGCCGCGCGTCGAGGCGCCGATCGGCAGACGCGATGGCGGGCCGCGTGGACACCTTCGGACGGGATCTTCGCCGGGCGTTCATCGACTTGATTTGACAATCATTCCCAATTAGAGAACTGTCGGGATCATGACACGTCGTGCCGGCCTGGCCCTCCTCACCGCCTGCTCCCTCACCATTGCCGCCTGCGGTTCCGCCGACGACGTGGCGGCCCCGGAGGAGGGCGGCTCGCTGGACGTCGTCGTCGGGTTCTACCCGCTGGAGTACCTGACCGACCGCGTCGGAGGGGAGCGTGTCACCGTCACCAACCTCACTCGCGCCGGTACCGACCCGCACGACGCCGAGCTCAGTGCGCGGGATGTCGCGACCGTGAGCGACGCGGACCTCGCGGTTTACGAGTCGGGTCTGCAGCCGGCGGTCGACGAGGCCGTGACCAGCCAGGACGTGGCGCACCGCCTCGACGTCGCGCAGGCCGCAGAGCTGACGCAGGTGGTCGACCAGCCCATCATCGACGTCGCCGCCGGTGGCCACGACGACCACACGCACGAGGACCACGCACACGAGGATGGCTCCCACGATCACGCCGACGAGACCGACGGGCACGGCCATGACCACGCGGGTGAGGTCGACCCGCACTTCTGGCTGGACCCGGTGCGGTACGAGCAGGTGGCGACCTCGATCGCGGCGAGCTTGTCCGAGATCGACCCTGACGGGGCGGACACGTACGAGGCGAACCTCGCACAAGTGCGCACCGACCTGCAGGCGCTGCACGGCGAGTTCGAGGCGGGGCTGGCCTCGTGCCGCAGCACGACGTTGGTGACGAGCCACGCCGCGTTCGGGTACCTGGCGCAGCGGTACGGGTTCGAGCAGGCCGCGATCAGCGGCCTCACACCTGACGCGGAGCCCGATCCGCGCCGCCTGGCGCAGGTCGCGGACTACGCTCGGGAGCGCGACGTCACGACGATCTACGCCGAGACGCTCAGCAGCCCCGCGATCGCCGAGACCGTCGCCCGGGAGACCGGTGCGACGACGAAGGTCCTCGACCCGATCGAGGGGATCACCACCGAGGGAACGGATTACCTGAGCATCATGCGGAGCAACTTGGAGACGTTGCGCGACGGGCAGGGGTGTTCGTGAGCGCTGCGGTCATCGACCTCCTCGACGCCTCGTTCGGGTACGGCGAGCGTCCCGTCGTCACGGGCGCGACGCTGTGCGTCAACCCCGGTGAGCGGGTGGCGGTCGTCGGCGCGAACGGCAGCGGCAAGTCGACGCTGGTCAAAGGCCTGTTGGGGTTGAACGATCACCTGGGCGGGCGGGTCACGCTGTTCGGCACTCCCTTGGCGCGGTTCAAGCAGCGTCATCTGCTCGGGTATGTCCCCCAGCGGCACACGTTGTCGGCGTCGGTGGCGGCCACGGCCGGGGAGATCGTCGCGAGCGGGCGGCTGCCGCACCTCGGGGTGTGGGGACGTCCGGGGCGTGGCGACCGCGCCATCATCTCCGAGAGCCTGGAGCTGGTGGGGCTCGGTGATCGCGAGAACCACGAGGTGAGCACGTTCTCGGGCGGTCAGCAGCGACGCGTGCTCATCGCCCGGGCCCTCGCCGGTGGGCCGAAGGTGCTCATCATGGACGAGCCCACCGCCGGGGTCGACGCGGCGAGCCAGCGCCAGTTGGCCGGGGTGTTGGCGCGCCTCGCCGACGCCGGGGTGACCCTCGTGGTCGTCACCCACGAGATCGCGCCGCTCACGGGTGTACTCTCGCGGGTCGTCACGGTCGAGGCGGGGCGGGTGCGGGGCGACACCTCGCTGACGTCCCACCTGTCGACGCCGGTCGCCGACCTTCCGGCCGTCTCGGAGCTGCGCCCGTGATGGACATCCTCACCTACGACTTCATGCAGCGGGCCCTCATCGCGGCGCTGCTCATCGGCATCGCCGCGCCCATGGTCGGCATCTTCTTGCTGCAGCGCCGGTTGACGCTCATCGGCGACGGCATGGGGCACGTCGCGTTCGCCGGGGTCGCCGTCGGTGTCGTCACCGGCAACCAGCCGATCTTCACGGCGTTGGTGTTGGCCGTCGCGGCGGGGGTCGCGATCGAGCTCATGCGCGCCAAGGGCCGCACGAGCGGGGAGACGGCGCTCGCCATCATGTTCTACGGCGGTATCGCGCTCGGTGTCGTGCTCATGAGCCGGGCGCCGGCGGGCGGGACGAGCCTGCCGGGGTACTTGTTCGGGGCGATCACGACGACGACGGCATTCGACATCGCCGTGTTCGCGGTGCTGGCCGTGCTCGTGGTCGCGACGACGTGGGTGTTGCTGCCGCGCCTGTTCGCGGTGGCGGCCGACGCGGAGTGGGCGCAGGCGGCGGGGTTGCGTGTGCTGGCTCTCAACCTCACGCTGGCGGTGCTCACGGCGGTGACGGTGGTCGTGTCGATGCGGGTCGTCGGTCTGCTGCTCATCGCGGCGTTGATGATCGTGCCGAACGCGGCCGCGCAGGTGGTGGCGCGCAGTTTCGCGGGGGCGATGGGGGTGGCGGTCCTCATCGGGGTGTCGAGCAGTACCGGCGGGGTCGCGTTGTCGTTCTATCTGGACACGCCGTCGGGCGGCACGATCGTGTGTCTGGCGGTGCTGGTGTACGCGGTTCTGGCCTTGGGGAGTTGGGCGCGCTCGAAGGTGGCGCGGATGCGGGCGGGGCGTGCGGTGGGACACGAGCACGCGCACGAGCATCATCACGTGCACGGCTCCCCCGAGTGCACGCACGAGCCGGTCGTTCACGACGACCACATCGACTACGTCCACGACGGGCATCTGCATTCGCCGCACGGCGACCATTACGACGAGCACGGCCCCGTGGATGTCGCTGCGCGCGAGCGTCCGGCGGTGCGCCGTGACCTGGGCGAACCGGCCACCTAGGGTGGCGACATCGCCGCGGGCCCGTCCGTCGGCCGACGAGTTCGATTCGACAGTGAGGTGTACCGCTCCATGACCGGCGATCGTCGCAACACGCGCCAGCGGCGCGCGGTGGAGGCCGCGCTGCGCCGCACTGACGACTTCGTGTCGGCGCAGGAGTTGCACACGCAGTTGCGGGAGGCGGGCGACAGCGTGGGCCTCGCGACGGTGTACCGCGCGCTCGGGCTCATGGCGGAGGTCGGGCAGGTCGACGTGATCCGCGCCGAGGACGGTGAGGCCCGCTACCGTCGCTGCGAGACCGAGGAGCACCACCATCACCTGGTGTGTCGCGGCTGCGGTCACACGGTCGAGATCGAGGAGCCCACGGCCGAACGCTGGGCGGGCGAGGTCGCCGAGAAACACGGCTTCACCGAGGTCGCCCACACCCTGGAGATCTTCGGCACCTGCCGTTCGTGCACGTGAGTATTGCCTCGGGCTCAGTGCCCCACTCGCCGGAGCCAGTAGCCGGGTTCTCGCCGCTCGTGCGCGTAGGCGAGGATGAGGATCACCTCTGCCTCAACGGTGTAGATGATGCGGTAGGGGTGTACCCGCGGATCGCCTTGCTGCGAAGGGCGCTCCCGTCGTCGGCGGTCCTGACGATGGGAGCCGCGTGAGGCCACTCGTCGATCTCGTAGCGGGCGCGCTCCGCCTGGTCGATCAGGTTCAGGCCGACGCCGGGTTGGCGCTGCTCGTACCAGCGCACGGCGGCGTCGAACTCGGCGACCGCATCAGGGTGCTCCTGTTGGGTCATCCCTCAAGTGAAGCCCGCAGGCGAGCGTAGTGCTCGTCGGCATCTGTCGGCTGCACGGTGCCTGCGCGGACCTGAGCAAGCCGATCGATGGCCTCCTCATGCCAGACCGAGTCAGCATCGCCGGCCGCTTCGGCGTCGTGGAGGCTTCCTAGTAGCGCATGGGCAAGGATCGCGCGGGTGTCGACGTCGAGAGCGAGCGCGTCTCGAATCAAGGTCGCGGGATCAGATGCCATGGCGCCTAGCCTACCGCTACGGTTCGGCACACGCCCTGGCGTTCTGCGTCGAAAGGCTCGCGGCTCGGTGACGTGTGCGCCCGGCCCGGGCGCACACGTCACGGGTGGTTCAGTGCTTGCCGGGAATCTTGGGCACCTCGATGAGGGTCTGGGTGGCGGGGTCGCCCTTCTTGTTGTCCCACGTGCGCCACGTGGCCTTCGGGTGGTCGAAGGGGACGGCGTGGCTGACGAGGAACTGGTAGACGGTGGTGAACAGCGCCGAGTTGGTGCGTCCGGCGGCGGTGGTGCGGGTGTCGTACCGGAAGTTGGCGGGGACGACCATGTTGTGGCTGAACCGGTAGAGGGCGGCCTGGGTGGCGGCGACGAGGGTGATGTCGACCTCTTGGTCGGTGAGGCCACGTCGATCCAGAGCAAGGTAGTCGACGATGAACTCGCGCGAGTAGGCGGGGTAGCTGTGGGCGAGGACCCACTTGACGCGCCCGGGGTCGGCGACGTTCGCGCGCTCGAACGGGTAGTCGGTGAGCTTCTGGGTGCCGCGGGTCACCGAGGAGGGGGACGCGACCGCTGGTTCGATGCAGTACGCGAACCCTTCGGGGATGCGGTCGCCGGTGACGTCGAGGGCCGCGAGGACGGGCCGGTGGCTTCCGCCCGGAGAATAGGGGATCATTCGCGCCGGCGAGGCGTACAGGTAGGTGGCCTCGTACCCGGAGGGGGAAGCTGTGGCGGCACCGCCCGAGCCGGCGAGGAGGCCGACGGCGAGGGCAGCAGCGCAGAGGCGGCCCGCAATTCTGGAGCGCACGGTGAGTCCTTTCGAGGGGATGCGGGCGTCCCCCGTCGGGACGCCCGGCGCGCTCATTCAACCTGCTCCCAGCCCCCGTCCGGGCGGTTTTGAACCAGCCGGGGTCCACGTCACGAGAGGCAGTGTCGGGGCTCGGGTTTCCCGGCAGGGTGACCCATGGCATGACGTGTGGCATGACCGCCGGGCAACCGGGGTACTCGAACTCTGGCAGGTACACAGAAAAACCCCTGACCAGGCGCTTTGCGCCTGATCAGGGGTGATCATTGTGGAGCTGAGGGGACTCGAACCCCTGACCCCCTCCATGCCATGGAGGTGCGCTACCAGCTGCGCCACAGCCCCGTTCTCGACGAGATCGGACGTGGCGTCCGGCCCGCGAGCACTCGAAGATATTAGCCCGCCGGGGGGCGAGCACCAAATTGGGCTCGCAGGTTCCAGCCGTGCAGGCGCCACTGACCGCCGTACAGTCCCAGCTCGGCCCAGTGACAGTTGCCGAGGCCGGACAGGGTCGTCCACGCGGTCGCCCGGTCGAGGCCGAGCAGGCCGCCGGTGAGGGCGCGCGCCGTGACGCCGTGGGTGACGACGACGGCGGTCGCCCCGTCGGGCAGATCGTGCAGTAGGTCGGTCGTCGCCGCAAGCGCCCGCGTCCCGAGCTCGGCGAACGTCTCGCCGTCGCCGCCGCGCCGAAAATCCTCCCCCGTCGCGAGCTGATCGGGCGCCTCGGGAAAGCGCTCCAGCATCTCGTCGGTCGTGAGGCCCTGCCACTGGCCCACGTCGATCTCGCGGTAGCGAGGGTCGACGCGCACCTCCAGATGCGGCAGCGCGTCATGGACCGCGCTCGCCGTGTCACGCGCGCGACGCAGATCACTCGAGAACAGCACCGCCGGCTCGTACTGGGCGATGACCGGAGCCACCTTGCGCGCCTGCGCCATCCCCGCCTCGTTGAGCGGGCTGTCGAGGTGGCCCTGCCAGATGCCTGCCGCGTTGTGCGCGGTGAGCCCGTGCCGCAGCACGACGAGCCTGCCGCGACGCCCCGGCCGGTCGACCGGCGGGCTCACCGACGCCAGAGGCCGTCGGCGCCCTCGGCGTCGAGCGCGGCCTCGTCTGCGCTCGCCCCCGGCTCGGACCCCGTCTCACCGTGCTCGGGCAGCTCCAGCGGCACGTCGGGGCAGTCCTTCCACAGCCGTTCGAGCTGGTAGTACATGCGGTCCTCGGCCGTCATCACGTGGGCGATGATGTCGCCGAAGTCGAGCAGGATCCACGTGCCCTGCTTCTCCCCCTCACGCCGCAGCGGCTTGCGCCCCTGCTCGCGCATCTTCTCCTCGATCTCATCGACGATGGCGCCGATCTGCCGCTCGGTCGGGGCGGAGGCGATGACGAAGATGTCGGTGAGCGCGAGGTGTTCGCTCACGTCGATCGCGACGATGTCGGTCGCGAGTTTGTCGTCGGCCGCGGACGCGGCGACCTGTGCCTGGGCGATGGCCTCGGGCGTTGCGGGCACTCGGTGCTCCTGTCGGGTCGATCAGGTGTGGACAGAGCGCAGCGCCGGACGGTCGTCATCGGCCGCGCTCGGGGGGACGTAGAGGCGGTACTTGTTGATGTACTGCACGACGCCGTCGGGCACGAGGTACCAGACGGGGGCGCCGCTGCCGACGCGCGTGCGGCAGTCGGTGGAGCTGATCGCCATGGCGGGCACCTCGGTGAGAGTGACCGCGCGGTCGCTCAGCCCCTCGTCGGTGAGCAGATGCCCCGGGCGGGTGACCCCGACGAAATGCGCGAGATCGAACAACTCCCCCGCGTCCTTCCACGACAGGATCTGTTCGAGAGCGTCGGCGCCGGTGATGAAGTACAGCTCCGCTTCGGGGCTCTCGTCCCGCAGGTCGCGCAAGGTGTCGATGGTGTACGTGGGCCCCGGCCGGTCGATGTCGACACGGCTGACCGAGAACCGCGGGTTGGAGGCCGTCGCGATGACGGTCATGAGGTAACGATGCTCGGCGGGCGAGACCACGCGGTCGTTCTTCTGCCACGGCTGCCCTGTGGGAACGAAAATCACCTCGTCGAGCCCCAGGAGGTGCGCGACCTCACTGGCTGCGACGAGGTGACCGTGGTGGATGGGGTCGAACGTGCCGCCCATCACGCCCAGACGCTGAGTCAGTGCCGACTCCCCTGCCCGTGCGCACCGTGACCGTGGTTGCCGTGCCCCTGGCCGGTGCTCCCGTGCGCGCCGTGGTCGGCGTACGTCATGGTGCCGATGCTGCCGCGGAACGCGAACACGACGAACAGCAGCCCGACGAAGATGACCAGGGTGAGGACCCCGAACGACCACGGGGGAATCGGCAGGTGGTTGCCTGCGGCCTCGGTGGCCGCGGCGAACAGCGCGAGTGTCGACATGGGACCACCCTAACCCGACACACCCGCCGATCGCGGGTCACCTACCCTGTCCTTCATGCACCCAGAGTTGTCGGTCGTCGTCCCGGTCTACAACGAGGAGGAGGTTCTGCCCCTGCTCGCGCAGCGGCTGCGCCCTGTCCTCGACGGCCTGGACACGGTGTACGAGGTCGTCGCGGTCGACGACGGCAGCACCGACGACTCCGCGATCATCCTGCAGCGCCTGCGCAAGGACTGGCCCAGCCTGCGCGTCATCCGGCTGCGCGCCAACTCTGGTCACCAGGCGGCGATCTCGGCGGGGCTGGCCCGCTCACGCGGCGACTATGTCGTCACGATCGACGCCGACCTGCAGGACCCTCCCGAGGTTATCGCCGAGATGCTCGGGCTGGCGCGCAGCGAGGACGTCGACGTCGTGTACGGGGTGCGTAACGACCGCACGACCGACACTGCCTTCAAACGCGGCACGGCGCGGGCGTTCTACAAGACGATGCAGATGGCCTCGGGCACCAGCGCCCCGCCGGACGCGGGCGACTTCCGGCTCATGTCGCGGGCCACCGTGGACGCCGTCAACGCGCTACCCGAGCATCACCGCGTGTTGCGGCTGGTCGTACCGGCGTTGGGGTTCCCCTCGGCGCAAGTGTCCTATCGCCGCGACGAGCGCGCCGCCGGGCACAGCAAGTACCCGCTGTCCAAGATGATCAAGCTGTCGGTGGACGCGCTGACCAGCCACTCGATGGTGCCGCTGCGCCTCGCGACCTGGTTCGGCCTGCTGGGCGGCATGTTGGCGGTGCTCATCCTCATCTACGCGCTGATCTCGTTCTTGTCCGGTCAAGCCGTCGCGGGATGGGCCTCCACCGTGGTCACCGTGGCCGCGATGGGCGCCATCCAACTGCTGTGCCTGGGCCTGCTCGGTGAATACGTCGGTCGCATGTACACGATGATGCAGGGCATCCCCACCTACTTCGTCGCCTACGACTCCGCCGAGATCCGCCGACAGTCGCGCGTGCACGAGTCCCGCCCGACTGCCACGGCCCCTGAGGTGGACATCCGCCAGACCCCTCCCGAGGTGCAGGCCAACGGCTCGACCGCAGCCCCCCGCCCCCACCGCCCGGTCAGCGCCGAGGAGCGCCTGAGCCGCATCGAGGGGTGACCGATCAACGGGGCGCACCCGCTCCCCCCCGTTGGTCGAGGAGCGAGCGAAGCGAGCGTCTCGAGACCATCGAGGCTCATCCCGTAGCAAGGCCCACAAGATCGGATACGTCGTTACTGCCCGGTGGTTTCGAGACGTCGCTTCGCTCCTCCTCAACCAACGGGGGATGATCAGTACGACATCGGGCAGAGGTCTTCCAGCTCGAAGGCCCGGGCCCGTTCGACGCCCTCTAACTCGACGTACTCGGCGTAGGCGTCGCGGTTGTGCTCCGGAACCCCGACGAGGTCACGCCCGCTGCCCAGCGCCTCATCGGCCTGCGCGCGCAGCTCCGGGCTCGACGCCGGATCGGCGTCCACCTCCAGCCAGGCGCAGCGGTACTGCTTGCCGACGTAGTCCGCGACCAGGCCGGAGACGTAGTTCTCCTCCTTGCCCGACAACCCCTCCGGCAAGCCGGTGGAGAACGCGAACCCCGGCGGCAGGTTCGGGGCCACCCGCGCCGTCTCCGCCTCCCACAGCCCCGACAGGTCACGCGCCTCGATCAGCTCCGCCGACGTCGACTGCCCGATCGAGGCCGGGTCGACGCGCAGGCCCGACGGAACCTCGTCGGTGCGGGGCGGTACGCCCGTCGGACTGGCCGGGACATCCTGCGTCCGCGCGACGCCCGCCGCCGTCAGCTCCTCAGAGGCCGGCTCGACCTGATCACTCCCGCCACATGCACACAGCAGAAGCGCGACACCGCTGAGCATGAATCGACGCATGAACACCAGTGTTCCGCACCACCGGGAGCGGGAACCAGCAGGTCAGCGCAGAAGGTCAGACGCGGCGCAGGTCGGCGTACAGGGTGACGCCCGGGAGTGCCTTGACCGGCAGGTACCGCTCGACCGTGACGATGGAGCGCAGCGCGAGGTTGACGGCCGGGTGCATGTCCTGCAGATCGCTGCCCTTGCTCGACTTGCGGCGCAGCGCCACGACGGGGCGCAGGAGCACGTTCCAGCTCGTCATCGAGCGCAGCTCGAAACCGGGACGATCCAGCAGCGCCGTGAGGGTCTCGCGGGTGTAGCGGCGCAGGTGATCGACGGCGACGTCGTGGTCACTCCACAGCTTGGGGTCGCACGGCACCGCCACGAGGAACCGGCCGTGCGGGCGCAATACGCGCATCACTTCGCGCACGCAGCCCTCGTCGTCGGCCAGGTGCTCCAGCAGGTCGTAGGCGACCACGAGGTCGAGGGACTCATCCGCGAACGGCAGACGCGTCGCGTCCGCGCGCACCACGGCGAGCCCACGCTCGGCGGCGACCTCGGCGCCCTCCGGGCCGTACTCCAGCGGGATCGCGTTCCACCCCAAGCGGCGCAGCACACGCGTGTTGCCGCCGCCCGCGGCACCGATGTCGAGCGCCGTGCCCGGGGTCATCCCCTCGACCGTCTTCTCGAGGATGTGGCGCCGCTCGCGGTACCACCAGTGTTCGTCCTCGAGCGCCGCGAGCTTGCGGACCTCGGTGCCTTCCATCTGGACTTCCTTAACGCCGATCGTGCTGGACGCTCGACTCTAACCCGCGTTCCTGGACCTCACCGGGGTGGGCCCACCCGCGTCAGCGGACCTGCCCGTCCCCTTGCACGATCCACGTCGTCGTCGTCAGCTCCGGCAACGCCATCGGGCCGCGGGCGTGCAACTTCTGGGTGCTGATGCCGATCTCGGCACCGAACCCGAACTCACCGCCGTCGGTGAACCGCGTGGAGGCGTTGACCATGACGACGGCCGCGTCGATCTCACTGGTCCAGCGCCGCGCCGCCGCACGGTCGTTGGTGACGATCGCCTCGGTGTGGCCCGTGGAGTAGCGGCGCACGTGCTCGGCGGCCGCGTCGAGGGAGCCGACGACGGCGACCGTCATCTCCAGCCCGTGGAACTCGGTGTCGAACAGCTCGTCGGTCGCCTCCCCCACCGGCACCTCGCCGGCGAGCGCGCGGGTGCGTTCGTCGCCGTGGAGGACGACGTCACGTTCGTGGAGGTCGGCGAGCAACGTCGGCAGCAGCGCGTCGGCGACGTCGGCGTGGACGAGCAGTGTCTCCGCGGCGTTGCAGACGCTCGGGCGGTGCGTCTTGCTGTTGACGACGATGTCGCGCGCCATCTGGTGATCGGCGGCGGCATCGACGTACACGTGCACGTTCCCCGAGCCGGTCTCGATGACGGGCACGATCGACTCGCGCACCACCGTGGCGATGAGGCCCGCTCCCCCGCGCGGGATGATGACGTCCACCAGTCCGTGGGCGCGCATGAGGGCGCGAGCGGCGTCGCGTCCGCCGTCATCGACGGAAGCGACGGCGTCCTGCGGCAGACCCGCGTCTGCGAGCACCTGACGGATGACGCCGACCAGGGCCTCGTTGCTGCGGGCCGCGGCCGAGCCACCCCGCAGGAGAACGGCGTTCCCGCTCTTCAGGGCGAGCGCTGCGGCGTCGACGGTAACGTTGGGGCGGGCCTCGTAGATCATGCCGAGCACCCCCATCGGCACCCGCACCTGGCTGATCTGCAGGCCGTTGGCCAGGGTGGAGCCGCGCACGATCTCCCCCACGGGGTCCGGCAGCGAGGCGACCTCCCGCACCGCGTCGGCGATGCCCGCCAGGCGCGCCTCGTCGAGCCGCAACCGGTCCAGCAGGGAGTCCGGCAGACCGTTCTCTCGGCCGGCGGTGAGGTCGGCCTCGTTCGCGGGGAGCACCTGCTCGGCGCAGGCGTCGAGGGCGTCGGCGAGCGCGTGCAGCAGGGCATCCTTGCGGGCGCGGGTCAACCCGGCGAGGGTGCGGCCGGCGTCCTTGGCCAGGCGGGCGCGCCGCTCGACCTCGGCGGTGATCGCAGCGTCGGGCGCGGCAGTGGGCTCGGTCACGGTCGGCATCCTGTCAGTCGAGGTCGATCCGGCGGATCATGCGGGTCATGTACGGGCGAAAACCCGTGGTGGTGGCGAGCGCGATGGCGTCCTCGTTGGCGGTCAACGTCTCCATCGAGCAGTAGGCGATGCCGCGACGCTCCAGTTCGCGGCGGCACGCAACCATGAGCTGGGTGCCGATGCCGCGCCCGCGATGCTCGGGGTCGACGACGAGGGTCTCGATGACGCCGACGTTCTCGCCGAGCTTCATCGCCGACCCGGGGTCGACGAACCGCAGCGCGGCATAGCCGACGCACTCCTCCTCGAGGGCGAGGAGGAGGACGCCCGCGCCCTCGTTGATCCACGACATGTACTCCTGGTGGCGCCGGTCCCACGCCTCCTGGGGGTCACGCACCGGCCAGTCGTCACCGGCGACCTCTTGGTAGCGGGCCACGAGCAGCTTCCAGAGCGGCTTGACACGAGTCACGTCCCGCACGTGGGCGCGCTCGATACGAACGGTCATGCGACGACGGTAGCGACTCCCCCGGCTCGATCCCCCGAGCGGGTCACCCTCCGAACACCCTCACCCCCA
>JAUNTP010000078.1 GCA_030538585.1 Mobilicoccus sp.
ATCTCGACCCGATCCCCGTCGAGCTGACGTACGGCATGGAGCGCATCCTCATGGCCCAGCAGGGCGTGACGCACTTCAAGGACATCGCCTACTCCCGCAAGCCGAACGGTGACGTCGTCACGTACGGCGAGGCCTTCGGGCAGCAGGAGTACGAGATGAGCCGGTACTACCTCGACGACGCCGACGTCGAGACCAACCAGCGCATGTACGAGAGCTACGTCGCAGAGGCGACGCGCATGGTGGAGGCGCGCCTGCCGGTGCCCGCCCACCAGTTCGTGCTCAAGAGCAGCCACGCGTTCAACGTGCTCGACGCGCGCGGCGCGATCAGCACGACCGAGCGGGCGCAGGCGTTCGCGACGATGCGCCGGCTCATGCGCGACACCGCGCGGTTGTGGGTCGAGCGGCGCGAAGAGCTGGGGTTCCCGCTGCTCAAGGAGGCGGAGGCGAACTCCTCTGCCAGGCCGACTGCCGAGTTGGTCACGGAGGCGGTCGCTGCCACGACGCAGGACCAGCCGCAGACGTTCGCCCTGGAGATCGGGTGCGAGGAGCTGCCTCCCCACGTGCTGCCGCAAACGATCGAGGCCGTGCGCGAGGCGCTCACCGCCGGGCTCGACGCCTCCCGCCTCGACTACGGGCACCTCACTGTCGACGGCACGCCGCGGCGCGTCGTCGCCGTGGTCGAGGGCGTCTCGGCGGCCGAGCCGGACGCGACGCAACTGCGCAAGGGACCCAAGTGGCAGGTCGCGTTCGACGCCGACGGCAACCCTTCCAAGGCGCTGGCCGGGTTCATGAAGGGCCAGGGCGTCACGTCCGAGCAGATCGTCAAGGCCGAGGTCGGCGGCAACGAGCACGCGTGCGTCGAGATCGACGCTCCCGGCCGGCACGCCGTCGAGGTGTTGAGCGGCCTGGTCGAGCAGGTCGTCTCGGGGCTGCGCGCCGAGAAGAACATGCGCTGGTGCGACCCGCAGCTGAGCTTCTCTCGTGCCGTGCGCTGGCTGGTGGCCTACTGGGGTGACGTGCTCGTTCCCGCCCAGGTGTCGGGGCTGTCGTCGCAGGGCCGCACCTACCTGCAACGGTTCACCGCTGCCGCCGCGGGCGAGGACGGCCGCAGCGGCACGCGCGCCGACGGCACCGTGCTCGGGTGGCGTGACGTGGCGAACGCCGGTGACCTCATCACTGCGCTCGACGAGGGCCGGATCGAGTGGGACACCGAGACGCGCCGCAAGGTCGTTCTCGGTGCGGCGACGCGTCTCGCTGGTGAGATCGGCGGCCGCATCGACATCGAGGCGCACGCCGACCTCGTCGACGAGATCACCAACCTCGTCGAGGAGCCGCGCGGGGTGCTGGGTCGTTTCGACGTGCGGTACCTCGAGCTGCCCGATCGCATCCTGACCTCGGTCATGGGCAAGCACCAGCGCTACCTTCCGGTGCTCGATGAGAGCGGCGCGCTCATGAACGCGTTCGTCACGATGGCGAACGGTGCGTGTGACGAGGACGTCGTCCGCGCCGGCAACGAGTCGGTGCTGCGGGCACGGTATGAGGACGCGTTGTTCTTCTGGAACGCCGACTTGCAGGCGGAGTCGGTCGACGAGTTCGTGCCGGGACTGGAGAAGTTGACGTTCGAGAACCGTCTCGGGTCGGTGGGGCAGCGAGCACGGCGCATCGCCGACGTCGCGGCGGCGCTGGGCGGCCAGGTGGGTCTGGATGCCGAGCAGGCTGAGACGCTCACCCGGGCGGGTCAGCTCGCGAAGTTCGACCTGTCGACGCAGCTCGTCGTGGAGATGAGCAGTCTCGCCGGGTTCGTCGCCCGGGAGTACGCGCTGCGCAAGGGTGAGCCGCAGGCCGTCGCGGACGCGCTGTTCGAGATGGAGCAGCCGCACACGAGCGCGGACCCGGTGCCGGCGTCGGTCCCGGGCGCGCTGCTGGCCCTGGGCGACCGGTTCGACCTGCTGACGGCGATGTTCGCGCTGGGCGCGAAGCCGACGGGTTCGTCCGACCCGTTCGGGTTGCGGCGGGCGGCCCTCGGTGTGGTGCGGATTCTGCGGGAGCGCACCGAGCTGGGGCTGACGGTCCGCGACGGGCTCGAGGCTGCGGCAGCGCGGTTGGGTGAGCAGGGCATCACGTGTGACGCTGCGGCGCTCGATGCGGCGGAGGAGTTCACGATCGGCCGGTTCGCGCAGTTGCTGCGAGACGAGGGCGTCGGCGCCGACGTCGTGGCGGCGGTGTTGCCGTCGGCGGGGCGTCCGGGTGTGGCTGACGCGCACGTCACGGCACTGGAGTCACTGGCCGGTGATGCGGAGTTCGCGCGACTGGTCGAGGCGCTCGTGCGCATCATCCGCATCGCCCCGGCTGACTCGCTCACCGACGACTACGACGCGAGCCTGCTCACCGAGCCCGCCGAGGTCGCGCTGCACGAGGCGGTCCAGTCGACGGCCACGTCGGATGATCTCGAAGGTTTCGCTCGTGAGGGGAAGGCGTTGGTCGACCCGATCGCGCGGTTCTTCGACGACATCCTCGTCATGGCCGACGATGCTGCGTTGAAGGCAGCCCGTTTGGGGCTGCTGGGCGCGATCGTCGCCAAGGCCCCTACCGGTCTGGACTGGAAGGCCGTCGACACCGTCACGGGCTGACAGCGGGAAGGGGCAAGGTAGGCGAGCGATTCGACCGCAGCGACCAGCCCCGGTGTCTCGATACCATTCCCGCCGCGCGCCAGGCAACGGCCCGCTCCCCGCATCGACCTGATGCCGCGAGGCGCGCCCTTGTGCTGCATTACTGCTAGTCCGTATCGCTGAACTGCTTGTGCGGGCTACCTTCACTGCATGCGATACCGAGGGTACATCGCGGTGCAGGGGCGGGGAGTCGTCGCGCTTCCGGTCGAGATGAGGCGCCGGCTGGGTCTCGAGCGGCCGGGTGCCCAGGTGGAGATCACCGAGCGTGAGGATGGTGTGCTCGAGCTGCGGCCCACCCTGCCAGTTCCGGCGGACCAGGTGCGGTTTAGGGAGCGCGGGTGGCAGGAGCGTGAGCGCGAGGTCGACGACCACGTCGCGGCGGGGAGGGTCACGGTGCACGAGGATGGCGACGCTCTCCTCGCGCACCTGGACGCGCTGGATGGCCCCGATTCGTGAAGCTCGAGACCACTCTGGGCTTCGACTCCGACCACCGTCGTCTGAAAAGCGAACCTCGAATGGTGTCCAGGGCGGTCCTGAGCAAGAAGTTCATCCCCGCCTGTGATGCGTTCGCATCGGACCCGTCGACGCCGTGGCCACGGTCGTGGCGCCTGGTCAGCGCGTGAAGGCGGTGGACATGCGTCGGCGTTCGCCTGGTGTGATGCCGTGGGCGGCGGCGGTGCGGTCCCATTCTGCGACCGTGTGGCGAACGTGGCCGAGGGTGTCTCGGGCGTCGTCGGGTCGGAGGCGGAAGTAGTCGGCGACGGCGAGGGCGGCGTCGATCGATCCGCCGTCGCCGGGGTCGGCGATGTCGGTGGCGAAGGGCGTGGAGAAGGGGGTGGGGTTGAGGTCGAAGGCTGGGGAGAGCGTCCATCCTGCGGTGTCGCGGAGGAAGCCGTGGTTGCGGAGGTGGTTGTCGGTGTTGTTGATGAGGATGTCGAAGATGCAGCGCCGCCAGAGTGATTGCAGGTCGGCGACGGCGTGCGGAGAGACCTCCTCCACCGCCTCGGCGATGTCGAGGTAGGTGGCGCGGTCGCCGTCGGTCGCTTCGAGGAGGGTCATGGCGCTGATGTAGGGGGTGCGGGTGTCGCCGCGTCGGTCGAAGCGTTCGACGATGAGGACGTCTTTGCCGGTGACGGGTACGAGGCGGTTGGGTGGCACGGTGATGCCGGCGGCGGCGGCGAGGTCGAGGGCGACTTTCTCCCAGGCCATGACGTTCCATTCGTCGTGCATGGTCGCAGGGAATTTGGCGATGCCAACGCGGTCGTCGGGGAGGAGGACGTGGGCTTTGGGGCGGGCGCCGCCGAGGGATGACCCAGCTCCGACGAGCAGTCTCAGCTCGTTCAGGTCGGCGTCATTGGCGACGACTTTGTCGGCGAGCGCAAGCAGGGTTCCGAGCTCGGTGAGGCGGGGGATGCCGTCTGTTGGCGATGCTCTCCATGAACCGTCCGAGTCGTGGGGGCAGCGGTAGCGGAGCGCTCCTTGACGGAGGTCGTCACGGACGCCGAGCAGGTAGTCGGATTCGAGGGGCTGGCGTGGGGTGTTTTCGGTGGTGAGGGCTTCTTCGGTGAGGGAGCGTCGGATGAGGGTGCGTCCCCACTGGTCGGGGCTGCTGTCGGCGAAGGCGCCGAAGAGGTTCTTGTGCCGGTGGAGAGTGCTGGAGGTCAGTGGCAGGGCAGGGTCGATCGGGTAGCTGTCGGGTGCGGCCAGGTAGTCGATGTCATAGGTGAAGCTGTAGGACTCGTCGCCCCGGCCGGTGTGGGTGTGCAACGTTCCGACGCGGGTGGCGGGTGGCGGGTGCGAGCCACACCTCGATGACGGTCATGGTCGTTCACGCTCGTCTTCGGCCGATGCCAGCGTCGCGGGGGTTCGGGGGCGTCGTCGGGGCCGTTCGGGCATGAGGTCTTGCATTCTGAGGCGTCCGATGTCGGAGTTCATCGGATCGATCGATTCGACCAGGGGCGCCATGACGTCGAGCGCCCGCGCCACCCGCAGCACGGCTTCCAGGGTGGCCCCTTGCCCTGACTCAAGACGTTTGAGGGTGCTCGTACTCACGCCGGCCCGCTCGGCCACCTGAGCGAGCGTCAACCCCTGCAACAGCCGCCAAGCCCGCAAGGAGTCGCCCACGTCGACCAGTGCGCGACGCACGGGGCGAGGGGTGGGGGACGGTGCCGACCGAGTCACCCCATCACGCTATCAGGGTTCACATATGGACCTTTAAGCGCACTAGTAGTTCAAGTCAGGCCTTTCTAGGCGGTCAGGACGAACCCGGCGATGCCGCACAGAAGCATCAGGCGGGCGACCTGGTCACGGCCGATGCCCCAGCCGCGACGGCGCAGGGCACATCTGCACTGCACCCTCCCGCGTCTCGGCATCGAACTTTCGTGCTGCTGCTATGAGTCCCAGTCTCCCTCGCTAGCTCGGAACTCCGACAGATCCAGGGAGGTTCACTGTCGGCGCTTCCCCCACGGAGCGGGAAGGGGTCGCTAGGTGTCCAGGGCAGTGGTGAGCAGACCAAGGGGTAGGGCGGTGACCTGCTCTTCCAGCGAGTAGCAGTCGGTGCCGGCATGGATGACAAGTCCATGCCTGAATCGGTGTCCAACCTGGTCGCGGAGCCACAGCAGGTGCTTCGCGTCGGCCACGGTGGGGCGCGCGCTGTGCTTGACCTCCACGGCGATCAGGGACCCCCTGGTCTCGATGAGCCCGTCGATCTCGCGCTCGCCGGCGCTGGAGCGCAGATGGTGGAGGTGGCCGCCGGCGAGGTCGACCTGTGGGCGCAGTTGCTGCATGACGTGAGATTCGAGGTAGGCGCCGGCGAGTGTCGGGTCGCTGCGAAGGTCGTCGGGGGTGATGTCTGCTAGGGCGCACGCCAGGGCGGTGTCGGCGAGGAACCGCTTCGGGTACGACGTCAGTCGTTTGAGGCGGTTGCTCTCGTACGCGGGAAGGTCGGCGGTGAGGTGGATGCGGGTGAGGAGGTCGTCGTAGTGCTTCCACGTGGCCTTGTTGATATCGGCGGCATCCCAGACGCGCTGATCGGGCGCGGCGGCTGCCGTCAGCGTGGCGAGAACCTGCATCGCTCGGAGGAGGCGGGCGCCGTCGCGACCCTCTTCGCCAGCGCGTTGGGAGGCCAGGGCGGCGTAGGCGTCAAGGAAGAGGCGGGAGTCCGGCATGTGGCGGGCCGCCGGGAAGCCGGGCCTGAACAGGTCCTCTAGGAGGAGGGGTGACGCGCTGCGGCGTCCGAGAGGGGGAGGTGCGCCGTCGGCTAGCCCGGCGAGGAGGGAAGGTTCGTTGCCGTGTCCGGTGAGTTCTGCGGTCGTCATCGGGCGCATGACGAGACGGACGGCCCGGCCGGTTAGGGGGTAGGTGGGGCCGTAGGTAGCGGGCTCGACGCTGCCGGTGAGGATGAACCGGCCAGGCGTCGGGTCGTCGTCGACGATGCGCTTGATCGCCCAGAGGAGATCCGTTCCGGCGAGCTGCCATTCGTCGAGGAGGACGGGCGGTTCCGCGGCCCGAAGGAAGGTCTCGGGGTCGAACCGGAGTAGGTCGAGGTCTCGGGGCAGCATGACGCTCGACGCAGCGAGTCGCGCGGCCGTCGTGGTCTTGCCGACGCCACGCGGCCCGTCGAGCAGAACGACCGGTGCCGCCGCCAGGGCTCGCTCCAGCGGCCCGTCGAGATGGCGGGGAAGGTAGCCGCGCTGGTCCATGTGAATCAGGCTAGTCAGTAGCTGTAAAAACCGCTAGTGACTAGCCGTTGATGCACTCACAACTCGGAGACCCAACGTCCGAAGCGAGATCGGCGGCGGGGCGCGGCTGGCGACGGTCGGGAACGGCCCGGCCCGCCGCCCAGAGTGCAGGCCAGCGGAGGTGCTTCCCGCCCCATAGCAGCGGCGTTACACTTATTGCGAATGCTGCGACTGTTTCGAATGGGAGGCGCGTTGATGACTGGGGTGGCGACACTCGTGCCCGAGCCGTCCGAGGCGGAGCAGGTGGCCTCGGCGTTGCGGGGTCTTGATGCTGCACTGAAGGCTGACGCTGTGGTGCGACTGAGTGTGGGCGGTGCCGACGGTGAGGTCGAAGTGCCGAGCTCCGTGGTGATTGCGCTCGCGCGTGTGCTGGAGAGTTTCGCCCACGGTGAGGGCGTGGCCCTCGTTCCTGTGCAGTCCGAGTTGACCACCCAGCAGGCGGCGGATGCTCTGAACGTGTCTCGCCCGTTCCTGATCGGCCTCCTCGATGACGGGCAGATCGCCTACCGCACGGTCGGGACTCATCGTCGGGTGCAGGCCGCGTCCCTGGTGCGCTACCTCCGAGAGGACGACGCCCGACGGACGGCGGTCGCGGATGAACTGGCGGCAGAGGCGCACGCGCTCGGACTGTCCTGATGCCGCACGTCGTCGTCTACGACGCCAACGTGCTTTATCCCTCCACCCTGAGGGATGTCCTGATCCGGGTCTGACTGGCACGGCTCGTGCAGCCGAAGTGGACGGACCGGATTCTCGATGAAGTCTTCGACAATCTCCGGGCGAACCGGCCAGACCTCGATCCCGCGAGGTTGAAGCGCACTCGGCGCCTGATGGGTCAGGCGATCCGCGATGTGCACGTCGACGGATACGAGCACCTCGTCGACCGGCTCGAACTGCCCGACCCTCATGATCGCCACGTCCTTGCTGCGGCGGTTCACGCCGGTGCTGCCGTGATCGTCACCCGGAACCTGCGCGACTTTCCCGAGGGTGCGCTGCGCCCGTGGGGTATCGAAGCGCAGCATCCGGACGAATTCCTTGCCGGGCTTCATCAAGGCCACCCGGGCGAGCTGGGCAAGATCGCGGTCGCGATCGCCCAGGCGTGGGGCGGTGACGCCGAGGCTGTCGACGTGGTGGCGCGGCTGGCCGTCGACGCGCCCCGCGCGGCCGAACTAGTGCGCCAGTCTTTCATGAGCCCGAGCACCTAGCGGGGGAGTTCGCCGCTGAACTGGGTGAGAAGGGCGGTGAGGATGACGGCGGTAGAGCACGGACGCCGCGAGGCTGGTGGGTGCTGGAGGCGCCCCAGGTGCGGGCGGTGAGTCAGGTGCCGCGCCTCACCAAGGCGGCCGACGAGATGCGGGAGGCGATCGCTCACCTCGCCGGCCTCGACGAGGACGAGGTGCAGATCGAGGTCGTGCCGATTCTCCCCGAGGGTGTGGCTCGCGACCGCGACCCCGCCAAGGAGCGCCGCGCCGAAGCAGTGCGCCTTCAAGACGAAGCAGCCGCGGCGCACCGCCGCGCTGCCCGCGCCCTCAGCGCCCACGGCATGAGCGTCCGCGAGATCGGCCTCCTCCTGGACGTGTCACCGCAGAGCGTGAGTCAACTGGTGAAGGTGTGAGCGTGTCGCACGTCTGGGGCCCCGGGCGGAACCGGCCGGGATATGCCGTGCCTGGGCGAGGCGAATGCTTCTGCAACGATGCGCGCCCGGGGCCTAGCCACAGACTAGCGGTTCAGCATTCGCCTGGACCAGACACCCGCTCTGCTTCCCTTGCTTTGGGCGTGGGGTGCGGAGTAGTTTGGCGGTGTCGCTTCAGTGCTCACGCGACGGTGGTGCCCCTGCCAGGGCACCACCGTCGGGGGTCCGTCGGGATGGACACCACCACTTTCATCCTATGCGAACCCGGGTGCTGACTCCAGCGACGCCCGATGCAGGTTGGCGGAAGCGATCCGCCGCTGCCCTATCGAAAGGATGAAGGATGAAGACGCAGAAGCAGCCGGAGCTCCCCAACAAGGACGGCTGGGACGAGGACCCGATGACCCTCGTCAACAAGCACACGCACACGATCCACTCCGCTCAGCAGCCCTCGGCGGGGTGTCACCTCACCGAGAGCGGCCTCGCGGGGAACATCGTGCCGATGCGTCGGTCCGTGGCGGTCGCGCTGGGGCTGGATCTGTGCCTGCGGTGCTTCCCGGCGGACGGCACGCCGGGCGGCATCTTGGCGGCGGCCTAAGCCCTTGGCGTGTGCCGGGATGAAGCTGAGGTGACGTCGTTCTCAACGGGAACAGTAGGGCCCGCGCTGCCAGGCGCAGCGCGGGCCGCGCTGTTCACCAAGTGATTACGCGTCGCATAGGCGTGTGCTGTGATGGAGTGTCCCTGGGGAGGTTGGCGTGGACTACAGGTCGTTCTTCCGGCTCGTGACAGGTAAGGAGCCGCACCCATATCAGTGCCGGCTGGCGGAGGAGGGTCTGCCGGAGGTGCTGGAGGTGCCGACCGGCGCCGGGAAGACGTTCGCCGTCGTGGTGGCGTGGTTCTACCGGTTGTTGGCGCACCCCGATCCGGCGGTACGTGCGGCCACCCCTCGGCGGCTCGTGTACGGGCTGCCTATCGGCGTCCTCGTCGAGGCTGTCACCGCAGAGGCGAGGGAGGTATGGGCCAAGCTCGACAAGGCTCGCGACACGCTCGACCTCCCTGAGTCGCTGCCCGAGACCCTCCCCGTGCTTCAGCTCATGGGTGGAACTCTGGACCGCGGCACCATCTCCGACTGGCAGGTGGGGATGGACCGCCCCTCTGTCGTCGTCGGGACCGTCGATCAAGTCGTCTCGCGCCAGCTCAGCCGCGGGTACGGCGTGAGCAGGAAGGTCTACACCATCGACTTCGCTCTGGTCGCCAACGGCGCCCATGTCGTCGTCGACGAGATCCAGCTCTGCGGGCAGGCCACGAGCACCGCACGACAGATCGCCGCATTCCAGCGCGGCCCCGCCACGCCCGGCACGCGTGATGAGCACGGGTTCCCGTACTCGCCCACCGCTGAACCAGCCGGCCTGACCTGCATGTCCGCCACCGCCGAAGCGGCCTACCTCGACACGGTCGACGCGCCCTGGCAGGGGCCGCCCACGATCACCCTCACCGATGCCGACCGGAAGGGGCACCTCCGGCAACGGCTCTCGGCGACCCGACGCATCACATACCTCGCGGCTGTGACGAAGGACGCCGACGTCGCCGACACGGCGCGCGACCAGCACGTGCCCGGCACCCTCACGCTCGTCGTCGTCAACCGCGTCGATGAAGCCGTCGCCATCACCAAGCGCCTCCGCACACTCCTGCCACCAGGTGACGACACGCCCCCGATCACGCTGGTCCACTCACGGTTCCGCGGCATCGAACGCGCCGGCATCAATGAGACGTTGACAACGTTGACCGGCGAAGAGGGCCTCACGAGTCTGCAGGGCAAGCCCGGCCACATCGTCGTCGCGACCCAAACCGTCGAGGCCGGTGTCGACCTCGACGCCGCCACGCTCATCACCGAGGCCGCCCCCTGGCCATCGATCTGCCAGCGCGCAGGCCGATGCAACCGAGCGGGCACCTTCGGCGCGAGAGAAGACACCACAGCGAGACTGTTGTGGTTCGACGTCAAGCGACCGGCGCCCTACGACAAGGCCGATGTGGCCGCCTCCACTGAAGCCCTGGGCGCCTTGGAGGGAGCGGCGGTCACCTCCGCTGATCTTCTCGGCCGCGACGTGGCCCGCTCGCCGGATGAGCTGTCGATCCTGCGCTCACCGACGTTCATGCAACTCTTCGACACTGCACCCGACCTCACTGGCGGCGACATCGACGTCACGCGGTACATCCGCTCCGATCGGGACACCGACGTGCGGGTTGCCTGGGTCGAGAGCGACGCCATCGACGGGGATGCGGTGCTCGCACGACCGGACACCGCCTGGCAGGTGTCGGTACCCCTCTCCGTCATGCGCACCTTCATCAAGCAGAAGGGCGGACCACGAGCCTGGGTCTACGACCGCTTCTCGGAGACATGGCAGCGGGTCCGCGACAACCAGCCGATCATGCCGCAGGATCTCGTGCTCGTCGCCCGCGCCGACGGCGGGTACACCCCGGAGTTCGGGTTCGAGCCCACCTCGAAGGTGCCGGTGGCGCCGATCCACTCCGGCGCCGAAGAACCAGCGGAACAGAAGCCGACGGGCACCGACCGTGGCGCCGACGATGCAGGCTCCGACCCGGCCTCGTTCACGGCGGACTGGCAGCGGCTCGACGATCACCTCGCGCAAGCCGCCGACGCAGCCCACCAGTTGTGCGGTGCGCTGGATCTGACATCACACGGGTTCGACAGCGACACGGAGCGAGCCGTCGTCGTCGCCGTCGCGCTCCACGATCTCGGCAAGTCGTTTCCTGGGTGGCAGGAGGCCTTGCGCGCGACCGTGCCGACGAACCCGGACGACCCGCTCGCCAACCGTCCCCCCGGTGGACTGCTCGCCAAGTCAATGGCCGGTGCGGCGCGCGCCAAGAAGGGCGACGCCACCCGCGCGGACGCCGCCACGCACCCGACCAGGCGCCTCATAGTGCGGGCGGACCCGGTGTTCGAGAACGGATCGGTGCAGGCAGCGATGAACGAGGACGGACGCCGAACCCCTGCCCGGCGCCCGCAACGGCGGCGGGTGTTCCGGCACGAACTCGTCTCTGTGCTGCTGCTGCGTTCCCCCGAGGGGCGGAGCCTGCTCACAGACCTCGGCGTGCCTCCGCACCGCCACACGCTAGTCGACTACCTGATCGGCGCCCATCACGGGACGCTGCGCATCAGCCCGCGCGACCCGGTCGTCGACGGGCGTGACGGCTCCATGTTTCTGGGCGTCATCGACGGTGAGCAGATCCCCGGCGTCCAGGTGGGCGACGTGTCACTCCCCGGGGTCACGGCCGACTTGTCGATCTTCAGCGGCGGTGAAGGGTCGTGGGGAAATGAGGCCGCGCGCTTGCTGGAGGAGTTCGGCCCGTTCCGGTTGGGGTATCTCGAAACCGTGGTCCGCATCAGTGACTGGCGCGCGAGCGGCGCGATGCCCGCGACCGACGCGGCAGGAGGCGCACGATGAGCGCGCAGTTCTTCCCCGGTCTGCGAGCCGACACCCTGCTCACTTACCTCGCGGCCCTCGGCCTCGTGCGCGTCATCTCCCGTGAAGACCCCGAGGCCCGCGCCTGGTGGGCCGGTGACTACCTGCGCGTCGACACGACGGTGACCGACGTCGTCGATCTCCTCGTCGAACGCTACGAGCCGTCACCCGTGTTCTCACCGTGGAACGGGGGCAGCGGATTCGGCGAGAAGGACGGCAATCAGCGGGCCGTCATCGAGACGATCGTCGCGGCAGCGCACCCGCGAATCGGCGCCTTCGCCGCCGGATACGCCGCCGTCGAGCGCGTCCTGGAGCGCCGCAGAGCCGCGACGCCGGCGTGGTCGAAAGAGCGGCTCGTCATCGAGCTGCGCAACCGAGTGCCCGTGGCTGCGTTGGCATGGATGGACGCCGCCGTCGTCGTCGGCGGCGACAGGTTGTTCTTCCCCAGCGTCTACGGGACCGGCGGCAACGACGGTCGCCTGGAGTTTTCCGCGAACTATCACCAAAGGCTCGTCGACGTCATTCCCGAACTGGGGGCCAAGCTCAAGGTGACGCGATCGTGGGCCTCGGACGCCCTCACGGGCGTGTCCACCGTTCCATTGAAATCGGCGCCGGCAGGTCAGTTCGAGCCCGTGGGAGCAGGGTCGCCGAACACGTTCTCGGTCGGTGCAGGCCAGGCCCTCGTCAACCCATGGCTGTACGTGCTCATGATCGAAGCGTCCGGGTACTTGGCCGCCAGCCTGACCCGGGCCGGTCAGGGCCAGCCACGTGCTTCGGTCCCGTTCACTGGCGCCTCCTCGAGTGCAGGCGGCACCGGGGGCAGCGACGCAGAGGAATCGCGGGGCGAGTTCTGGGCGCCGCTGTGGGGCATGCCGCTCCAGGACCGGGAGCTGCGACAGCTCTTCAGCCAGGCGCGCGCGTCCTGGGGAGGCTCGATCCCCACGACGGCGGCGGCGATGTACGGGGCTGTGCGTTCCCACGGTGTCGACAACCGCATCGCGGCGTTCCAGCGGTACGGCCTCGCGCAGCGCAACGGCCTCGCGTTTGTCGCTGCTCGCCGAGACCGCATCTCGGTGGGCCGCCGTGAGGGCGTCGATGTTGCGCTAACCGTGCAGGCACGGGCCGCGCGATTCAGCCATGGTGGCTCAGGTCGGGTCGTCGACGAAGCGTCGCGCCTCGACCGCGCCCAGATCGCGTTTCTCGCGACCGAGGACCGGCGGTTCGCGACGGCTCGGCTCGTGGATTGGCTGGCCGCGCTCACGGCACGCGAGCGAAGTGCGGTGCTCTCGGAAAAGGAGCGAGACGGCATCACCGGAGCACCTCGCCTTCTCGGCGCCCACGAGATCGGTGCGAACCTCGATGACTGGCTCGCGGCGCGCGCCGAACACCGCCTCGCTGCGAGCCTCGCGTCCGCCCTGTTCACCGCGGCGCCGGGGGAGCGCCGCCTGACCCTGCGTGATCTGCTGATGGGCCGACCGCCGGAGAAGGGTCGGCCTCGCTGGTTGCTGCCCGTGGTGAACGGGTACGGGACGCGGCCGCTGGACTCGGTACTGGCCGACCTGGCCGTCTGGCGCGACACACATGCGCTCGGTGAGGCCCGCGACGCCGGGCAGGGGATTCGGTTCGTGCACCGACACCGTTACCGATGCCGGTGGCCCGACGTGACGCGGTGGGTCAAGGGTGAGCTGGACGAGCGGATGCTCGATCACGCCCTCGCGGCGTGTCTATCCCTGGAATGGGGGCAGTACCGAGCGCCGAGGATCGCGGTGACACGCGCAATCCCTGACCCGGCGTATGCCGTCCTGTCGGCCGTCGCTTCGGGTGACATGATCCGTGCTAGCTTTGCACCCCCGCGAGCAACCAATACCGAGTCCGCACCTCAGGGGGCCGACGCGGGGGCGCGCCTCGCGCCCGACGACTCCTGGCGGGCGGCCTTTCCCACGGGATGGGTGCATCGTTTGCGGGCGGGTCGCCTCCGTGAGGTCGTCCATGACGCGGCCCCTCTGCTGAGCCGTCACGAGCTCTACAACGGGCGAGCCGTGATTGGACCCATCAAGGTCATCGCGCCTTTGGTGCCCGTCCTCGACGGGCGACGCGGGACCCGCCTTGCCGCCTCATTGCTCGCCCCCTCGTCGCACGACGCCGTGGAGGCCATCACTGGCCGCCACACCCCTGCCGACGCTGAACCCGACGCCGATCGTCACTCCGAAGGAGCACCCTCATGACCCTCCACCGCAGTCACTATGAGATTCCGCTTCGACCGGCGGCCTCCAGCGGACGGTTTCAGCCGACCGGTTTCCCGAGTCTTGGCGCCGCCTTGTTCCAGCGGCCGGTGGGTGAGGATGGGTGGCAGGACTGCCTGCACGTGGAGTCGCCGCAGTCGATGGCGAACCGGCTCGAACTGACGACGTGGGACGAGGCGAGGCAGCGTCCGATCGCCGAACTCGAAGAGCTCCCGGTTGTCGAGGTCATCGACGGCGACGGGCGCTTCCTCACCTCCTCGCGGGTCGAGCCGCACCGCCTCAACTCCGCCTACATCATGGAGGGCATCGTCGGAGACACGGCGCAGACCGGATACGACTGGCTGCCCGGCGTGCTGGGACTGGAGGACAAGCGGCCCGCCGACCACGCCCAGGTGGCGCGGGCGGTCTACCGGCTCGACCCGTTGTCACTCATCCACGGCGTCTTCTTCGCCCAAAACAAGGGCGGCTGGTTCCGCCAGCCGAAGTTCGCGCGCGCGGTGACGGCGTTCATCGACGCGACCGACGTGATGCCGGCCGTGTCTGGAGGGGTGAAGACCGACTACGTCGACACTTCGGGAGGGCACGCCGATACCGGATACGGCATGGTGCCGCACAGCCGCGTCGAGTACACGGCACGCCACATCACCGCGCACGTGACCGTCGATCACCAGCAGATCCGGGCCTACGGGCTGGGGGAGCCCGAGACCGAGTTGCTCGAAGCGATCATCGGCTTCGAGCTGGCGTCGCTGTTCGGCGCGGGTGGCTTGCGCCTGCGCACGGCGTGCGAGTTCCTCGTCGTCGAGAACCAGGGAACGCAACCGGACCTGGACGTGGAGCGGGCCAAGAAGCGGTTGGTCGCTGCGATCGAGGAGGCTCGCGACACGCTCGGCGAGGTGGTCACTCTCCGGCACGGCGGCGACAAGGGCGCTCGATCCAAGGAGACCCGGGCCCGGAAGGCCGCCGAGAAGGCGGCACCCGCATCCACCCCGGAGGCAGGGAAAGCCTGACATGGCGGTCTCGATCTCCGTGCGATTTCCGCACGGCCGGT
>JAUNTP010000079.1 GCA_030538585.1 Mobilicoccus sp.
TACACCGCGTTCTCGTTGCCCGGGATCAGCGAGCTCGCCATCAGCACGGTGTCGCCCTCGCCGACGTCGATCTTGTGGTCGCGGTTGGCCATGCGCGACAGCGCGGCCATCGGCTCACCCTGGGAGCCGGTGCAGATGAGAACCTGCTGGTCTTCGGGGTAGTCCTCGAGTTTCTTGAAGTCGACGACGACCCCCGGCGGGACGTGCAGGTAGCCGAGGTCCTCGGCGATGCCCATGTTGCGCACCATCGAGCGACCCACGATGGCGACCTTGCGCCCGTGTTCGGCGGCCACGTCGAGAACCTGCTGTACACGGTGCACGTGGCTGGAGAAGCAGGCGACGATGATGCGGCGCTGCGCCTTGGCGAAGACGTTCTCGATGGCCGGGTAGATGTCCTTTTCCGGCGTCGTGAACCCGGGCACCTCGGCGTTGGTCGAGTCGGTGAGGAAGAGGTCGACGCCCTCCTCCCCCAGGCGGGCGAAGGCGCGCAGGTCGGTGAGGCGACGGTCCAGCGGCAGCTGGTCCATCTTGAAGTCACCCGTGTGCAGCAGCAGCCCGCCGTCGGTGCGGATCGCGACGGCGAGCGCGTCCGGAATGGAATGGTTGACGGCGACGAACTCCAGGTCGAACACCCCGAGCTGCTCGCGCTGCCCCTCCTTGACCCCGAGGGTGTAGGGCTTGATGCGGTGCTCCTTGAGCTTGGCCTCGACGAGCGCCAGCGTGAGGGTGGAGCCGAGCAGCGGGATGTCGGCCTTGAGGCGCAGCAGGTACGGCACGGCACCGATGTGGTCCTCGTGGCCGTGCGTGAGCACGATGGCCTCGATGTCGTCCAGCCGGTCCTCGATGTAGGAGAAGTCGGGGAGGATGAGGTCGACGCCCGGGTGGTCCTCGGGGAACAGCACACCGCAGTCGATGATGAGCAGCCGACCCTCGTGCTCGATGACCGTCATGTTGCGGCCGATCTCCCCCAATCCGCCGAGGGCGACGACGCGAACCCCGCCAGGCTCGAGGGGGCCGGGGGTGTCCAGTTCGAAGTGCGGATGGCTCACAGCAGTCCAGATTCCTTCAGTCCTGCGCGCAGGCGCGCGCGTTCGGCATCGGTGAGGGGCACCAGCGGCAGGCGCACGGCCGCGCTGCTCAGCACTCCCAGCTCGACGAGGGCGGCCTTGGCGGCCATGGCCCCTTGGGTGATGTTCATGACGGCGTCGATCGCGGGCACGAGTCCGCGGTGGCGGCGGCGCGCCTCCGCGACGTCACCGCCCTCGAACGCCTCGATCATGGCGACGAACTCCGGCGTGGCGACGTGGGTCGTGACACCGACGACGCCGGCACCCCCGAGAGCGAGGTGGTGCAGGGTGTCGCCGTCGTTGCCGGAGTAGTAGACGAGGTCGCTACGGGTCTGCACCTGCGTGGTGGCCCAGAAGTCGGCCTTGGCGTCCTTGACGGCGACGATGCGAGGGTGCCGACCCAGCTCCACGAGGCTGTCGGTGGTGATGGGCACGGCCGAGCGGCCGGGGATGTCGTAGAGCATGACCGGAAGGTCGGTGGCGTCGGCCACGGCCCGGAAATGGGCGACGAGCCCGCTCTGCGGGGGCTTGTTGTAGTACGGCGTGACGACCAGGAGGCCGTGCACCCCGCGCTCCGCCGCGGCCCGGGCGAGATGCAGGGTGTGGGTGGTGTCGTTGGTGCCGACCCCGGCGATGACGTGGGCGCGGTCGCCGACGGCGTCCATGACGGCGCCGAGGATGTCGGACTTCTCGTCGTCCGACGTCGTGGACGACTCACCGGTGGTGCCGTTGACGACGAGGCCGTCGTTGCCCTGGTCGACGAGGTGGACGGCGAGGCGGGCGACGGCATCGAGATCGACCTCACCGTGCTCGCTCATGGGAGTGACCATGGCGGTGAGGACGCGACCGAAGGGACGTGGCGACATGCCCCACACGGTAGCGCCCTGGACCCACAACGCTCGTGCGGGAGCGAGGATCCGCCGCTCGATCAAGCTCGGGCCGGGGCAGATCGCACGCGTGCGACACACATGGAAGAACGCGGCGCTACTCGCTCGGGGGTTCGAGTAGCGCCGCGTTCGTACGAGACATCGGATGTCCGGCTCCGATGTTACGCGCCGGTGTGTGACCCTGGTCACTCACGAGCCGGCGAAGGGGTGGCGATTAGGCTGCCCTCATGACGCCTTACCTGGACCTGCTGCGCCGCATTCTCGACGACGGGGTCGAACGGGGCGACCGCACCGGGACCGGCACGCTCTCGGTGTTCGGGCACCAGATGCGGTTCGACCTCACGCAGGGGTTTCCGCTCGTCACCACCAAGAAGGTGCACCTGAGGTCGGTGTTCGGCGAGCTGCTGTGGTTCTTGCGCGGCGACACCAACGTGCGGTGGCTGCACGAGAACAACATCTCGATCTGGGACGAGTGGGCCGACGAAAACGGTGACCTCGGGCCGGTGTACGGGCACCAGTGGCGCTCCTGGCCGACCCCCGACGGGCGCAGCATCGACCAGATCGCCGGCGTCGTCGAGTCGATCCGCACCAACCCCGAGAGCCGTCGGCACATCGTCTCGGCCTGGAACGTCGGAGATGTCGATGACATGGCCCTGCCGCCGTGCCACACGATGTTCCAGTTCTACGTCGCCCGCGGTCGCCTGTCCTGCCAGCTCTACCAGCGCAGCGCCGACACCTTTCTCGGGGTGCCGTTCAACATCGCCTCCTACGCCCTGCTCACCCACCTCATGGCCCAGGTGACCGACCTGGAGGTCGGCGATTTCGTGCACACCATCGGGGACGCTCACCTCTACCTCAACCACCTCGACCAGGCGCGTGAACAGTTGTCCCGTTCGCCTCGTGAGCTCCCGAGGCTGAAGCTCAACGCCGCCGTGCGGGCGATCGACGAGTTCACCCTCGACGACATCGCCGTGGAGGGGTACGACCCGCACCCCTCGATCGCTGCCCCGATCGCGGTCTGAGATGAGGGAGGTCGTCCTCGTCGCCATCGTCGCCGCGAACGGAGTCATCGGCGACGGCGCCGACCAGCCGTTTCACCTGCGGGAGGACTTCGCGCGGTTCAAGGCGCTCACCCTGGGGCATCCCCTGGTGATGGGCCGGGCCACGTTCGAGGCGATCGGGCGGGCGCTGCCGGGCCGCACGAGCATCGTCCTCACTCGAGGCGATCAGTGGACGCCGCCCGACGGGGTGCTCGTCGCCCACGACGTCGAGGAGGCACTGTCGCTGGCGGGCGAGCAGGTCGGCGGGGAGGAGGTCATGGTGCTCGGCGGAGGTCAGGTCTATCGCGCGCTGTGGGAGCACGCCACGCGGCTCGAACTCACGGAGGTCGACGCACCCGCATCCGGGTCGGTGACCTTTCCGGAGGTGGACGAATCCTGGCGGGAGATCGACCGCGACGACCGGTGGGGGTTCGCCTTCGTCACCTACGCACGGCCGAGCCTGCCGCCCGCCGGCGCACCCGCGAGCACATCCTGAATCCCCCCTGAGACGGGTCCCGCGGCATTGCTCCTGCGGCTCGCGGTCTGACCTTTAGTCTGCGCTGGCCGGACCACGTCGGATGGTCCCCCGCCGACAGGAGCGCCTATGTCCACCACCACCGACGGCGGGGGTCGCACACTGCGTACCGACCCGGATCGGCCACCGGTCGCCGTCATCGAGAAGCAGGGCCTGACGCCGGTCGCTCGCGTCGTCTTCCTCGTCATCGCCGTCATCGCCGCGCTCGGCTGGGCGATGCTCGCCACCCAGCGCGGCGAGCACGTCAACTCGATGTGGATCGTGCTGGCTGCCGTCGGGAGTTACCTCATCGCGCTGCGCTTCTACGCGAAGTTCATCGAGGCCAAGGTGCTCAAGCCCGACGACACGCGCGCCACCCCCGCCGAGGAGTTCGACAACGGCCAGGACTACATGCCGACCGACCGGCGTGTGCTCTACGGTCACCACTTCGCGGCGATTTCCGGCGCCGGCCCGCTCGTCGGCCCGGTCCTCGCCGCGCAGATGGGCTACCTGCCCGGCACCCTGTGGATCATCCTCGGCGTCATCTTCGCCGGTGCCGTGCAGGACTTCATGATCCTGCACATCTCGACCCGTCGGCGCGGACGCACCCTCGGGCAGATGGCTCGCGACGAGCTCGGTCCCATCGGCGGGTGGGCCTGCATCATCGGCGTCCTGACCATCATGGTCATCCTCATCGCCGTGCTCGGCGTCGTCATGATCGGCGCCCTCGCCGAGAGCGCGTGGGCCGTCTGGGCCGTGGCGCTGACGATCCCCATCGCGATCTTCATGGGCATCTACCTGCGCTACCTGCGCCCCGGCGCCGTCACCGAGGTGTCCGTCATCGGTGTGGCGCTGCTGCTGTTCGCCATCGTCAGCGGCCGTTACGTCTCCGAGAGCAGTTGGGCGCACTACCTCGTGCTCGACAAGCCGACCCTCGCCATCGCGCTCGCCGTGTACGGGTTCGCCGCCGCGGTGCTGCCCGTGTGGCTGCTGCTCGCCCCGCGCGACTACCTGTCGACCTTCATGAAGGTCGGCACGATCGCCATGCTCGCGGTCGCCATCCTCATCGTGCGCCCCGACCTGGAGATGCCGTCGGTCACCCAGTTCGCCATCGACGGCACCGGTCCGGCGTTCGCGGGCAGCTTGTTCCCGTTCCTCTTCATCACCATCGCCTGTGGCGCCATCTCCGGATTCCACTCCCTCATCGCCTCGGGCACCACGCCCAAGCTCATGGAGAAGGAGTCCCAGGCGCGCATGATCGGCTACGGCGGCATGCTCACCGAGAGCTTCGTCGCGATCATGGCGCTCGTCGCCGCGTGCGTCATCGACCAGCACATCTACTTCGCGATGAACGCTCCGGCCGGTGTCACCGGCGGTACCCCGGAGACGGCGGCGGCCTACGTCAACGGACTCGGGCTCGTCTCTCCCGGCGGTGTCCCGCTGCCGCCCATCGACCCGAGCGTCCTCGCCCAGGCGGCCACCGATGTGGGTGAGGCCTCGATCGTGTCCCGCACGGGTGGGGCGCCGACGCTGGCGTTCGGCATGTCCGAGGTCATGCACCAGGTGCCGCTGCTCAACATGCTCGGCGACAAGGCGTTCTGGTACCACTTCGCGATCCTCTTCGAGGCGCTGTTCATCCTCACGACCATCGACGCCGGCACCCGCGTGGCGCGCTTCATGTTCTCCGACGCCATCGGCAACATCCCCGGCCTGCACGCGTTCAAGGACCCGAGCTGGCGCGTCGGCGCGTGGGTCGCGACCTCCGTCATGGTCCTCGCCTGGGGCAGCATCCTTTACATGGGTGTCACCGACCCCCTCGGCGGCATCAACATGCTGTTCCCGCTGTTCGGTATCGCCAACCAGTTGCTCGCCGCGATGGCGCTCTGCGTCGCGTTCACCGTGACGGTCAAGAAGCACGGCGCGAAGTTCGCGTGGATTCCGGGCTTGCCGCTCGCGTGGATCATCACGATCACCATGACGGCGTCGTGGCAGAAGATCTTCAGCTCCGACCCGCGCGTCGGCTACTGGACGATCCACCGCCTCGCGCGTGAAGCCCTCGACTCGGGCGCGACGACCTTCCAGGCGGCACAGACCCCGGAGGCCATCGCCGCCGTCGTCCGCAACACGGCCGTGCAGGGGACGCTGTCCATCGTCTACGCGGTGCTGGTGCTCATTGTGTTCGCGGCGGCGATGGTCGTCTCGGCGCGGGCCCTGAGCTCGGGTCGCTCGGTCACCTCGGAGCACACGCCGCCGCCCTCACGCATCTTCGCCCCGAGCAGCTTCCTGCCGACTCCGCTGGAGAAGGAGGTGCTGGCGGAGTGGAAGGACGCCGGACTCGAGCCCTCCCCGCAGGGAACGCACCATTGAGCGCCCCGACCGGCGGTGGGAGGATGTCGCGATGAGCGAGGTCGTCTCCACCGCCCGTCGGGTGTTCGGCACGCTGCGCTGGTACATGCGCGGCATCACCGGCGCCGACGCCTACGACCGCTACGTCGCGCACCTGCAGCGCACCCACCCGGGCTGCGCGGTGCCGACCGAGCGCGACTTCTGGCGCGCCAAGTTCGACGACATGGAGCGCAACCCCAAGTCGCGCTGCTGCTGATCCCACGAACAGTTGGTCGAGGAGCGAAGCGTCTCGAGACCATTCACGAGGCTCACCCAGCACGTCTCGATGGTCTCGAGACGTCGCTTCGCTCCTCCTCGACCAACGGGGGTGCCCGGCCCGCTGACGTGCGACGATGTGCCCCGTGACCACCGCTGCCCTCCACCGCGCCGCGGTCCAACGCCGCACGGTGCGGACCCTCACCGCGGCGCAGGTCTTCTCCTCCCTCGGCAACGGCTCGACGTTGGCCCTCGGCTCGGTCCTCGCCTATGACCTCACGGGGCGGGAGTCCCTCGCGGGCACGACGACGATGGCCCTCGGGATCGGGACGGCGCTGAGCGCGATCCCCCTCGCCCGGCTGGCGCTGAGCCACGGTCGCCGGGTGGCCCTCGGCACTGGTCTCGGCACCGCGATCGTCGGCACGTTCGCCATGGTCGCCGCCGTCGTGTGGTCCTCCTACCCCGTGCTGCTGCTCGGGTCGGCGCTCGTGGGCGTCGCCACGGCCGTCAACCTTCAGGCCCGCTTCGCCGTGACCGATCTCGCCGAACCCCACCGGCGCGGACGAGAGCTGTCGCTCGTGGTGTGGGCCATCACCGTCGGCGCCGTCCTCGGACCCAACACCGTCGCCCCCGGCGCAGTCCTCGCCGCCCCGTTCGGGTTGCCGCCGTACGCGGGCGCGTTCCTCATCTCGGCCGCCGGCATGGTGATCGGCGGGGTCATCGTGCTGGTCGGCCTGCGCCCCGACCCCCTCCTGACTCGTCGCCACCTCGACGGCACCTTGCCCCCGGCCCACCGCGGGTCGTGGGCGTCCGGCGCACGCATCTTGCGCGCCCACCCCGTCGCGCTCGGCGCCGTCGTCGGCATGGTCGGGGCGCACGCGGCGATGGTCGCCGTCATGTCGATGACGCCCCTGCATATCGAGCACCGCTCGCCCGGCCCCGACGACCACACCCTGACGGTCATCGGCGTCACGATCTCGCTGCACATCGCCGGCATGTACGCCCTCTCCCCCGTGGTCGGTGCCCTCACCGACCGGCTCGGTCCGCGCGTCGTCACCGCCGCGGGCCTCGTGACGACGATCACATCGACGGTCGTCGCCGCCGTCGGGGCAGCTCACCTCGGGTGGGTGACCGTCGCGCTCGTCCTCCTCGGCCTCGGCTGGTGCGGCGCGACCGTGGCCGGCGCCACGCTGCTCACCGGCGCGATCCCGCCCGAACGACGCGTGGAGGCACAGGGATTCGCCGACGCGGTCGTCTCTCTCGTCGGCGCGTCGGGGGCAGCCGTGGCCGGTCTGGTCATGGGCGGACTCGACTACCCGGGCGTCGCGATCGTGTTCGGCATCCTGGCGGCCCTCGCCGCCGTGACCTCGTGGATCTTGACCCGGAGCTGAGCAAGCTCAGGAGAACAGACATCCGCGTGCGCCTACGCCGCGGGGGGTCTAGGTTGAGGATTCGGCGCTCCAGACGGTGGGTGGCCACCAGACCCCGCCCGGGGTCCCCCTGCTGTGGAGGCTGTTGGTGACGTCGTCGGCGCGCGTGCGGGTGCAACACATCCCGCAGGCACACCCCTTCGTCGAGTCCTTGTGCAGCAGCCGTACCCGCTCCCTTCCCGACCCGCCGATGGCGCAGTGGGCTCCGCACCCCGCGCTCGAGCCCGCGTGGGTGATCGCCCATGCGGCGGAGATCGACGTCGTGCCGTCCTGGCCCTAGCGCGCGGCGGCCTCATCGACGTCGTGGGCACGCGCGGGGGGCTGCTGGTGGCCGACCCCGGCTCCGACGACGCGGCGGCCGAGGCCCTCGCGGCCCGGATTCCGCAGGTGATCGCGCTGAGCCGTGAGACGGTGCGCGCCGACGCGGTACGGCGGCACTCTCTCACCGCGATGCTCGACGCCTACGAGGAGATCATCGACGAGATGGTCACCGAGCCGCGCGATCAGCGGCCCGTCATGCCGGCCATCGCCGGCTGACCCCCCTGGCGTTCAGCCGAGGTCGAGGTAGTGCTCCAGGCCGACGGTGAGGCCGGGGTGGTCGGCCACAGCGCGGACACCGGCGAGCACGCCGGGCATGAAGCTCACGCGGTCGTAGGAGTCGTGGCGCAGGGTCAGTTGCTCACCCTCGGCACCGAAGAGCACCTCCTGATGCGCCACGAGACCGCGCAGCCGCACCGAGTGGGTGTGCACGCCGTGGATCTGCGCGCCGCGTGCCCCGTCCGGGTCGGACTCGGTGGCGTCCGGCACCGGACCGAGCCCGGCCGCCTCCCGCACCTCTCCGATGAGCCGGGCCGTGTTCGCGGCGGTGCCCGAGGGGGCATCGACCTTGTTGGGGTGGTGCAGCTCGATGACCTCGACCGACTCATAGAACCGGGCCGCCTGCTGGGCGAACCGCATCATGAGCACTGCGCCGAGCGCGAAGTTGGGGGCGATGAGGACCCCGACCTTCGGGTGGGCGTGCAGGTCGGCGCGGATCGCGTCGAGCCGCTCGGCGGTCCAGCCGGTAGCGCCGACGACGACGTGCACGCCGCGCGAGATGCAGTGGGCGACGTTGCCGGGCGCGGCGTCGGGCACGGTGAAGTCGACGGCGACGTCCGCGCCGCCGAGGTCGCCGAGGTCGTCCCCGATGTCGATGCGCGCCACGAGGGTCATGTCGGGCGCGCCCTCGACGGCGTCACAGACGGTACTGCCCATGCGTCCGGCCGCCCCGATGACAGCTACCCGAATGTCGCTCATGTGTCCTCCTCGTGGATGCGCGGCCCCAGCCTAGGCGACTGACTCGCTCGCCTGAGCTCACAGTTGGTCGAGGAGGAGCCCACCCCCCCGGGTTGGTTGAGGAGGAGCGAAGCGACGTCTCGAAACCATGGTGAGCTGACGGGAGAGTCTCACCGTCTCGAGACGCTTCGCTCCTCGACCAACGGTGGCGGGGGGTCTCGAAACACTTCGCTCCTCAATGGTGTCCTGCGACGTCAGTCCTCCGATGTCACGGCTGCGTCAAGATATCCACAGTGGGGTCGAGGTTTGTCGCGCCGTCCTCCTAGAGTGAGGGCTCCACGAGCTGAGGGGCAGGGTGGTCCCGTGAACGCAGCGGCACAGCACACAACGAATTCTGTTGTCCTCGAACGGTTCCGGCATGACCTGGGCCCGTTGTGGACCACGATCGCTCCTCTGTGTCGTCGCACGGTCGATGGACCCGACGCTCTTCTCGCCGCGCTGCATTCCGGTGCTCGGGACCTGTCTCCCGACCTCGAGGCGCTGCTCGCCGGGTGGACCTATTTCGACGAGGGCCGCCGTGCGGTGCTGACCGCAACCGTCACCTATCTGGCGGGTCCTGCCGACGGTCACCGCGGCGAGGTCGTCGACGACGAGCAGGTGGTGTCCGCCGCGGTGCGGGCGATCCTCTCGGGTCGCTGACGGCGACGGGAGCGCACCGGGATCCGTTGCAGGATGCCGGACGAAGGTCCCCCTTTCGGCCCTCGGGTCAGGTCTAGCGTGAGCGCAAAGCTGCACGCGGATGGAGACCCACGATGGCCGACGATCGGCACGACATCACCCAGCTGCCCAACCTTGCGCAGGCCTCGGGTCGCGTCGCTCCGGTACGCACGAGGATGCCGATCTATCGGGATCTGCTCCCGCCGTGCAACCAGGCGTGTCCGGCCGGCGAGAACATCCAGGATTGGCTGCGGTTGCTCAAAGCGGGCGACCCGCACGGCGCCTGGCGACGACTGACGCAGGACAACCCGTTTCCCGCCATCCACGGCCGCGTGTGTTACCACCCGTGTGAGTCCGCGTGCAACCGCGTCGAACTCGACAGCGCGGTCTCCATCCACGGTGTCGAGCGCTACCTCGGCGACATGGCTCTCGAGAAGGGGTGGACGTTCGAGCCCGAGGCTCGCCCCACGGGACGCCGCGTGCTCGTCGTCGGCGCCGGCCCCAGTGGCTTGTCCGCCGCCTACCACCTGGCGCGCCTCGGCCACGACGTCGAGATCCGCGACAGCTCTCCCGAGCCCGGCGGCATGATGCGCTACGGCATCCCCGAGTACCGCCTCCCCCGCCACATCCTCGACGCCGAGATCAACCGCATCGCGGCGCTCGGGGTGCGGATGACGACCAACTACACCGTGCACGACCTGCTCCTCGACCAGGCCGAGGGCGCGTTCGACGCGTGCTTCATCGCCATCGGCGCCCACCTGAGCAAGAAGGTCGACATCCCCACCCGCGACGCGGGCAAGATCATCGACGCCGTGTCGTTCCTGCGCGAGGTCGCCTCGGGCGGTCGGCCGGTCATGGGACGCAAGGTCGCGGTGTACGGCGGCGGCAACACGGCCATGGATGCCGCGCGCGTCGCGCGCCGCCTGGGGGCCACCGACACCGTCGTCGTCTACCGCCGCACCGAGGACCAGATGCCGGCCCACGTCGAGGAGCGCACCGACGCCGAGCGTGAGGGCGTGCGCATGAACTGGCTGCGCACCATCACCTCGATGGACGAGAGCGACCTCACCGTCGAGATCATGGAGCTCGACGAGGACGGGCGGGCCCGCGGCACGGGCCGCTTCGAGAAGCTCGCCGCCGACACCGTGATCCTCGCCCTCGGCCAGGAGGCCGACACCGGGTTCCTGCACAACATTCCCGGGCTGCGATTCTCCGACGGCGTCATGCACGTCGACCCCGACACGCTGATGACCGACGTGCCCGGCATCTTCGCCGGTGGCGACGCCGTCCCCTCCGAACGCACGGTGACCGTCGGCGTCGGTCACGGCAAGCGCGCCGCCCGCACCATCGACGCCTACCTGTCGACCGCGTCGCTGCCGCCGAAGGCGCCCAAGGAGGTCGCGCACTTCGACTCCCTCAACCTCTGGTACTTCGGCGACGCCCACCGGCGCATGCAGCCGCAACTGGACCCGCAGGCGCGCGTGCACGCCTTCGAGGAGGTCGTCGGCGGACTCTCGGAGGAGCAGGCCGGGTTCGAGGCGGCACGGTGCCTGTCGTGCGGCAACTGCTTCGAGTGCGACGGCTGCCTCGGTTCCTGCCCCGAGGGGGCCATCATCAAGCTCGGTCGCGGACACCGGTACCGCTACGACTACGAGCGGTGCACCGGCTGCGGCACGTGTGCCGAGCAGTGCCCCGTCAACGCCATCGAGATGATCCCCGAACGCTGAGCGTTGCGGAACGGAAAGGGCGAGGCATGAGGACGATCGTCGACGGCAACGAGGCCGCAGCGTCAGTGGCCTTTCGGCTGAGCGAGTTGTGCAGCATCTACCCCATCACGCCGTCCTCGACGATGGCCGAGCTCGCCGACGAGTGGTCGGCGTTGGGGCGCACGAACGTGTGGGGGTCGGTGCCGACCGTCATGGAGATGCAGTCCGAGGCCGGTGCGGCCGGCACCGCGCACGGCGCGCTGCAAGGCGGTGTCCTGTCGACGACGTTCACCGCCAGCCAGGGTCTGCTGCTCATGATCCCGAACATGTACAAGATCGCGGGCGAGCTGACCTCGTCGGTGTTCCACGTCGCGGCGCGCGCCATCGCCACCCAGGGCCTCTCGATCTTCGGCGATCAGCAGGACGTCATGGCGGTGCGCCAGACCGGGTTCGCACTGCTCGCGTCGGCGTCGGTGCAGGAGGCGCACGACCTCGCGCTCGTCGCGCACCTGTCGACGCTGCGCTCGCGGGTGCCGTTCGTGCACTTCTTCGATGGGTTCCGCACCTCCCACGAGCTCAACACCATCGAGTTCCTCAGCGATGAGGACCTGCGGGCCCTGGTGCCGGCCGAGCTCGTGCGCGAGCACCGGGCGCGCGCCCTCTCCCCCGCCAACCCCGTCATTCGCGGGACGGCGCAGAACCCCGACACCTACTTCCAGTCGCGCGAGACCGTCACGCCGTTCTACGAGGCCACCCCCGGCATCGTCGAGAAGGCCATGGAGGAGTTCGGAGCCCGCACCGGTCGGCACTACCGCCTCGTGGAGTACCACGGGCACCCCGAGGCCGAGAGTGTCGTCGTCCTCATGGGCTCGGGCGCGGAGACCGCCGTCGAGACCGCCGCGCACCTGGCCGAGCAGGGCCGCAAGGTGGGCGTGCTGCAGATCCGACTGTTCCGGCCATGGCCGGCCGAGCAGGTCCTCGCCGCGCTGCCGCCCTCGGTGCGGCGCATCGCGGTGCTCGACCGCACCAAGGAGCCGGGCTCCGGCGGCGAGCCCCTGTTCCTCGACATGATCGCCACCCTCGGCGAGGCGTACTCGCGCGGGACGCTGGAGCTCATGCCGCGCGTCGTCGGCGGGCGGTACGGCCTGTCGAGCAAGGAGTTCACGCCGGGCATGGTCGTCGGCGTCTTCGACGAGCTCGACGGTGACCCGCGGCCGCGTTTCACGGTCGGCATCAATGACGACGTCTCCGGCAGCTCGATCGACTACGACGACTCGCTGTCGCTCTTCGACGACAGCACGGTCGGCGCGGTGTTCTACGGCCTGGGCTCCGACGGCACGGTCGGCGCCAACAAGAACACCATCAAGATCCTCGGCTCCTCCGGTGAGTTCCACGCCCAGGGGTACTTCGTCTACGACAGCAAGAAGTCGGGCTCGCGCACGGTCTCGCACCTGCGGTTCGGCGCGCAGCCGATCCGGGCGCCCTATCTGGTCTCGGGGGCGTCGTTCGTCGGGTGCCACCACCCCTCCATCTACGAGCGGGTCGACATCCTCGAGTTCGCGGCGCCGGGTGCGACGCTCCTGCTCAACACGCCCAAGCCGCCCGAGGAGGTGTGGGACTCCCTGCCGCGCCCGCTGCAGGAGGGCATCCTCGAGCTCGGCCTCACGGTGTACGCGGTGGACGCCAACACCGTCGCGCGACAGGCGGGCCTGGGCAACCGCACCAACACCGTCCTGCAGACGTGCTTCTTCGCCATCTCGAACGTGTTGCCTCGCGAGGAGGCGATCGAGCGGGTCAAGGAGTCGATCCGCAAGACCTACGGCCGCCGCGGCATCGAGGTCGTCGAACGCAACGAGAAGGCCGTCGACTCGGCGGTGGCGGCGTTGCATCGGATCGAGGTGCCGGAGAGCGCCACCTCGGAGTCCCCGCTCATCCCGCCGGTGCCCGCGCATGCGCCGGTGTTCGTCACGACGGTGACAGCTCTCATGCTCTCGGGTCGCGGCGACCAGCTGCCCGTGAGCGCGTTGCCCGTCGACGGCTCCTACCCGAGCGGCACGACCGCCTTCGAGAAGCGCAACATCAGCGACATCGTCGCCGAGTGGGACCCGAACACGTGCATCCAGTGCGGCAACTGCTCGCTGGTGTGCCCGCACGCGGTCATCCGCAGCAAGTACTACCCGGCCTCGGCCCTCGACGGGGCGCCCGAGGCGTTCCGGTCGGCGCCCTTGTCGGCGGTCGGCCTGCCTGATGCCCGCTACACGCTGCAGGTCTACCCCGAGGACTGCACCGGCTGCGGCCTGTGCGTCGAGGCCTGCCCGGTCAAGCCGGTCGGGACCCCGCATCAGCGGGCGATCAACCTCACGCCCGTCGCCGAGCGCAAGGCCGACGAGATCGAGAACGTGTCCTTCTTCGAGACGATCCCGGTCAACGACCGCGCCCGCGTCGACTTCGGCACGGTGCGCGGCACCCAGTTCCTCGAGCCGTTGTTCGAGTTCTCCGGCGCCTGCTCCGGGTGTGGCGAGACGCCGTACCTCAAGCTGCTCACCCAACTGTTCGGCGACCGCGCCACCGTCGCGAACGCCACGGGCTGCAGCTCGATCTACGGCGGCAACCTGCCGACGACGCCGTGGACGAAGAACGCCGCCGGTCGCGGACCCGCCTGGAGCAACAGCCTCTTCGAGGACAACGCCGAATTCGGCCTCGGGTTCCGGCTGGCCGCCGACTTCCAGACCGACCTCGCCACGCGCCGCCTGACCCAGTTGCGGGACGACATCGGCCCCGAGCTCGTCGACGCGTTGCTCACCTCACCGCAGCGGCACGAGTCCGACCTCACTGCCCAGCAGGCGCGGGTCGACCAACTGCGGGCGCGATTGGCACACCTCGACGGAGCATGGGTGGAGGATCTGCAGAGCGTCTGCGATCACCTGCTGCGGCGCAGCGTGTGGATCGTCGGCGGCGACGGGTGGGCCTACGACATCGGCTCCGGCGGTGTCGACCACGTGCTCGCCTCGGGGCGCGACGTCAACATCCTCGTCATGGACACCGAGGTGTACTCCAACACCGGTGGCCAGTCGAGCAAGTCGACCCCGCTCGGTGCCGTCGCCAAGTTCGCCTCGGCGGGCAAGACGACGAACAAGAAGGACCTCGCCCTGCAGGCCACGGCGTACGGCAACGTGTACGTCGCGCGGGTGGCGATGGGGGCGGACCCGCAGCAGACGATCACCGCGTTCCGTGAGGCGGAGGCGTACGACGGGCCGTCGCTCATCATCGCCTACAGCCACTGCATCGCCCACGGCATCGACATGCGCACCGGGCTCGACCAGCAGTACCGGGCCGTGCATTCCGGGCACTGGCCGTTGATGCGATACAACCCGGTGCTGCGGATGCAGGGGCGCAACCCGTTCCTGCTCGACTCGCCGCGCCCGCGCGTGACGCTGCGGGACTACCACGACCGCGAGCTGCGCTTCCGCGTCCTCGCCGCCACCGTCCCGGCCGAGGCCGAGCGGCTGGGGGCTCTCAGCCAGGAGCAGGTCGACCGCCG
>JAUNTP010000080.1 GCA_030538585.1 Mobilicoccus sp.
CGCGATCTCCTCAGAGATACCCGAACGTGCGTCAGCACGAACCAGGTTGCGGGTGCGCGAGGAGGCCTCCGGGTCGCGCTCCTCCAGATCGCTCAGCGCGCGGGCTTCTCGAGAGCGGGCCAGCGCCTCAGAGATGGCCACCCCACGTCCGGTCAGCCACGCGTTGATTCGCTCGTGCAACTCCAACTCCGACAGCAATGCGTCATCGCTGAGATCGGTGAAGATTTCCGGAGAAACCGCCGCGCCGAAACCCCATTCCGCGGGCGGATCCAACAGGGCCGTGGTGGCGGTGATGGTCATCGCACGCCCCTCTCGACGCCGTGGTGAATGATTGCCTCATTCTATCGCCCGCTGGACAGTGAAAGCAATAGTCAGAGCACGTCTCTTCCGACTTTTGTTCGGTTGCTTCGAGGGTCATCGAAGTGGGATGCGGTCCGGTTGTTTTTTCAGGTCACCATGGTTTCGAGACGTCGCTTCGCTCCTCCTCAACCAACGGGGGATGGGGTGGTGGGGCTATTGCGAACCCTGCCCCCCATTTCGTTGATCGAGGAGCGAAGCGTCTCGACATCAACCAACGAGGGGGAGGCTTACTCTTGTCAGTCTCCGAGCGACTGCTTCTCCTCGTCGGTGAACAGGCGGGAGCGGGTGAGGAAGCGCATGCCCTCCGGCCCTTCTAGGGAAAAGCCGGCGCCGCGGCCCGGGACCGCGTCGATCGTCAACCGGGTGTGTTTCCACGCCGCGTACTGGGCCCGACCGATCCACACCGGCACCGGGTCCATGCCGGGCACGTCGAGGTCGCCCAAGTGGACGTCGGCGTCACCGGTGATGAAGTCGCCCTTCGCGTAACACATGGGGGCGCTGCCGTCGCAGCAGCCGCCGGATTGGTGGAACATCACCGGCCCGTGCCGACCCACGACCGTGCGCAGCAGGTCGGCCGCCGCGGGTGTGATCGCCACCCGCGACGGCCCAGGCGTGGGCAACTCCTCGACCTCGCCGGCATCGAACGTACAGGCGGCCGCGGTGTCCTCGTTGCCCGACGTCATGACCTCACCGCCGATCAGAAGAAGCCGAGCTTGTCGGGCGAGTAGCTGACCAGCAGGTTCTTGGTCTGCTGGTAGTGCTCGAGCATCATCTTGTGGTTCTCGCGGCCGATGCCCGACTGCTTGTAGCCACCGAACGCGGCGTGCGCCGGGTACTGGTGGTAGCAGTTGGTCCACACGCGCCCGGCCTTGATGCCGCGGCCCATGCGGTAGGCGCGGTGGGTGCTGCGCGACCACACGCCCGCACCCAGGCCGTAGAGGGTGTCGTTGGCGATCGACAGGGCCTCGTCCTCGTCGGTGAACGACGTCACCGACACGACCGGGCCGAAGATCTCCTCCTGGAAGATCCGCATGGCGTTGTCGCCCTCGAAGACGGTGGGCTGCACGTAGAACCCGCCCGAGAGATCGCCGCCGTGGTCGATGGTCTCGCCGCCGGTGAGGACCTTCGCGCCTTCCTCACGGCCGATGGCGAGGTAGCTCTTGATCTTCTCGTACTGGTCGTTGCTGGCCTGTGCGCCCATCATCGTGTCGGTGTCGAGCGGGTTGCCGAGCGTGACGGCCTCGACGCGCTTGAGGCCCTCGCCGAGGAACTCGTCGTACATCGACTTCTGGATCAGCGCCCGCGACGGGCACGTGCATACCTCACCCGAGTTGAGCGCGAACATCGCGAACCCTTCGAGGGCCTTGTCGTAGAACGCGTCCTTCTCGTCGGCGATGTCGCCGAAGAACACGTTCGGACTCTTGCCGCCGAGTTCGAGGGTGACGGGAATGATGTTCTGGCTGGCGTACTGCATGATGAGCCGCCCGGTCGTCGTCTCACCGGTGAACGCGATCTTCGCGATGCGCGGCGAACTCGCGAGCGGCTTGCCCGCCTCGGCGCCGAACCCGTTGACGATGTTGACGACTCCCGCCGGCAGCAGGTCACCGATGAGTTCGATGACCTTGAGGATCGACCACGGCGTCTGCTCGGCGGGCTTGAGCACGACGCAGTTGCCGGCGGCGAGCGCGGGCGCGAGCTTCCAGACCGCCATGAGAATGGGGAAGTTCCACGGGATGATCTGGCCGACGACGCCGAGGGGCTCGTGGAAGTGGTAGGCGACGGTGTCCTCGTCGATCTGGCTGATGCCGCCCTCCTGGGCACGGATAACGCCCGCGAAGTAGCGGAAGTGGTCGACCGCGAGCGGCAGGTCGGCGGCCAGGGTCTCGCGGACGGCCTTGCCGTTGTCCCACGTCTCGGCCACGGCGAGGTCTTCGAGGTTCGCCTCGATGCGGTCGGCGATCTGCAGAAGGACGCCGGAGCGTTCGGTCGGGGACGTCTTGCCCCAGGCGTCGGCCGCGGCGTGCGCGGCGTCAAGCGCAGCGTCGATGTCCTCGGCGGTGCCGCGCGCGACGCGGGTGAAGACCTCACCGGTGACCGGCGTGACGTCGTCGAAGTACTCGCCCTTGACCGGCGGCACCCACTCGCCCCCGATGTAGTGCTCGTAGCGGTCCTTGACCTCGATCGAGCTGTCCGAGCTGCCCGGGCGTGCGTAAACGGTCATGTGGCGTCCCTTCGTCATCGTCGACTAGACGGGTATCCGGAACCTCGCTCCGGAGCCTCCCCGTGATGTGGGTCACGCTAGACGCTGGCACCGACACCCGAAAGCCCCGTGGGCATGGAACGGCCCGGCCACCCCCGTGGGGCAGACCGGGCCGACCAGAGCCGTTCGCGTGAAGCCTGTTCAGGGAGTGGAGATTCCGCCGTTGACGTTGAGGGTCTCTCCCAGGACGTAGCTCGACTCCGGCGACGCGAGGAACACGTAGGCCGGCGCCAGCTCGGTCGGCTGACCGGCGCGCCCGAGCCACGTGGCGTGCCCGAACTCCGGCAGGTTCTCCGGCGGCTGCCCCCCGGACGGCTGGAGCGGGGTCCAGATCGGGCCCGGCGCCACGGCGTTGACGCGGATCCCGCGCGGGGCGAGGTCGGCGGCCAGGCCCTTGGTGAAGTTGTTCATCGCGGCCTTGGTCGAGGCGTAGTCCACCAGGGTCGGCGACGGGTCGTAGGCCTGGATCGAGGTGGAGTTGATGATCGTCGACCCGGCGCCCAGGTGCGGGAGGGCCGCCTTCGTCAGCCGGAACATCGCGAGCACGTTGACGTCGTATGTCGCCTCGAGCTGCTCGTCGTCGATGTCCTCGAAGTGCTCGGTGGCGACCTGCTTGCCCGCGTTGTTGACGAGGATGTCGATCCCGCCGAGACCCTCGACGGTCTTCTCGACGAGCTCCTTGGCGAACGAGCGCTCGCGCAGGTCGCCCGGCAGCGCCAGGGCCGTGCGCCCCTCGGCCTCGATGATCTCGACGATGTGGCGGGCGTCCTGCTCCTCCTCGGGCAGGTAGGTGATCGCCACGTCGGCGCCCTCGCGGGCGAAGGCGATCGCGGTGGCTGCGCCGATGCCGGAGTCCCCACCGGTGATGAGGGCCTTGCGGTCGACGAGGCGGCCGGTGCCGCGGTAGGAGTACTCACCCAGGTCGGCCTTCGGCGTCATGTCGGCGTCGAGCCCGACGCCCGGGAGCGCCTCGGCGGGAGGGGTGATGGCGGGGTAGCGCGTGACAGGGTTCTGCAACTCGAGCTGGTCGGTGCGGGTGTCGTGCGTGTCCTGTGTGTCCCGGGGAGCCATGGAGCTCTCCTTTCCTCGTCGGTGCTCCACCCCACTACCCGCCCACCGACACTCACAAACGGGCCCAAACGGGCCCATTCACAGCAATCCGGAGAACAGTCGGCACACGTTGTCGGCGTACCGGGTGGGGATCGGACGATGGCGCCACCGCTGCAGGTCAAGGTGATCGGATTTCGCCGCGTAGGAGGCGAAGACGGCGTCGGCCTCGGCGACGACATCGGGGTCGACGACGAACAGGCTCACCTCGTAGTTGAGCCCGAACGAGCGCATATCCATGTTGGAGGAGCCGATGACGAGCATGTCGTCGTCGACGATGATGAACTTGCTGTGCAGCACGTCGGGCGCCGGGTAGCGGGTAATCCGAACGCCGGCCGACATGAGCTCCTCGTAGTAGGACTGCTGGGCGTGGTGGACGAGGAACTGGTCGGCGCGTCCCGACACCATGAGGGTCACCTCGACGCCGCGGTGGGCGGCGCCGGTGATGGCGTAGAGCAGTGAGTCGTCGGGCACGAGGTAGGGCGTGCAGATGACGATGCGGCGCGTCGCCGCGTACAGCATGTGGTTGAAGAGGTGGAGGTTGTTCTCGACGGGGAACCCCGGCCCGGAGGGCACGACCTGGGCCAGTGATCCGCCGGTCGCGGCGGCGTCGCGCTCCATGTCGACGTCGATGATGTGTTCGAGGCTCTCCTCGGTCTCCACCAGCCAGTCGGCGCCGAAGACGATGTCGAGGCCACTGACGACGGGGCCGGTGACAACGGTGTTGAGTTCGACCCACCGGCGCCCCATGCGCCGCGCGGAGGCCTTCTGGTAGTGCGGCTCGATGAGGTTCATCGACCCCGTCAGCGCCACCTCGCCGTCGACGACGAGGATCTTGCGGTGGTTGCGCAGGTCGAGGCGAGAGAACCGACGCCGCAGCGGTCGGATCGGCAGAAGCGCGTGAGACTCGATCCGCGATTCGCGCAGCCGGCGACGCAGCCGCAGGTAACCGGGGACCCTCAGCGTGCCCACGTGGTCATACAGCAGCCGCACGCTGACGCCCCGCGCGGCCGCCCGCTCCATCGCGTCCAGGACTGGCCCGGCGTACTCCGGGTCGTCACCGACGATGTAGAACACCGCGTGCACGTACGAGGTGGCGCCGTCGATCGCCTGCACCATCCACGCGACCGACTCCTCGTAGTCGGGCAGGAGCTGCAGGTGGTTGCCCTCGTGCAGCGGGAAGGCGCCGAGGGTGCGGTTGAGCGAGGACAGGCCCTGTTTGGCGGGCGCCCCCGTGAGCGGGTCGTCGGCCAGCTCGCGATGCCGCGTCCGCTCCACGAGTTCGTCGTGGATGAGGCGCTGCAGGCGGGTGCGTCGTCGCGAGAGCCGCTTGGTGCCGATGAGCAGGTAGAGCGGGAACGCGACGGCCGGGATGAAGAAGATCCCGAGCAACCACGCCAAGGCCTCTGAGGGTCGACGGTTGGACGGGATGACCCCGACCATGACGATCCGGATGCCGACCTCGACGAGCAGGATGACGACCGTCAGCCACCCGGGGATGACGCCGAAGCTGAATCCGCTGATCGGCCAGAGCAACGGATCCTCCCCTCAGCGATGTTCGCACCCACGACGTTTCGTGGTTCGTCACGCTATCAAGGCACCCTGGGCAGAACCTCCGCTCAACGACCCCGGACACTGCGGGGACCGACGATCTCCACCCCGAACCCGGCCACTCGGTCGATGAGCCCGCGGTCGGCCGTGGCGAGGGCGACCGCGTGACCGAGGACGGTGTGGTGTCGGCATCGGTGGACGATCTCGTCGTCGCCCTCCCCCGGCGCGTGGACGGTGACGACACCCGACTCCTCCCCTTCCGGGACACCGGCTTTGGCCTGTCCTTCGAGCACGAGTTCGATGACGTCGTAGGGCAGGTCTTGCTCACCCAGCCGGGTGTGGAGGCGCCGCGCGGCACCGGCCCGGTCCTTCCACCACCCGTCGGGCACCGACCCCACGACGTTCGCGCCGTCGACGACGAGGACGTTCACGCGCCCGCTCCCTCGGCGAGACGGTGCACGAGCTCGACCGCGACGGCGTGGCTGCGCTCGAAGGAGGACAGCGGCAGGAACTCGGCCGGGCTGTGAAAGTTGTGGGCGCCGGTGAAGAAGTTGGGCGTGAGGATGCCCTGGGTCGACAGCCACGATCCGTCGGTGCCGCCGCGCATCGCCAGCGGGATCGGCGTGATGCCGAGGTCGCTCATGACAGCGTGCAATAGGTCGACGGCGCCGCGGTTCTCGGGAGTGAGGGTGCCCGCGATGTTGGCGTACACGTCAGCGATCTGCAGCTCGACGCCCGCGCGGGGGTGCAGCCGCGCCACCTCCTCGACGGCCCGCTGCAGGTCAGCCTTCGCCTCCTCGAACCGACCCCGGTCGTGGTCGCGGATGTTGATCGTGAGGCTCGCCTCCGACTGCGAGCCGGAGATGCCGGTCACCCAGACGAATCCCTCCCGCCCTTCGGTTTGCTCGGGGGTGCGTGCGCGGTCGAGCCGGGCCACGACGTCGTGCGCGACGAGGATCGGATTGACGAGCACACCCTTGGCCGACATGGGGTGCGCGGAGACGCCGGTGATCGTCACCTGCGCCTGCGCGGCGTTGAAGGTCTCTGCGACGAGCTCCCCCACCTCGCAACTGTCGATCGTGTAGGCGATGCGCACCGGGAACCGGTCGAGATCGAGGGTGCGCACGCCGCGCAACCCGATCTCCTCGTCGGGGACGAACGCGAGGTAGACCTCGCCGTGCGGTCGTGCGGCGCCTGCGAGCAGGCCGTCGGCCATCTCCATGAGCACGGCGATCGCGGCCTTGTCGTCGGCGCCGAGCACGCTGGTCCCGTCGGTGACGAGGAGACGGTCGCCGACGTACCGCTCCAGCTCAGGGTGCTCGTCGAGGCGGATCGCCTCCTCGTCGTTGAGCTCCACGTCGCCGCCGGAGTACTCGATCACGCGGGCGTTCACGTGCGGTGACAGGCTGACGTCGGCGGTGTCGAGGTGCGCACAGAACCCGACAGCGGGGGCGTGTCCGGCGTCGGCCGTGGCCGGGATACGGGCGGTGAGGACGGCGGTATCGGACACGTGGACGTCTGCGGCGCCCATCGCTTCCAGCTCCGCCGCGAGCAGGTGGGCGAGGTCGCGCTGCCCCTCGCTGCTGGGCACCGTCGTCGTGCTCGCATCGCTTTGGCTGCTCACCGCGGAGTAGCGCAGGAAGCGGTCGGTGAGGGCGTCCTGCCGGGTGTGGGTGGTGTCCGTGCTCATAGGGCGAGCACACCACGAACGAGGGTCACGGCGGCACCGGTTCCGGCGAGAACGAGCGCGAGGGCGCGGGCGTGCTCGGTGCGCACCCGGGCGGCGGCGATACCCCCAAGCAGGGCTCCGAGCAGCACGGTGAGGACGACGGCGGGCAGCACCCACGCCGGCGGGGTCACCGGCGCCGCGCCGAGGAGGGTCTTGCTCGTCACGGAGAGGAACCCCATGGTCATGAAGACGGGTTGCAGGGTGGCCGCGAACGAGCGCTGCTCCCAGCGGGACAGCCGCGAGTAGATGACCATGGCGGGTGCGGCGACGCCGGCTGCGGTGTTGAGGAATCCGCCGACGGTTCCGGCGGTCGCCAGCGCGAACCGGCTGCGCACGTCCGGCAGACGCGGGGTCGCCACGGTGAGGAGGACACCGAGCAGGACGACGCCGCCGATGACGACCTGTAGCCACGCCGCGGGCAGCGCCCGCACGACGAGCGCGCCGGCGATCGCGCCGGGCACTGCGGCGAGGCAGATCACCGCGGCGCGGCGCCAGTCGACGAACCGCCGCACCGACAGCATGATGAGAAACCCGGAGACGGTCGTCGTCGCGTTGGTGACGAGCACACCCGGCGCGGAGCCGAGCAGCAGCGCCAGCACGGGTGCGCAGACGAGGCCGACCCCGGTCCCGGAGAGCCGCTGCAGCACCGTCCCCACGAGGATCGCCACGAGGGCGACGACCCACACCCCAGCCCACACCTCCACGCCCCCACAGTAGGTGAGCCCTCGAACGGCGGATTAGGCCCCGTTGGTTGATTTCGAGACGCTTCGCTCCTCAATCCGGGGGAGGAGGAGCGAAGCGAGTGTCTCGAAACCACCGCGCCTTTCGCACTCACGCAGGCAGTGGTCTCGAGACGCTTCGCTCCTCGACCAACGGTGGGGGGACGATCGTGGTGGCCTCGCCTCATCCCCGTTGGTTGAGGAGCGAGCGAAGCGAGTGTCTCGAAACCACCGCGCCTTTCGCAGTCACGTGGGCAGTGGTCTCGAGACGCTTCGCTCCTCGACCAACGGGGATGGTGGGTGACACCTGGCGACGCTCACCCTCCTCTGCACTGAGCGTCATACTCACGTCGTGAACGAATCCGTCGCCTTCGAACCTCGTACCGTGCGCCGCACCGTCGGGATCGTGGCCGCGCTGAACTTCGGCTACTTCTGGGTGCAGGTCGCGGTGGCGCTCGCCATCGGCTCGGTAGCGCTCTTCGCTGACTCGGTCGACTTTCTCGAGGACACGGCCGTCAACCTGCTCATCCTCATCGCTCTCGGGTGGAGTCTGCGACGTCGCGCGATCGTGGGTCAGATCATGGCGGGCATCATCCTCGTCCCCTCGCTCGCGGCGGCGTGGATGGCGTTCGTGCAGGCCCGCAACCCCGAACCCCCCGACGTCACGGCGCTGATCGTCACGGCCGGCGGCGCCATGATCGTCAACGGCCTGTGCGCCGTGATCCTCCTGCGCATCCGCCGACATGGGGGCTCCCTGACGGCGGCGGCGTTCCTCTCGGCCCGCAACGACGTGCTCGTCAACGCGACGATCATGCTCATGGCCGGCCTCACGGCGTGGACGAGCAGCGGCTGGCCCGACATCATCCTCGGCATCGTCATTCTCGTCCTCAACGCGACCGCCGCGAAGGAGGTCTGGGAGGTCGCTAGAGAAGAACACCTCGCCGCCAAGGCCCTCGCGGGCGAGGCGATCGACGACGACTGAGCCCGGATCCCCCTCGCTCAACGCCTGACTGACGCGGTCGACCACCGGGCGCCAGGGTGAGCAGACACTCGTCCCGACGATGTGACCCCATGAGAGACCGGCAGCATCACTGCGTCGCCCGGGCCTCACTGGCGGGTGTCGCGGGCGGTCGTCGGCTGATCGAGGACCTCGCCGATGTCCGTGCGGGGTGCGCGAAGGCCGGGATCCCCGTGCGGGGTCCCGGCCTTCGCGGTGAGGCGGTGCGGCTCAGCCGTCGGCGCGCGTCGCACCTCCGGTCTCGCCCGTCCCCGACTGGGCGCGGGCACCGCGGCCATAGCCCAGGCGGTCGGCGCGGGCCTCCCACCACGGGGCGTTCTTGATGTCGAGCTCACGCGGGTCGAACTGCGGGTCGATGCCGCGCTTCTTCTGCTCCTGGTAGTCCTTGAGCACCTTGATCGCCGGTACCTGCATGATGAGGATCGCGACGATGTTCAACCACGCCATGAGGCCGACACCGACGTCACCCATGTCCCACGCCGCGCCCGGCTCGACCGTGGCGCCGTACGCCACGGCCACGAGAATGAGCAACTGCACCAGCCGGCGCGTGATCTCCTGCGGTGCCCGGCTGGCGTTGCGGAACAAGTACGTGATGTTCGTTTCCGCCATGTAGTAATAGGCGACGATCGTCGTGAACGCGAAGAACGCGAGCGCGATCGCCACGAACGAGCTACCGAAGCCCGGGAACACCGTGTCGAGAGCCGCCTGGGTGAACGCCGGGCCCACCCTGGCCGACTCCGCGAGACCACCAGAGCCCTCGTAGATGATCTCGGCCGACGCGCTGCCCTCGTGGACGCGGTACATGCCGGTCGAGAGGATCATGAACGCCGTCGCCGAGCACACGAGCAGGGTGTCGATGTATACCGCGAACGCCTGCGCCAGACCCTGCTTGGCGGGGTGCGACACCTCCGCCGCGGCGGCAGGGTGCGGGCCGGTGCCCTGACCGGCCTCGTTCGAGTAGAGGCCGCGCTTGACGCCCCATTCGATGGCGAAACCGAGCATGCCACCGAACGCGGCCTCGGCACCGAACGCGCTGGAGACGATAAGGCGGAACATCTCCGGGATGTAGCCCGCGTTCACCGTGAGCACGATGATCGCGAGAATGATGTAGCCGAGCGCCATGAACGGCACCACCGTGCCCGCGAAGATCGCGATGCGCTTGACACCACCCACGATGATGAACGCGAGCACGATGACGACGCCCAGTGCCACGGCGAGCGGCGCGAAGCCCCACGCGTTCTCCATCGCATGGGCGATGGAGTTGGACTGGATGCCGGGCAGGAAGAACGCCATCGCGACGACGCACACCACGGCGAACGCGGCGGCGTAGACGCGGAAGAACCCGGCCGCGGCGGTGTGCGCGAAGCTCTTTTCGATGAAGTAGGCCGGACCGCCGCGGTACTGACCCTTGGCGTCCTCCTCCTTGTACACCTGGCCCAGCGCACATTCGACGAACGACGTCGCTGCACCGAGGAACGCCATCGTCCACATCCAGAACACGGCGCCCGGCCCACCGAAGGCGATGGCGGTGGCGACACCGGCGATGTTGCCCGTACCGACGCGGCCGGCGAGGCTCATCGCGAGCGCCTGGAACGAGGAGACGCCCTGCTCGGAGGAGCCGCCGTCACGGAGCTGCTTGAACATGTCGGGGATGCCCCAGACCTGCACGAGCTTGAGGCGGATCGTGAAGTACAAACCGGCGAGCAGGCACAGGCCGACGAGCCAGTTCGACCAGATGATGTCGTTCAAGAAACTGATGACGTCTTCGAAGGTCAACGCGGGGACCCCTTCCGGAAAAGTCGCTGTCCCAACACAGCGGATCGCCGGAAGTGTGGCACTACGGGCGCGGGCGGCCTAGACGTTTCGGCTCTCCCGGCTGTGCCGAGCGCCGAACGGCGTCCCGGCGCGGGCGAACGGCGACCTGAGGGATCGGCCTCTCAGCCGCGCCGCATCTCGAACGCGATCTGTCGCGCGACGTGCACCGCAGCCTCGATCTCGACTTTTCGGGCAGAGACGCTTTCGACGTTGAAGCCCGTGGGCAGACCGAGGTGGTCGCAGAACGAGCGCAGTTCGCGGGCGGTGTCGAGGGCGTGCTGCACGGACAAGCCCAGCGGGTCGGCGGAGTGGGTGAGCTCGTTCTGCACCCAGCGGGGCACGTCGACGCCGAGCCACTGCAGAAAGCTCAGCGTCTTGATCGAGCCGCAGAGCGAGATGGTGAAGATGACCCGGGCCGGGGTGATGCCGCGCGACCGACACGAGTGCACGTAGTCGCTCGCCATGTTTTTCGCGGCCGTGACGTCATAGACGACCTGGCTGACGAAGAAGCGCACCCCGGCCTCCTGCTTGGTGATGAGGCGTTGGTGCTCGTCGTTCTTGACGGTGTGGCGCTCGGGGATGACGACCGCACCCATGGGCATGTCGGGGCGTTCGGCGCGCACGAGGGCCTGCGCCGTGGTCAGGGACGTGCTGACGTCCTTGCCGGAGGTGGACGCGCCCACCAGCACCGTCGGCTGCCCGTCAGCGCGGTCGCGAAGCCACTGCGTCAACTCATCGGTGGTGTACTTGCCGACGCTGCGGTAGATGATCGTCGGCTTGTCCCAGGCGCTCAGGTGCTCGGAGCGAAAGACGGTGGGGTCCATCATCGTCATGAACGGGAACGGTCGTTCCTCGCTGGTGCGGTCGCTCTCGTCGTCGAGGTCGTAGAGCACGAGAGCATCCAGGGGGATGCCCTCGAGGCGGCGCAGCGCGGCGTCCGCGATCTGGTCGGCCTGCTCGGGGGTGACGGTGGCGCGCGGGGGCGTCAGCCCGAACAGCAGCATGGGGCGGTCGGCGGCCAGAGCGTCGGCGAACGAGTTCTCCACGGGTCGCTAGGGTACGCAGGTGTGCTGGGCGCGCCGTCGCGCGCCCGGCGTGAGGCGTCCCACCCAGCCAGCGTCAGGGGTCAGCTCGTGCCGAAGATCATCCTCGATTGCGACCCCGGCCTCGACGACGCCGTCGCGCTGCTGCTGGCCCACGGCAACCCCGACGTCGAGGTGCTCGCCGTGACGACGGTCGGGGGCAACGCGCCCCTCGCGCAGGTGACCCGCAACGCGCGCCTCGTCGCCGACATGGCTGCCATGAAGGGGGTGCCGATCGCGGCGGGCGCCGACCGGCCGCTCGTCACTGCTCTGCAAACCTCCGCCCACGTACACGGCGACTCGGGTCTTGGCGGCGTGGAGCCGGGGGAGCCGGCCTCGCCGTTGGACCCGCGGCACGCGGTCGACGTCATCGTCGAGACGGTGATGGCGCACCCTCCGGGCGAGGTGACCCTCGTGCCGGTCGGCCCGCTGACGAACATCGCGGCAGCCGTGCGCCGCGAGCCGGCGATCGTCGAGCGGGTCGCCGAGGTGGTGCTCATGGGCGGCGCGGTTGGCGCCGGAAACTGCACTGCGGTGGCCGAGTTCAACGTGGCGTGCGACCCGGAGGCGGCCCACATCGTGGTCGACGCCGGCTGGCCCGTGACGATGGTGGGCCTCGACCTCACACACCAGGCCCTGGCCAGCGACGAGGTGCTCGCCCGCGTCGAGGCCGTCGGCGGCCGGGTGAGCGAGTTCGTGCTCGAGATGGTGCGGTTCTACCGCGAGTCCTACCGTCGCAACCGCGGCTTCGCGGCGCCCCCGCTGCACGACCCCTGCGCGGTCGCCTACGTCATCGACCGGGCGGTCATGACGACGCGGCGGGCCCCGATCGCGGTGGAACTCACCGGCACGCACACCCGCGGCATGACGGTCGTCGACCTGCGTCACGAGGCCGGCGAGGACTGCCCGACCCAGGTGGGCGTCACGCTGGACGTCGACCGCTTCTGGGATCTAGTCCTCGACGCCCTGACCCGCCTCTGACCCCGGCAACGTGCGAATAGACGCGCTATCACTCACGACGAGGGGTGATGGTGCCGCCCGCCTGGCGGCGCAGATGATCCAGGACGACGGGGTCGATGCGGTGCTCGTCGAGCCAGCGTTCTTCGAGGTTGGCCTCGGCCATGTAGCGCCACAACGCGGCGGAGACCTCCCCCGGGGTATCGGTCGTCGGTAGCAGGGTGGCCAGTTCTCGGGCCAGCGTCTCGTCGATCGGCAGAGCGCTCTCCGGGTCAGGGCGCTCGAACAGCAGCCGGTGCAGCTCATACAAGCGGCGCAGTTCGGCGATGGGGGTGGGGTGGTCATCGACGCGCAGATCGATCATGCGGTCGTGATTGCCGCCGATACCACCCTGCGGGCGCACGACGAACAGCGCCGCCGACTGCTGACCTCGCTTGTCGCCGCCGGCCTCCTGTCCGGCCTCGAGCGCGGCGAGCAACCGCTCGGCGAGGCTTGCCGTCTCGTCACGCAGGAACGCGTTCGCCAACGCCTCCACCACGGCCCGGCCGGCGAGGATGTTGCCCTGCGCCGTGAACCCGTCGCCCGTGATCGCCGACGCGTGATCGAAGCACTCCGACCCGGTGTAGGCCGCCGCCCGACCGTCGGCCGCGACGATGCCGAACTGCCGATGCTCGGCCAGCTCGTCGTCGACGAGCAGCGGTTCGGCGCAGTCCTGCGGAGCGACACCGTCGGCCAGCAACGCGAGCGCCCGCTCACCGATCGTCACGTCGACGTGCGCCTGCGTCGCGACCGCCCCGACACCGGCCTGCGCCCACGGCACGTACGCGCCGACCCCGAGGAACTTGCTTTGCACGGCGATTCCCAGGTCACCGGTACGCGGATCGACGCCGACGATCGAAAAAGTCATGTCTGCCTCCAGGGACTCGCGCGGGCGTCATCGCCCACGGCGCGACCCTAACCCGGCGCGGTGTCAGGACAACGCCACCTCAGCCCGCCGCGACGGAGGGCGCGGTCGAGGAGGGGCGCCACGCTTTGTTCGATCGAGAAGCGGGCGCCTCCACGACCAGATCCTTGGCCTGGCACCGACCCATCGTGACGCCTTCGACGGAGTCAGACCACCCTGCGATCGCTCTCCGGCCGCACCGCTCGAGACCCCCATGGAGGCTCCCTCCGTCGATTCGCTTTCGCCCAGCTAGTCAGCTCTGGCCCGGCCAGGCCGCGACGTCGACGCCCTCGACCCACCAGTAGGAGTCGGCAATCTCCTCGGGGCGCCTCGTGGTGAACCCCACCTCGCACGTCGTCGATTCATCGACCTCCAGCCGGTCTCGAGCACAGCGCACATCCCGCACCGTCCCGTACACCTCGTCGTGCGAGGAGTGATACATGCCCGGCTGAAACATCACGCGCGGCGGCCAGTCGTCGCCGAAACCGCGATCCCGCAAGCGCGTCACGTGCAGCTGACTGCTCATCGTGACGCTGACCCCCTCGTCCTCAGTGGTCAGCACCGGCGCTTCCTGTACCCGGTAGACGTACTCCCCCAACCTGGTCATCTCGGTATCCCGGCCGAAGCCGCTCTCATCCCGATCCCAAGACCCGTCCTCCGGACCCTCGGTCCACACTCGTGGCCCCACCGGGTCCTGCTCCACCGGCTGCGGCTCCGGTTCCTGCTCCGGTGCAGGCGGTGACGACTCCGACTCTGGCTCACCTTGATCATGCTCCGGGGGCGGCTCCGGCTTCTGCGAAGTCACCGACCTCGGCTCGGGCTGCTCACCCGACCGGCCGGCCCCGACCGCACACCCACCCAGGAGCACCACCGCCGCCAACACCCACGCCGGGCGCGACGCTCCGACCCGGCCACGCACTCGATTCCCTGCCACGACGAGCACCTCCCACCCCGACCAGAATGCCCGACTCAGCAAGCCTCACAAAGGAATCCGACCGGCGAGATGTGAGAGGGACCGAGCCGTCCCTGTCCACGCGGGCCAGAGGCATCGTCGCGGATCTGCCGGGGCGTGGGGTCCGAGCCGTCCCTGTCCACGCGGGCCAGAG
>JAUNTP010000319.1 GCA_030538585.1 Mobilicoccus sp.
CGCCCTGGCTGCAGGCTGGACCGAGACACCGGCCCGCGACACCGGCTACCGGATGAGCGTGTGCGGCGTCGACCTCGAGCCGAACGAACCCGTCGACTCCGCGCAGGCCAACTGGCGCAAGGGCGAGGCCGGGCCCGCGCTCGAACAGCACGTGCGGGTGTACGCCGACGACACCGCCCAGAAGGTCGTCACCGCGCTCGCCGAGGCCCTGCCCGACTGCCGCGAGTACACCGCCGAGGACGACGGCGGTCGCAGCGCCTTCACCGTCGAGCCCTTCGAGGTGGAGGACGCCGTCGCGTGGCGTCAACGGGTCATGGTCGTCGTGCCGGGCACGAGCGACGTCGCCGAGGTGGTCCAGGACGTGGCGGTGCGCCGCGTGGGCGCGTCCGTCGTGCTGTTCAACTCCTACGCCGTCGGTGAGGACCCGGACCGGTCGGCGCTCACCGCCGCCGTGGCGTCCCTGCCCTGACGCCGTCGGGCACGTCCCGCCGCGACGGTGGCGGCGACCCCGGAGCACAGCGTGATGAGCACCCCGCCGAGAACGGCAGCGTCGATGCGGGCGTGGGGGCTGAACAGGTCGACGACGACAGCGCCGGTGAGCTGACCCGCGAGGGTGAGCATTGCGGCGAGCAACACCCCGAGGTGATGCACGACGACGGCGCCCACCGCGACGAAGAGGATGCCGAGCGCCCCGCCGGTCCAGGCCCACCAGGGCGCGTCCCACGAGGCGGGAGGGCTCCACGTCCCCCGAGCCAGTTGCGCGGCGGCCAGGCCGATCAGCAGGCCCGACCCCCAGGTGAAGTTGACCCACGTCGTCGTCACGACGTTGCCGCTCTCGCGGTTGACGCGACCGTTGATCGCCTGCTGAACGGCGAGGCCCATGCCGGCCACCACCGCGAGGAGGACGGCGCTCACCGGGATGCCGCCCGCCTCGAACGCGCCGCGACCGCTCATCGCGAGGCCGACCCCACCGAAGGTGCCGAGCGCGGCGACCACCCGACCGACCGTCACCGGGGCACGCCCTGCAGGTCCCAGCCCGGCGGCGTCGACGGCCAGCGCGTTCACCGTCTGCCCGCCGACGACGGCGATGGTGAACAGGGCCACCCCCACCTGTGGCACGCTCCACGTCTGCACCGCGACGAAGAACCCGCCGAACAGGCCCCCGAAGAACTGCCACCACGCGAGTCGGCCGCCGAGATTGGCCGCGCGCGCCCGCCGCATCCCGGCCCGCATGGCCGGGTGCAGGAACGCGAGGGTGAGCAGCACCCACCCGCTGCCGAACGACCAGAGCGCGGCGTCGATCGAGGAGGCGAACACCGTGGCGAGGTGGCCGTTGGCACGGGCCTGCAGTGCCGTCAGCGTTCCGACGCCGAAGGCCGCCGCGCCCGCGAGCACGACGGCCGGTGCGGCGCGATCAGTGCGCGAAATGGCGGGTTCCGGTGAAGTACAAGGTGACTCCGGCCGCCTCCGCGGCCTCGATGACCTCGGCGTCGCGCACCGACCCGCCGGGCGCGACGACGGCGCGGACCCCGGCGTCCAGCAGCACCTGCAGGCCGTCGGCGAACGGGAAGAACGCGTCCGAGGAGGCGACGGCCCCGCGCGCGCGCTCGGCGCCGGCGCGGTTGACCGCGAGGTGGCAGGAGTCGACGCGGTTGACCTGGCCCATGCCGATCCCCACCGACGCCCGGTCTTTGGCGAGCAGAATCGCGTTCGACTTCGTCGCCCGCACCGCACGCCACGCGAACGCGAGGTCGGCGAGGGTCGCCTCGTCGGCGGCCTCACCGGCCACGAGGGTCCAGCGTGACGGGTCGTCGCCGTAGCCCTGCGTGGGGCTGCCGCCCTCGGCGCGGTCGAGCTCCGCGTCGATGAGGTCAC
>JAUNTP010000320.1 GCA_030538585.1 Mobilicoccus sp.
GGCCTCGCGTCGCTCGTCGGCGTCGAGTTCTTGCCATCCGTCGACGAGTTCCATGAGGACTTCGTCGGCTGTGTCGGCATAGACGGTGCTTCCGTCCCCGACGGTCAGAACGTGACCCCACTCCGACCCGTCCGACCGCGTCGGGACATAGCCGCAGCACCCGGCATGGAAGTTGCGAAAACGCATGACGTCAGTGTGCCCCCACCCGCCACGTCAGGGCGGCCCGTTGGCGGAGGAGCGCAGCGAAGCCTCGAAACCACCGTGCTTCCTCTGATGGCGTCGGCCTGGGGTGGCTGTCTCGAGACACTCGCTTCGCTCGCTCCTCGACCAACGGGGCATGCGTGGCGGCCTTTGGCGATGGTCTCGAGACGTCGCTTCGCTCCTCCTCGACCAACGGGGGTCGAGTCAGGCCCGACCCTCACCCCAGGACAGTTCGCCGTAGGCGTAGCGGATGTGCTCTTCGACCCGGTCGGCCGCCACCTCGCCCTCGCCGGCGACGATGGCCTCCAAGATGGCGCGGTGGCCGGCGCGGAGATGACCACCCACCTCGTTCCAGTCCCGCGTTCCGTACAGCGATTCGAGGATGTGTGACCGCATCGAGTGCCGGATGGCCGACGTCATGTCGGCGACCAAGGCGTTGCGACCGGCGTGGGCGATGGCGACGTGGAAGTCGGTGTCGCACTCGTTGAAGCGAGTGCGGTCGATGTCGGGGTCGTCCATCTCCTCGACCAGCGCGGTCATGTGGGCGCGGTCCTCGTCGGTGGCGTGCTGAGCGGCGAGGCGGGCGCTCCACCGCTCCAACATGACCCGCGCCTCGATGATGTCCCCGGTCGGAAAGTTCGCGAGCGCCACGTGCAGACGCAGGAGCTGCGTGAGCGCCTCGCTCGAAAGGGCCGTGAGGACCGTCCCCGCATCGCGGCCGGCGCCCGAGCGCACGACGCCCATCGCCTCCAAGGCGCGCATCGCCTCGCGGACTGCGGCCCGACTCACGCCGAGTCGCGCCGCGAGGTCTCGTTCGGCAGGGAGCCGGTCACCCACCTTGAGGGCTCCGGCGGCGATCTGCGCCTCGACCTGGGCGATGACCTCCTCGTAGGCACGCGTCTTCTCGACGGGGCGCCAGTCCGGGGCGGACGTCATACCGGGGGATCTCCTCACGTCTGGGGCACCGGGGGCAGCGTGAACCCACATATTACGGACGCGGGGCAGTCGCGCTCGCCGCCTCGCTGGGAACACGCGGGTGGACGACCTGGGCCAGGAGGCTGCTCAACGATCCAGCCGGTTGACGCGTCGTTGCCTCGGGCGGGCCACCCTCGGCGCCGCGACCGTCCGCCGTGGCGCACCGACCGTTCGGCGCAGGGGCGGCGCACAGTCTCTCGACTTCGCAGCAATCCCTTGACGACCACGACCACCCCCTCATAGCGTCCTAATAAATGGTCTGACCATGTAATGCCCGACCACTCACGTCTGACGCTCTGGAGCACCGATGACCGCTGCTTTCCAACCCGACCTGTCGCCGCTCGGCCCCTTGTGGCTCTCGGCCCTGGTCGCCACCCTCCCCCTCGTGACGGTGTTCGTCACCCTCGGGTTTCTCAAGTGGAAGGCGCATTACGCGGGGCTGACCGGCCTGGCCGTGGCGCTGCTCGTCGCGATCCTCGCCTACCAGATGCCGGTGTCCTACGCCCTCGGCGCCGGGGTGCAGGGCATGTTCTTCGGGCTGTTCCCGATCATGTGGATCGTCTTCAACGCGATCGTGCTCTACCAGCTCACCGTGGCTTCTGGCCGGTTCGAGGACCTGCGGGCGGTGTTCGACGTCATCTCCGACGACCCGCGCGTGCAGGCCATCGTCATCGC
>JAUNTP010000081.1 GCA_030538585.1 Mobilicoccus sp.
CGGATGGCCCCGGCGGTGCGCCCGACCCCGGCGACCCGCCGCCACCGCACGAAGCCTCGGAGATCCCCACCGATCTCCCGGAGCAGCTCGCCGAACCCGAGCAGCCGCCTCAGGGAGCATCCGCGCCCCGACCGCAGAGCACCCAGGGGACCCGACCGGATCGCGCCTACCGCACGCGTCTGTTCGCCCTTCCGCACGCGGGAGCGGGCGCGGCGGGCCGACGCTCCAGCGCCGACGTCGCGGCGGGCCGCCACGTGCGCGCGGTGAATCCGGAGGATCCCCGCGGCCGAGGCCTCGCCCTCACCGCCACGTCGATCGCCGCCGCCCGCTCAGACCGTGGACGACACGCACGGTCTGAGAGAGACGGGGTGGAGATCTCCGCGGATGACCTACGTCGCAGCGTGCGGCGGGGCAAGGAGGGCAACCTCGTCGTCTTCGCCGTCGACACCTCCGGCTCGATGGGCGCCACCGAACGCATCCGACAGGTGAAGACCGCCTGCGTCTCCTTGCTGCTGGACGCCTACCAGCGGCGTGACAAGGTCGCCGTCGTCACCTTCGCGCGCCGCGACGCGCGCGTGGTGTTGCCTCCGACGAGCAGCGTCGACCTCGCCCAACGCCTCCTCACCGACGTGCCCACCGGCGGTCGCACGCCCCTGGCGGAGGGCCTGACCAGCGCGTACGAGCTCATCCGCCGCGAGCGGGTGCGCGACCCGCAGCGCCGCGCTCTCCTCGTCGTCCTCACCGACGGCCGCGCCAGCGCAGGTGGGCGCACCGCTCTGCCTCGCGCCCACCGCGTCGCAGCAGGCATCGCCGAGGACGCGGGACGCACCGGCGCGATCGGCAGCGTCGTCGTCGACTGCGAATCCAGCCGCGCCGGGTTCCGCCTCGGCCTGGCCCGCGAGCTAGCCGCCCACCTGCGCGCCGAGTACGTCGACCTCGCCGACCTCGGCGGCTCCCTCCTCCCGACGCGCCGCACCGCCTGAGAGCACGCCTGAACGGACAGGGAAACGGACAGTGTCGGTGTCGCTCACACGGCACGAACGCTGTCCGTATCCCTGTCCGTCCCCCTGTCGACGTGACAGCCTGGCCGTGCGTCACACGGGGGAGGCCCTCACATGAGCGGGGAACAGCGCAGTTTCAGCACTGACACGAGCACTGACACGTCACGGTCCCGGTTTCGCACGGTCATGGCCGCCGCGATCGCTGTGCTCGTGCTCGTCGCCGCAGGTGTGGCCGCGACGCAGATCCCCCGCCGGCCCGGCGAGTCCGGAGCCGCCGTGCCCGAGGAGCTGCCCGGGTACCGCATCTGGCGGATCCCCCAGTCGTGGTGGGGCCTCGACCGCGTCGCCGTCAGCTACGCGTTCACCGACCCGGGCAATGCTCTGCCGCACCCGGCCAACCAGGTGCTCGTCGCCGACGATCTGCGGGTGGTGCGGCACAGTCCACGGGCCGGTGCCAGCGGCGTCGCGTTGTCGCCCGACGGCACGGTGCTGGGTTTCTTCGACGACTCGTCATCCTGGCGCATGGTCGATCTCACCACCGGGGACGAGTCCACGGTGCCTGTTGCGGGAGACCCCGCCGATGTGTCGCTGGAGTCCCTCACCTGGTCGCCGGATGGCGAGCGGGTCTTCCTCCTCGTCTCGACACGCGACCAGCCCTACCCCGTGGGGGCTCTCTGGGTCGTCGAGGACGGCGCTGCCATCCCGGTGCCGGAGGCTCTCGACGTGCGCGATGCCGCACAAGCTCCCGACGGTCGGCTCGCGGTCGTCCGGGAGGACGGGTCCGTCGACCTCATCGATCTCGCATCGGGCGCGGTGCTCGACTCCCTTCTGGGACAGTCCGGTCCAGACGAGTTCGCCGCGCAGATCAATGCCGACAGGCCACCCGACATCGTGGACCGGTGGGCGGAGCGAGCCGGGGTCGCTGTGCGATGGTCACCCTCGGGTCGCCGGCTCGTCGCGGTGGAGCGTCGCGGTGCGGTCGTCGAGTCGGAGCCGTACTGGCAGGGCTCGATCGTCACCGTCGTCACAGACGGGGAGCGGGGTGACGCCCGCAGGCTGGAGAACTTTCCATGCACCCCGCTCGTGATGCTCACCGAGTCGGAGCTGCTGTGCCAGTCGCGGACCGGAAAGCCGGACGATAACTGGCCGGCGTTGGTGACGCTCGACGTCGACTCTGGGGCACGTCGCGTCGTCACGTACCTCACGGGCAAGGACACGACCCTCTTCCTCCGGGTCGCCGACGACCTGGCCCGCTCCTGGCAGTTCTCGGACGCCGAACCCTGGGTCGCCCCCGAGCTGAGGCGGTGGTGAGGTCAGGACAATAGCCGTATGACGCGTGAGACAGCAGTGATTCTCGACGGTGGCCTCGCCACCCGGCTCGAAGCGATGGGGCACGACCTCACTGACGCGTTGTGGTCGGCGCGGCTGCTGCGCGACGACCCGGCTGCGGTCGTTGAGGCGCACCTGGCGTTCCTGCGCGCCGGGGCACAGGTGATCACCACGGCCAGCTACCAGGCCTCTTACACCGGGTTCGCCGCCGCGGGGATCGACGAGGACGAGACGACCGTGCTGCTGCGCCGGTCCGTCGAGCTGGCTCGGGAGGCCGTCGACCGGCACCACGCCGAGACCGGCCGGCGGGCCCGGGTGGCGGCCTCGCTCGGGCCGTACGGCGCGAGCCTGGCCGACGGGTCGGAGTACCGGGGCCGCTACGGCCTCCCCGTGGCTGACCTGCGCGACTGGCACGCCCACCGCCTGGAGGTGCTCGCCGAGACCGGCGCCGACCTGCTCGCCTGCGAGACCATCCCCGACCTCGACGAGGCCGAGGCCCTCGTCGGACTCCTCGCCGGGTCGGGACTGTGGGCGTGGCTGAGCTACACCGTCGACGGCGAGCACACCCGCGCCGGGCAACCTCTCGACGAGGCGTTCGCGGTAGCCTCAGGGGTGGGGGAGATCGTCGCGGTCGGCGTCAACTGCAGTGCCCCGCAGGAGGTTCCGGCGGCCATCGAAGCGGCCGTCGCCACTGGGCTCCCCGCGGTGGTGTATCCCAACAGCGGCGAAGCCTGGGACGCGGAGGCGCGGCGGTGGGTCGGCGCCGGCACGAGGTTGGCTGACGATGCCTCGGAGTGGGCAGCCGCCGGCGCCCGCTACATCGGCGGCTGCTGCCGCGTCACCCCCGCCGACATCGCCGCCATCGCCAGTTCGCTGCGCTGACACGCCGTCGCGGTAGCCTCGCGGGGCGACCTCAGCCCCGACGAAGGAGTCCTCATGCCCCAGGGTCAGCCCGCCGTCGTCCCCAACGACGGACTCACCACGCGGCAGCGGCGCAACCGCGCCATCACCGCGGTCCACACCGGCGAGGGCAAGGGCAAGTCGACCGCGGCGTTCGGGCTCGCGTTGCGCGGCTGGAACCAGGGCTTCGACATCGGCGTGTTCCAGTTCGTGAAGTCGGCGAAGTGGAAGGTGGGGGAGGAGTCCGTGCTCACCCGCCTCGGTGAGCTCCACGAGCAGACCGGCGAGGGCGGGCCCGTCGAGTGGCACAAGATGGGCTCGGGCTGGAGCTGGACCCGCTCCAGCGCCGGTGAGGACACCGAGGAGCAGCACGCCGCCGACGCGCGAGAGGGCTGGGAGGAGATCAAGCGCCGCCTCGCCGCCGAGCGCCACGACCTCTACGTGCTCGACGAGTTCAACTACCCGCTCAAGTGGGGGTGGATCGACCTCGACGACGTGGTGGACACCCTCGCCAACCGGCCCGGCAAGCAGCACGTCGTCATCACCGGCCGCCCCGAGCACGACAAGCTCATCGAGGCCGCCGATCTCGTCACCCGCATGACCAAGCTCAAGCACCCCATGGACGCCGGGCAGAAGGGCCAGCGCGGCATCGAGTGGTGAACCTCAGACGCCCCTGACCTCCGCCGGAATGGCCCGCGCGGCTTTCTCCTCGAGCCACCACTGCGTCTCGAACCCGCCGCGGATCAGCGCGGCGGGAGGCGGCGGGCGCCCCTCCTCACCGAGGATGGCCCGCCCCACGGCCACGGCCCGGTCGGCCCCGGCGGCCAGCTTCCACACGCGCACCGACTTGTTCAGCACGTCGGGCGCGAGCGTGACCTGCAAGGGGCACGGTCGCGGCGCATCCCACAGCGGCACGACGGGTTCCGTGGCGCGCAACGCCGAATGGTCGGGGTAGAGGCCGGCGACCTCACCGGTGGCGGCCACCTCGAGCAGCGTGAGGTCGAACAGCGGCGCGGCCTTGCGGTGCGGCGCGAACTTGCGCAGCGTCCGGGCATACTCCTCGGCGGCGCGGTCGGGCCGCTCCTCGTCACCCTTGGGGCCCGGCACGGCGTGAATGTGGGGCTCGGGGATGCCGATGCGCGCCAGCCCGGCCGCGCGCACCTTCGTCTCGTGGCGGCCGGTGTGCCCGTCGACGAGGTACCGCTCGTCGGTCCACCACACGTGCACCTTGGTCCAGTCGATGCGGTGCGTGGTCTTGTCGGCGATGGCCTCGATGACCGCATCGGTGACGATGCCGCCGGAGAGCGCGAGGTGCGCCATCGTCACCCATTCGTCCTTGAGCCGAAATGCCAGCGCGTCCTCGACGCGTTCGGCGACGATCGACGCGAGCCCCTCGACGCTGCCCGCCACACCGATCGGGTCGACGGCGGGCGTCGCCGCGGGAGAGGCCATGCTCGAACTCCTTGGTGCCGTGCGGGGCTCACCGCCGATCGATGCTCCCTCGACCTGATCGACCGAACGGGCGCCGATGTGAGCGTGCGATGATCGGCGCGGCGGGAGGAGAGACGATGATCGGTCGGATCGACCGGTGGCAGCGGCGACACCCAGTACTCGGCGTTCCGCTCGCGGTCATCTACAAGTTCCTCGACGATCAGGGCTTCTACCTGTCGGCGCTACTCGCGTTCTACGGCTTCCTCTCCCTGTTTCCGCTGTTCCTGCTGTTCTCGACCATCCTCGGGTTCGCCCTCGACAACGATCCGAGCTTGCGGGAGGAGATCCTCGCTTCGGCGGCTCGCCAGATCCCCGTGATCGGTCAGCAGATCGAAACGCAGGAGCTCACCGGCAGCGGCACCGCCCTGTGGGTGGCGGTCGTGACGGCAATCATCGGTTCGCTCGGGGTCGCGCAGGCGTTGCAGAACGCCATGAACGTCACGTGGGGGGTGCGCCGCAACGAGCGGCCCAACCCGGTGACGAGCCGCCTGCGCAGCATCGGGCTGCTCGCCCTGCTGGGCATGTTCGTCATCGCGACGACGCTGGTCACGCAGGTGGTGACCCGCGTGACAGGGGTGTTCACCACGTCGGGAGGGCTCTCGGGCATCGTGCTGATCGCCGGGTCGATGCTGCTCATCGGCCTCTTCTTCATCGGGATGTGCCGCCTCGGGACCGCCGGGCCGCCCCGCGTGCGCGCCCTCGTGCCGGGCGCCCTCGTGTGCGCCGTGCTCTGGCAGGCGCTGCAACTCGGCGGCACCGCGTTCGTCACCGGCGTCGTCGCCCGCGCCTCGGTGACCAACGGTGTCTTCGCCATCGTCCTCGGGCTCATCACGTGGCTCTACTTCGCCGGGATCGCCGTCGTGCTGTGCCTGGAGACCAACGCGGTCCTCGCCGGCGGCTTGTACCCCCGATCCCTGCTCACCCCCATGACCGACCTCGTCGACCTCACCGAGGCCGACCGCGCGGCGTACGCGCGCCTGGCTCGGGTGCAGAGCCTCAAGGGTTTTCAGCACGTCGACGTCAGCTTCGACTACGACGGCCAGTACGCCTCCGCTCGGCGGCGTCAGCGGGAGGCCGCGTCGGCCGACGCCGCCTCCGGGGAGCCGGGCGTGGACGACACGCCGCGCTGATAGGCTCGCGGCCGTCGGTCCAGTCGGGCCGGTGTCGTCTCGAAGGCGACGTGTCACGAGGAAACCGGTGCGAATCCGGTGCGGTCCCGCCACTGTGACCACGCCCGTGCGTGGAAGTCAGGAACTCACCGCCTTCGACCTGTTTCGGGACGCGGATCCCGAAAGAGAGGCCACTCTTCCCGTGTCCGAGCCGTCGTCGAGCCGAACGAGGCTGCCGCGCATCTGCATCGCGGCCCCGTCCTCGGGCAGCGGCAAGACGATGATCACGACGGGCCTCCTCGCCGCTCTCGCTGCGCGTGGCCTCGTCGTCAGCCCCCACAAGGTGGGGCCCGACTACATCGACCCGGGGTACCACGCGGCCGCCTGCGGCCGTCGGGGCCGCAACCTGGACGCGCACATGCAGGGTGTCGAGCGCATCGTGCCACTCCTGCTACGCGGAGCGCTCGGTCGCGGCGATGTGCCGGCCGCCGACGTCGCCGTCATCGAAGGGGTCATGGGCCTGTTCGACGGTGCCCTCGGTCGGCGGGGTTTCGCCGGGACGGCGCACATCGCCCAGGTGACCTCGACCCCGGTCGTGCTCGTCGTCGACTGCGCCTCGACCTCCCGCAGCGTCGGAGCCCTCGTGCACGGGTTCGCCACCTTCGAGGCCGGGGTGCGCCTCGGGGGCGTGATCCTCAACAACCTCGCCTCCCCGCGCCACGAACGGGAGGCCCGCTCCGGGCTCGCGGACGCCGGGGTGCCGGTGCTCGGCGCCGTGCCGCGCCGCAAGGACGTCGTCGTCCCGAGTCGCCATCTCGGTCTCGTGCCCGCCGCCGAGCGTGCCCCGGAGGCGCGTGCGGCCGTCGACGCGCTTGCCGATCTGGTCGCCGGACACGTCGACCTCGACGAGCTCCTGGCCCTGGCACGCACGGCTCCGGACCTGGAGGGACAGGCGTGGGACCCGGCGGCCGAGCTCGCCGCCGTCGGATTCGCGACCTCGACCTCGACCCACCGGCCTCGGGTTGCCGTCGCCGGCGGGGAGGCGTTCACGTTCTCCTACGCCGAGAACACCGAGCTGCTCGAGGCCGCGGGGTTGGAGGTCGTCACCGTCGACCCCCTCACCGACGACCTGCCTCGCGATGTGGCGGGCATCGTCATCGGCGGCGGGTTTCCCGAGATCCACGCGGCGCGCCTGTCGGCGAACACCGCGCTGCGGCGTGATGTCGCCGAGTTCGCCGCCTCCGGGGGGCCGATCGTCGCCGAATGCGCCGGGCTGCTCTACCTCGCCGCGCACCTCGACGACCATCCGATGTGCGGGGTGCTGCCGCTGCGGGCCGCGATGACCGAGCGGCTCACCCTGGGGTACCGCCAGGGGGTCGCACTCACCGGCAGCGTCGTCGCGGCGGAGGGCGCACGCGTGGTCGGGCACGAGTTTCACCGCACCGCCGTCCACCCCCTCGATGCGGCGAGCGCGCCACCCCGCGCCTGGGGGTGGCAGGACCATGAGGGTGAAGTGCACCGTGAGGGTTGGGTGCAGGGCAACGTCCACGCCTCCTACCTGCACTGTCACTGGGCCGGGGCACCCGGCCTGGCCGCGTCGTTCGCCGCTGCCGCCCGGGAGCAAGGATGAGGCCCGACCTTCACCATCACGGTGACGTCGAGGCGCGCGGCATGCTCGACTTCGCCGTCAATGTCGCGGTCCCAGCACCGCCGACGTTCGTCCTCGACGCGCTCCGACCCGCCCTGGATCACCTCGCCACCTACCCCGACCCGACGGAGTGCACCACCCACCTGGCGACCCATCTCGGCGTCGACCCCGAGCGCCTCCTGCTCACCAACGGCGTGGCCGAGGCGTTCCACCTCATCGCCCGCGCGCGCCCCTGGACGCACCCGGTCGTCGTCCACCCGCAGTTCACCGAGCCCGACACCGCCCTGCTGGCCGCCGGCGTCGAGGCGCACTGGTTCGACTGCCCCCCGCCCCGGTTCGACCTCGACGTGAACGCCTTCGAAGAGGCGCACGCGGGTGCCGACCTCGTCATCGTCGGCAACCCCACCAACCCGACCTCCCGGCTGCATCCCGCCGCCGACCTGCTGCGGCTGCGCCGTCCAGGGCGCCTGCTCGTCGTCGACGAGGCCTTTCTCGACGTCGTGCCCCGCGAACAGGACACGCTCCTGCGCCACGCTGCCGCGGGCGAGGGCGTGCTCGTGCTGCGCAGCCTCACCAAGACCTTCGGCCTGGCGGGCCTGCGCGCCGGTTTCGTCGTCGGAGAGCCGCGGTGGATCGAGGCGCTCGGCGAGCGGCAACCGCACTGGTCGGTGAACTCCCTCGCGCTCGCCGCCGTCACGGCGTGCGCGAGTGCGGCCGGGGTCGACCACGTCGCGCGCGTCGCCGACGAGGTCGCTCGCCACCGGCCCCACCTGGTCGACGGGTTGACCACCCTCGGGTTCGACGTCGTCGCCCAGCCCGCCGCACCGTTCGTCCTCGCGCGCCATCCCCGCGCCGCCGCCCTGCGCGCCGGGCTGCGGGACGCCGGTATCGCCGTGCGGCGCGCCGACACCTTTCCCGGCCTCGACGACACATGGATCCGCGTGGCTGTCCGCCCGCCCGAGGTCACCGACGTCCTCCTCACCGCCCTACGTAGGGAGATCCCATGACGCGCACGCCCCCCATGCCGGGCCGCGAGGCTTTCGCCGACGTGCTCACGCAGCGCCGCGACATCCGCACCGGGTTCACGATGGACCCCATCGACGACGACGTCCTCACCCGCGTGCTCGCCGCCGCGCACCAGGCGCCCAGCGTCGGGTTCTCCCAGCCGTGGGACTTCGTCCTCCTCCGCGACGAGCAGACCCGCACTCGGGTCCAGCGGTTGGCAGCGGCACAGCGGCAGGTGTTCGCCGACTCCCTGCCCGGCGGTCGCGCCCGGCGTTTCGACGGTCTCAAGGTCGAGGCGATCCTCTCCACGCCGCTCAACATCGTCGTCACCTGCGACCCCACCCGCGGCGGCCCCTACACCCTCGGGCGGCACGCCGACCCGCGCATGGCCCCGTTCTCGGTGGCCTGCGCCGTGCAGAACCTGTGGCTCGCGGCCCGCGCCGAGGGCCTCGGCGTCGGGTGGGTGAGCTTCTTCGACCCCGACGAGCTCCGCGCCGAGCTCGGCCTGCCCGCCCACCTCGACGTCGTCGCGTTTTTGTGCATCGGGCACGTCGAGGAGTTTCCGCCTGCCCCCGAGCTCGCCCTGTCGGGGTGGGCCCGCCGCCGCCCCCTCTCGTGGGCGGTTCACCACGACACGTGGGGGGCGCGTCGCCTCCCCGGAGGAGCACCCATGTCGCTCATCGACGAGACCATCGCCGCCATCGGCCCCCTCGACGAGGAGGCGAGCGCCCGCGCCCTGGAGCGGCAGGCGATGCTCACCAAACCGGCCGGGTCCCTCGGCGAGCTGGAGGACATCAGCGTGCGCCTCGCCGGCATCACGGGGAAGTGCCCGCCGCCGGCGCCGGAGCCTGCTGCGCTCGCCGTGTTCTGCGGGGATCACGGTGTCCACGCCCAGGGCGTCACCCCGTGGCCGCAGGAGGTGACGATGCAGATGGCGCTCAACTTCCTCTCCGGGGGAGCGATGACGAGCGTGCTGGCCCGCGGCGTCGGCGCCGAGGTGGCCGTCGTCGACATGGGCGTCAAGGGCGACCTGCCCGACCAGCCGGGCGTGATGATCCGCAAGGTCGCTCGCGGCACGGCCGATCTGTCGGTCGAGCCCGCGATGACACCCGAGCAGTGCCGCGAGGCCGTGGAGGCGGGCATCGACGTCGCCCGCGACCTCGTCGCCCAGGGCAACCGGCTGCTGCTCACCGGCGACCTCGGCCTCGCCAACACGACCCCCTCGGCGGCGCTCGCCGCCGTGTTCACAGGGCAGCCCGCCGCGGAGGTCACCGGCCGCGGCACCGGCATCGACGACGCGATGCTCGCCCACAAGACCGACGTCGTCGAGCGCGCCATCGCCCTGCACGGGGCCGGCCGCGAACGTCCGGTGGAGGCGCTCGCCGCCGTGGGCGGGTTCGAGCACGCCGGGCTCGTGGGCTTCCTCCTCGGGGCGGCGGCGCTGCGCACCCCCGTGGTCCTCGACGGCGTCATCGCGTTGTCGGCCGCGCTCGTCGCTGCCGAACTGGCCCCTCAGGCGAGCAAGTACTGGTTCGCGGGCCACCACTCCGCCGAGCGCGCCTGCGCCCACGCCACCGCACAGCTCGGCCTCCGTCCCGTGCTGGAACTCGGGCTGCGGCTCGGGGAGGGCAGCGGTGCCGTGCTCGCCGTCCCGATCATCCAGGGTGCTGCCCGCGTCCTCGCCGAGGGTGCCACGTTCGAGAGCGCCGGGGTGGCGGGCCGCGATGAGTGACGCCCGACCTGAACCTGTCGAGGTCCTGCTCGCCGGTCACGATGCTCTTGTCGTCGGCGGCCTCGGCCCGGCCATCGGCCCCGTGGGCCGGTTGCTGCGGGCCGGGGCTCGCGTGCACATCGTCGCCCCCGCCCTCGAAGCGGCCCTCGAAGACCTCGTCGACCGCGACCTCGTCACCTGGCGCGCCCGCGAGTATGAGGCGGGCGATCTGAACGACGTCAGCGTCGTCGTTGCGGCGACCGGCTCGTCCGACACCGACGCGACCGTACTGCGCGATGCTGCTGCCGCGCGGGTCATGCCGTTGGCGCCGCGAGCGGAGGACCGCTCCCCGGCCGATCTCGGTGCGCCGGTCGAGCAGGCGCGCACCGGCTCGGTCGTGCTCGTCGGTGGGGGACCGGGGGCTCCCGGTCTCATCACCGTCGCCGGTCGTGAGGCGGTGCTCGGTGCCGATGTGGTAGTCGTGGACCGTCTCGCCCCGATCGCGCTGCTGGACGAGTTGGGCCCGCAGGTCGAAGTCGTCGACGTCTCGAAGATCCCTCGCGGCCGGTTCACGCCGCAGGAGCGCATCAACGAGGTGTTGGTCGATCGGGCGCTCGCGGGCAAGCGGGTGGCCCGCCTCAAGGGCGGTGACCCGTTCGTGTTCGGTCGCGGCATGGAGGAGCAGATCGCCTGCGAGGACGCGGGGGTGCCCGTCGAGGTCATCCCCGGGGTCACCTCTGCGGTGTCGGCGCCCGCGCTGGCGGGCATTCCCGTGACGCACCGCGGCGTCGTGCAGGGGTTCGCCGTGGTGTCGGGTCACGCAGCTCCCGACGACCCTCGCAGCACGGTGGATTGGGCCGCGCTGGGAGCCAGCGGCATGAGTATCGTCGTCCTCATGGGCGTGGAGACGCTGCCGCGCATCGCGGCGGCGCTGCTCGCGTCGGGTCGGGCGGGGGACACCCCGGTCGCGTGCGTCATGGACGCAGCCCTGCCGAGCCAACGCTCGTGGGCAGGCACGTTGTCCGCGCTCACCGAGGGCACTCCGGATGAGGTGGCGGCACCGGCCGTCACCGTCATCGGTGACGTCGCCCGGTTCGCGGCTAACCTCACCGTATGAGCACCTGGATCTGGCGATGTGAAGACGGCAGCGGCGCCCCGCTGCAGACCGACGCGAACCCCACCGGGTTCCCGAGTCAGGCCGAAGCCGAAGCGTGGCTCTCCGAGGGCTGGGAAGACCTCGCCGACGCCGGCGTCGAACAGGTCACCCTGTGCGAAGGCGACCGCGAGGTCTACGGCCCGATGAGTTTGTCCGGCGCCTGAGGGCGGGTGGGTGGCGGCGTGACTACCGCGTGGCCTGCTCGATCGGCTGGCCGCCGCGGGTGACGCGGGGGCGGGGCATGCGGCCCGGGCGCAGCTGCGCCGAACGGGAGAACACGTACCAGCCCGTGCCCTTCTGCGGCTCCTCGCCCCGCTTCTCGCGGATCTCGCGCTTGACGCGCCGCGAGAGCAGAACAACGTCGAGAATCGACGCGAACAACATGCCGTACAGGACCGCGAAACCGATGAAGTACGCCGGCGCGTAGGGCAGCAAGCTGATCGGCAGGGCGATGATCATCACCGGCAACAGGAACTCGCCGACGTTCCAGCGAGAGTCGATGATGTCGCGGACGAACCGGCGCTGCGGGCCCTTGTCACGGGGCGAAAGGGCCCACTCCTCGCCGCGGTACATCGCCTCACGGTGCTTCATGCGCAGCTCGCGCTGCTTGGCCTTGGACTCGCGCTTGGCGGCCTCCCGGTCGGGCGGGACGATGGGTCGACGGCGCGCCGCCTCCGCCTCACGGCGCGAGGGGGTCGGGCGGTTCTTGGCGCCCGGGCGCTCGGTCACCGCACTCTTCGGCTCGGCACCCACCGCCGTGGACCCCGTACGCGCCTGCTCATCTGTCTTCTTCCGTCCGAACACGCCCCCACCTTATCCAGGACAGCCGACCCGAACGGCCATCGGTCGATAGGGTGGGACGATGAGCGACCAGGCGCAGACCCCGACGTCCACCTCCACCCCTCCCGAGTTGGCCAGCGAGCGTGTCGAACACCTGCGCGGGCGCATCGCCGACCTCATGCCCGACATCCGCCGCGACCTTGAAGATCTTGCACGCATCCCCAGTGTGTCGCTGCCCTCCTTCCCCGCCGACGAGGTCGCGCGCAGCGCCCGCCGTACCGCCGAACTCCTCGAAGCGGCCGGTGCGCAGGTCGAGATCGTCGAAGCCGACGGCGGCCACCCCGCCGTCATCGGCCGCGTCGACGGCCCCGCCGGGGCCCCGACCGTCCTGCTCTACGCCCACCACGACGTGCAGCCCCCTGGCCCCGACTCCGACTGGCAGTCACCGCCGTTCGAGCCCACCGAACGCGACGGTCGCCTCTACGGCCGCGGCACCGCCGACGACAAGGCCGGCATCCTCGCCCACATCGCCGCCCTGCGCGCCCACGACGGCACCCCGCCGGTGAGCCTGCGCATCTTCGTCGAAGGCGAAGAAGAGGCAGGTAGTGAGTCCCTCCCGGCGCTGCTGGAGGCGCACGCCGACAAGCTCGATTGCGACGCCATCGTCATCGCCGACTCCGCCAACTGGGCCGTCGGCACCCCCTCGCTCACGACCACGCTGCGCGGCAACGTGCGCGCCGTGGTCGAGCTCGCCACCCTCGACCACGGCCTGCACTCGGGCCTGTTCGGTGGCCCCGTGCCCGACGCCATCACCGCGATGTGCCGCCTGCTCGCCACCCTGCACAGCGACGCGGGCGACGTCGCCGTCGAGGGACTGCTCGGCACCGACGACACGGACGTCGACTACCCCGAAGACCAGCTGCGTGCCGACTCCGGCATCCTCGAGGGCGTCGACCTCATCGGCACCGGCTCCCTCGCGGCGCGGCTGTGGTCGAAGCCGTCGATGACCGTCATCGGCATCGACGCACCCGCCACCGACGTCGCCGCCAACCTCCTCACCCCCCGCTGCCGGGCCAAGCTGTCCGCGCGCATCGCCCCGCAGCAGAGCCCCGAGGAGGCCTTCGAGGCCATCAAGACCCACCTGGAGAAGCACGCGCCGTGGGGGTCCGAGGTCACCGTCACTCTCGGCGACGCCGGGGCCGGGTTCACCGCCTCCACGAGCGGCCCGGTCGTCGACGCCGCCAACGCCTCGCTCGCGACCGCCTGGGACACCGACCCGGTCGCCGTCGGCCTGGGCGCCTCCATCCCGTTCATCTCGCTGTTCGCGGAGACGTTCCCGCAGGCCGCCATCCTCATCACCGGCGTCGAAGACCCCGACACGCGAGCCCACGGCCCCGACGAGAGCCTGCACCTCGCGGAGTTCGAGAAGGTGTGCCTCGCCGAGGCCCTGCTGCTGGAACACCTCGGCGGTCTCGACACTCTCGACACGTCGGGCTCCTGACGCGACACTGCCTGTAACCGGTCGACTCGACCCGCAGCCCAGACCTTCGACCCGCCAGGAGTTCCGTTGCGCGTGCTCATCTGTCCCGCCGCCTACCCGGGACTGCTCACCGCGGTCCAGACCGCAGAAGCGATGGCGGCAGGGTGGTCGGCCCGCGCCCCGCAGGACGAGCTGACCCTGGCGCCCATGTCTGCGGGTGGGCCCGGGTTCTGCTCCGTGCTGGGCAGCGCCACCGACGGGGTGAGTGTGGCCACCACCGTCAGCGACCCGCTCGGGCGTGAGGTGCCCGCGTCGTTGTTCTGCGTCGACGACCCGGCCGGGCGCACGGTCTACGTCGAAGCAGCGCAAGCCGCGGGGCTGCACCTGCTCGCCGCCGACGAACGCAACCCCGTCGTCACGAGCTCGTTCGGGGTGGGGCAGCTCATCCGGGCGGCCCTGGAGGAGGGGGCGAGCCGCATCGTCGTCGCCGTCGGCGGCAGCGGCGCCAACGACGGGGGAGCGGGGCTGCTGTGCGCCCTCGGCGTCGGCGACCCGGCGCGGCTGGCGCGCGGCGGCGGCGCGTTGCACGAGATGGCCGACGACGCCCTCACCGGCCTGGAGGAGGCGCGCCTGCTGCTCGCCGGGACCGAGCTCGTGCTCGCCACCGAAGAGATGTGCCCCCTGCTCGGTTTCGACGGCACCTCAGCACTCGACTCGCCGACGCGCGGCGCGTCCCTCGAACAGTCCCAGGCTCTCGAAGCGGCCCTCGGCCGGTTCCACGAGGTCCTCGCCCGCACCTGCCCGCCCGCC
>JAUNTP010000082.1 GCA_030538585.1 Mobilicoccus sp.
GGCGCGGGAGCAGCACGTCATCATGCGGGTGCCGTCGCGTCGTTCGGCGGGGGTGAGGACGACGTCGCGGTGGTCGATGTCGCCGTCGAGGACGGGCACCTCGCAGGTGCCGCACAGCCCCTCCTCGCAGTTGGAGGGAATGCGGTAGCCGGCGTCGCGCAGGACGTCGAGGACCGTCCGGTCGCGCGGGACGAGGAGCTCGCGATCGGAGTCCTCCAGGTGGAGGGTGAACTCGCGCTCAACTTCGGGGTCGAGGTCGCCGAGCGTCGAGGTGAAGTGCTCGACGACGACGTGTCCTTCGGGCCAGTCGCGGCCGGCAGCGAGCAGCTCGTCCGTCAGGCGCGTCGGGCCGCAGGCGTAGACGTGGACCCGCCCGGCCCGCGCGTCGTCGTCGAGCCCGCGCATGAGAGCCGTGAGGTCGACCCGGCCTGTCTGTGCCGCGCAGTGGACGTGCAGCCGATCACCGTGCAGGTCGGTGAGGTCGTCGAGGAACGGCATGTCTGCAGCGGTGCGCCCGAGATAGTGCAGGTCGTAGGCGACGCCGACGTGCCGTGCCCATGCGGCCATGGCCATGATCGGCGTGATGCCGATGCCGCCCGCGACCAGCACAAGACGCTCGGGGTGTTCGGGGAGACGGAAGTGGTTGCGCGGCCCGTGGAGGTACACGAGGTCGCCCTCCGTGAGCTGCTCGTGCACCCAGGACGATCCGCCGCGGGAGGCCTCCTCGCGGAGCACGGCTACCTCGTAATGATCGGGACGAGATGGCGCCCCGGTGGGGCAGCCGGTCGGCGGCAGCACCGGCCCGAGGAGGCTGTACTGCCGCGCGACGCCGGTGTCGCCGCAGACGAGGTCGACGTGCGCGCCGGGGGTGAAGGCCGGGAGCGGGTTGCCGTCGGCGCTCTCCAGACGCAGGCGACGCACCCGCTGGGTCACCGCAGTGACCTCGGTGACCTGAACCGGCCGGCTGCGGTGGGCGTCGGTCGGTTCGCCGATGTTGACCGACACCCGCGGCTCCAGCACCCCGGGGTCGGTGCGTTCTGGGTTGAGGTGCGGATCCCATTCGACCCACAGGTGCTCGGGGCCGCGGAAGGAGGTGTTGGGGACGTAGGTGAAGTCCTGCTCCGCGAGGCGCAGGTGAGGCAGGCGCCGGGTCAGCTCGTCGAGGAACACCTGCATCTCCATGCGGGCGAGGTTCTTGCCGAGGCACTGGTGGGCGCCGTACCCGAACGTCAGGTGGTCGGCGGCGTCGTCTCGGCGCAGGTCGACGAGCTCGGGGTCCTCGAAGCGGCGCGGGTCGACGTTGCCGGAGGAGGAGACGATGAGCAGCCGCGACCCCTCCGGGATGGGGACGCCGCCGACCGTCGTGTCTGTGGTCGTGATGCGCCGCCACGCGGCCTGCGAGCCGTTGATGCGTAGGCACTCCTCGACGGCGTTGGGGATGAGCGAGGGGTCGTCGTACAGGCGCTGCCACAGGGTGCGGTCGGTGAGCAGCACAAGAACGGCGTTGGCGATGGCGTTGGCGGTGGTCTCGTGGGCGGCGACGATGCCGGCCATCATCATCGAGTGCAGGTAGGAGTCGGTGACGACCTCCGGGAGTTCCTGCTGCTTGCGGATGCCGTACTGCATCCATCCGGGCTCGTTTGGGCGCTCGCGCATGCCGTCGAGGACCCGCCCGGCGTACTGCCAGAAGTTGCCGACGGCGTGGGCGACCGCCACCTGCTGCTCCGGCCGCGGTCGTCCCCACGTGTTGACGGTGTGGGCGATGGAGTATTTCCGGAGCGTGGGTTTGTCCTCGTCGGGGACCCCGAGGAAGTCGAGGGCGACGGTCAGGGGAATCTCCCAGAACATCTGGTCGACGAGGTCGGCTCGCCCGTCGTCGATGAACGCGTCCACGTACTGCCGCGTGAGGCGGCGGACCATCGCCTCGTGGTGGGCGAGCTCCTCGGGGTCGAACGGCGCCATGAGGGCCCGCCGCCGCGGCATATGCGCCGGTTCATCCTCGTTCACGAGGGTGCGGTTGATGGCGTAGTCGTAGGAGGCGAGGACGGTGTTCGCCTCCTCGCTCGTCGGGGTGATCTTCTCCAGGGCGACGGCGGGGGAGAAGGTGTGGTTGTCGCGAAAGACGGCCTTGATGTCCTCATATCGCGTCACGACCCAGTACCCGAGCACGGGGCTGTAGAAGACCGGCTCCTCCTCCCGCGACCAGGCGAGGTAGCCCGGCGGGTCCTGCTGGTAGCCGTCGGTGAACGGGTCGAACTCGGCGGCCCGCGGCGACACCCAGCCGGTCGGGTCGGTGGGATGCGTCATGGGTCGTCTCCGTCGACGGGTGGGCCAAAGCCCCAGCATGCCGGAGAGGGCGGTGCCGACGGCGCGTTTCGCCCGGTTCAGACCAGCCGACTGCGCCAGACGCAGCACCCGGAACGAGCCCAGCGGCCGACACCAGGTTCGCCTCATCGAAAGCCGGCCGGATCCTGTGAGAAGGTTCCTCTTACGAGGTGCCCCTCTTGGCAGGATGATCGAGACGTCGCAATCCCGATCCTCCTGCTCAGAGGGGCATCTTCACGCTACGCCACGCTCACACCACCAAAGACCTCGGTGGATCAGGGCTCAGCGACACCGGGGCAAGAGGGTTCACACCTCGCAGTTTAGGTCTCCTCTCGCGCTCTCCCACTCATCCCGCGAGCGATGCCCATGATGCACACCACCACGGCCCCAACTGCGGGGATGATCCAGATGCCCCACCCGGCCTCGATCCACATGACGGCGCTCAGAATCCATTGCGATGGAGATGGCGAGGCCGATCCAGCTGAAGAACAGGGATGGAGTCCACATGTTATCTAGACGCAATCGGCTCACGATTGTTTTTCCTATCCTAGTCGAAGCAGGCCATTGACGCGCCCGTAAGGCCGCCTCCGCGGACGCCAGTGACGCACTTTTGTGCACTTCTGGAGGGGTCGATGAATTTGCAGGAGTTGCCGCCGGCGTAAAGGTAGGGTTTGACCTCTTGGGCGGTGGGTGAGAAGTCGGAGTTACCACTCGCAGCGCTGAGGGCTTGTTCCTACCCATTGAAGAGGCGTGCACGCCCCGCCGGTGGTGTACACCGCCGACACCCCTTCCACCGCACCATAGCGCGAAAAGACGACAAAAGCCGCCTTCCCGGCACACCTAACCGTGACGGCCCGAAGCTGATCAACAGTCCAGCAACGGCGGATGTCCACAAGGAAGCTGTCGACTCGGCGGCCCCGTCGAGCCCGACGAGCGAGGAGGCCTGCGTCAGGAGCCGGCGGTGCGGCGACGGTCAGCCTCGTCGGCCAGGCGGGCGGAGAGGGCTCGGGCCTCGTCCACCGACGGAGCGTGGCCGGCCGTGACCGCCTCACCCGCGGGCATCCCGGCGTCGGCGAGCAGCGGCACGCCATCGACGAGGGCTCGGCCGTAGGCGTCGTCGGCGCCGAGGCTGGACAACTCGTCCGCCAGGCACTCGGCCTCCTGTCGGCGGCTCAGCGGCACCCGCCGCTCCGGCTGACCGGGTTGGACGAGGGTGGCCACGTGCCCGTCGGGGCGGACCAAGTCGATCGGGCCACTCGCGCGCTCCATCCGGACCCCGACCAGGCCGCTGCCCGCCACGGTGCGGGCTCGCACGACGGGGCAGTGCAGTCGCTCCCCGAGCCAGGCGGTCAACAGGTCAGCCGCCGCCGAGTCCGTCCCACCGATGACGCACACCCGCCGCACCTGCTCGTACGGCGCCTGGTCCAGTGCCGCGGCGAGGATGCCCCGCCACCGCGTCGTGCGCGTCCACGTGAGATCGGTGTCGCCGGGGGAGTAGTGGCGCGACCGCTCCACGATGCTCGCCCCCGGATCGGCCGTGTGCTCAGCGTCGGTGATGCGGCGCCGCGCGATGGCACCGATCGGGTGCGCCGACACATCGCCAGGACAGCCGCCCGGCCACCACGCCACCACCGGGCAGTCTGGCAGCAGGAACGGCAACACCACCGACGCGCTGTGCTCGGTGAGCTCACCCGACAGACGCAACACGACCATCTCGCTGGCACCCGCGTCACCACCAAGGCGAATCTGCCCGTCGATACGGCCGTCGCCACCGCTGCGGCCGTGCACGACGGAGATGATCCGCGCCGGGTGCTGACGGGTCGCCTCCTGCGCGACGTCGAGCGCCCGCTGCTCCTCGGCCGAGGAGGTGAGGATGGCCAGGGTAAAAACGCGAGAGAGGGCCATCGCTCCCACGCGGTCGCGCTGCTCGCGCAACGCCGCGGTCAGGGCCGGGACCGAGGTGTTCGGCAGGTCGAGGATCACGGCAGCCTCCACTCACGTCCGTCACGCCGCAGCAGGTCGTCGGCCGACGCCGGACCCCACGTCCCCGCCTCGTACGGTTCGGGCTTGTGCTCCGAGCGCGCCCACGCCGCCGTCACCGGGTCGAGGATGCGCCACGACTCCTCCACCTCACGGTGGCGCGGGAACAGCGGCGGCTCACCGAGGAGCACATCGAGGATGAGCCGCTCGTAGGCCTCGGGGCTCGACTGCGTGAACGACCGGCCGTAGCCGAAGTCCATGCTCACGTCGCGCACCTCGAACGCGGCCCCCGGCACCTTGGCGCCGAAGCGCAACGTGATGCCCTCGTCGGGTTGGACGCGGATGACGACGGCGTTCGCGCCGAGCTGCTCGGTCGCCTGCGCATCGAACGGGTCGTGCGGCGCCTTGCGGAACACCACCGCGATCTCCGTGACCCGCTTGGGCAGACGCTTGCCAGTCCGCAGGTAGAACGGCACCCCCGCCCAGCGACGGGTCCGCACCTCGAGCGCGAGCGCCGCGTAGGTCTCGGTCGCCGACGTCGTCGGCACGCCCTCCTCCTCGCGGTACCCGATGACCCGCTCACCGCCTTGCCAGCCGGGGGTGTAGACCCCGCGCGCCGTGGCCCGCGAGACCGGTCCCGCGAGCCGGGTCGCTTCGAGAACCTTCTCCTTCTCAGCGCGCAGGTGCGCAGCGCTGAACGACAGCGGCTCCTCCATCGCGGTGAGCGCCAGCAACTGCAGGAGATGGTTCTGGATGACGTCGCGAGCCGCGCCGATGCCGTCGTAGTACCCCGCCCGGCCACCGATACCCACGTCCTCGGCCATGGTGATCTGCACGTGATCGACGTGCGCGGCGTTCCACAACGGCTCGAAGAGCTGGTTGGCGAACCGCAGCGCGAGGAGGTTCTGCACCGTCTCCTTGCCGAGGTAGTGGTCAATGCGGAAGATCGCGTCGGCACTGAACACGCCCTCGACGACGTCGTTGAGCTCCCGGGCACTGCGCAGGTCGTGCCCGAACGGCTTCTCGATGACGACCCGCCGCCACGGCGCGTCGACGTCAGTGCCATCGGCGCCCCCGGCATCCCGCCCCGTGGCGAGTCCGCTGCGCTGCAACTGACGGCAGACGTCTGGGAAGGCGCCAGGCGGGATGGAGAGGTAGAACGCCACGTTGCCGCCGGTGCCGCGCCCCTCGCGGACCTCCTCGCAGACCGCGGCCAACTCATCGAACGCCGCGTCGTCGTCGAAGGCGCCCGTGACGAACCGGAGCCCGTCCGCGAGGTCGGCGAAGACCTCCTCATCGAACTCGGTCCGCGCGTGGGCGGTGACCGCCTCACGCACCTCGTCGGCGAAGTCGGCGTGCGACCACTCCCGCCGACCGAACCCGATGAGCGCGAAACCGGGCGGGAGCAGTCCGCGCGAGGCCAGGTCGTAGACCGCCGGCAGCAGCTTCTTGCGCGCCAAGTCTCCGGTGACCCCGAAGAGCACCAGCGCGCACGGCCCCGCGATCCGCGGCAGGCGCAGGTCGCCCGGGTCGCGCAACGGATTGCGGTCCCGGGTGACCCGCGCCGGGCTCACGCGCGCTCGCCCGTCGCGCCGTCGAGGGCTGCCCTCACTGTCTCGGTCAGCTCGGCCCACGACGCCTCGAACTTCTCCACGCCCTCGCGCTCGAGGACACCGACGACCTCGGTGTAGGAGATGCCAAGACGTTCCAGGTCGTCGAGGATCGCGTCCGACTCCTCGACCCGGCCGACGACCGTGTCACCCTCGACCTCGCCGTGATCGGCGAACGCATCGAGGGTGGCGGTCGGCATCGTGTTGACCACGCCCTGGGTGACCAGGCCGGTGACGTAGAGCGTGTCGGGGTACTCGGGGTCCTTGACCCCGGTGGAGGCCCACAGCGGCCGCTGCATGTGTGCGCCGTCGTCGGCGAGGGTCTGCCAGCGCGGCGTGCTGGCGACCTCCTCGTGCGCGGCGAACGCGAGCCGGGCGTTGGCGAGGGCCGCGCGACCGCGCAACCCCTTCGCCTCATCCGTCCCGATCTCGGCCAGTCGCTTGTCGACCTCGGAGTCAAGACGCGAGACGAAGAACGACGCGACCGAATGGATCTTCGAGAGGTCGACCCCCTGCTCGCGGGCCTGCTCCAGACCGGTGAGGAACGCGTTGAGCACCCCCCGGTAGCGGTCGAGGGAGAAGATGAGCGTCACGTTGACGCTGATGCCCTGCGCCAGCACCTGGCTGATCGCGGGCAGGCCCTCGTCGGTGGCGGGGATCTTGACCATGAGGTTCGGCCGGTCGACGGTGCGCCACAGCAGCTCAGCGCCCTCGACGGTGGCGGCCGTGTCGTGCGCCAGGCCCGGGTCGACCTCGATGGAGACCCGCCCGTCGACCCCACCGGTGCGCTCGTACACCGGCAGGAGCACGTCGCACGCGGCGCGGACGTCGTCGGTCGTGAGCGCCAGGATGGCCTCGTCGACGTCAGCGCCGTCGCTGCGCAAGGAGGCGACCTGGTCGGCGTACGCCTCACCGTCCGACAGCGCCTTGGCGAAGATCGTCGGGTTGGTCGTCACCCCCACGACACCGCTCTCGTCGATGCGCCGCTGAAGCCCGCCGCCCTGGACGAGAGTCCGGTCGAGGTCGTCGAGCCAGATCGAGACGCCGGCCTCGGCCAGGGCCGCCACACGTGAGGTGCTCATGCCTCGCTCCCGTCGGTGACGACCCGCTCGCGGGTGCCGACCTCGGCCCCGCGACGCGCGTCGGTGATGGACTCCTTGGCCGCGTCGACGACCGCCGTGGCCGTGATGCCGAACCGGTCGTACAGCTCGGTGCCGGGCGCCGAGGCGCCGAAGTGGTCGAGCCCGACGATGCGCCCGGAGTCGCCGACGAACCGGTACCAGCTCATCGGGTGCCCCGCCTCGACGGCGACGCGGGCCCGCACCTGCGGCGGAAGGACCTCGTCGCGGTAGGACTCGGGCTGCTCCATGAACCACTCGACACACGGCATCGAGACGACCCGCGCGGCGACGTCCTGCTCCGCGAGGGTCTCGCGCGCCTCCAGCGCGAGGTGCACCTCGGAGCCGGTGGCGATGAGGACGACGTCGGGCGTGCCGTCGACATCGGCGAGGACGTAGCCGCCCTGGGCGACCCCCTCGGCGGAAGCGAACTCGCTGCGGTCGAGGGTCGGCACGTTCTGACGCGTGAGCGCCAGACCAGCGGGACGGTCGTAGCGGGCGAGGATCTCGCGCCACGCGATCGCCGTCTCGTTGGCGTCGGCGGGGCGCACGACGTCGAGGTCGGGGATGGCGCGCAGCGAGGTGAGTTGCTCGACCGGCTGGTGGGTCGGGCCGTCTTCACCGAGGCCGATGGAGTCGTGCGTCCACACGAACGTGACGCCGAGCTCCTGCAGCGCCGCGAGGCGCACGGCCGGGCGCATGTAGTCGGAGAAGATGAGGAACGTGCCGCCGTAGGGGCGCGTCAACCCTTCGAGGGCCATGCCGTTGAGGGCCATGCCCATGCCGTTCTCACGGACACCGAAGTGCAGGTTGCGCCCGTAGGGGTCGCCCGGCCACTCGTCCGTCGCGTGCTCGGCGGGCACGAAGCTCTTCTCGCCCTTGAGCGCGGTGTTGTTGGAGCCCGCGAGGTCGGCGGAGCCGCCCCACAGCTCGGGCATGACGTCCTTGATCGCGTTGAGGACCTCACCGGAGGCCTTGCGGGTGGCGACACCCTTCTCGTCGGCCTCGAAGGTCGGCAGCGCGTCGTCGAGCCCCTCGGGGAGCTCATGGGCGCGGATGCGGTCGAGCATCGCGGCGCGCTCGGGGTTAGCGCTGCGCCACGCCTCGAACCGCTCGTCCCACTCTGCGTGGGCCTTCGCGCCCCGCTCGCCGACCTTGCGAGCGTGCTCGAGGACCTCGGCCTCCTCCGGGAAGTCGACCTCGGGGTCGAACCCGAGCAGCTTCTTGGTGGCTGCCACCTCGTCGGCACCCAGGGCGGCGCCGTGGGCGGCACCCGTGTCCTGCAGGGTGGGGGCGGGCCAGCCGATGATCGTGCGCAGGATGATGAGGTTGGGGGCGCCGGTGCCGCGCTTGGCCGAAGAGAGCGCGGCGTCGAGGGCGTCGATGTCCTCGACGTACTCCTCACCCTGGCGCCAGTCGACGACCTGCACCTCCCAGCCGTAGGCGCGGTAGCGCGCCGCGACGTCCTCGGTGAAGGCGATGTCGGTGTCGTCCTCGATGGAGATGAAGTTCTGGTCGTAGACGACCGTGAGGTTGGCGAGCTGCTGGTGCCCGGCCAGGGAGCTGGCCTCGGAAGCGACGCCCTCCATGATGTCGCCGTCGGAGGCGATGACCCACACGTGGTGATCGAACACGCTCTCGCCGTCGGCGGCCTCAGGGTCGAACAGACCCCGCTGACGACGCTGACCCATGGCCATGCCGACCGCGGTCGCGAGGCCGGAGCCGAGCGGGCCCGTCGTCACCTCGACACCGCGGGTGTGATGCACCTCGGGGTGACCGGGGGTTTGGGAATGGAAGGTGCGCAGCGCCTTGAGGTCGTCCATCTCCATGCCGTAACCCGACAGGTAGAGCTGGATGTACTGCGTGAGGCTGCTGTGGCCGCAGGAGAGGACGAACCGGTCGCGGCCCAGCCAGTGGGGGTCGGCCGGGTCGATGGTCATCGTCTTCTGGAAGAGCAGGTAGGCCAGGGGCGCGAGGCTCATCGCGGTGCCCGGGTGGCCGCTGCCGCACTTCTCGACCGCGTCGGCGGCGAGCACGCGGGCCGTGTCGACGGCACGCAGGTCGAGGTCGGACCACCCGACGCTGCTGTACGTCGGGTCGGGTAGCGAGGCGTCGCGACGGTGGGTCTGCTCCGGCATGAGAACTCTCTTTCGCTCTGGGCGACCCGCCGACCCCGGCAGGGCCTGCGGATGGGCGCGACCGGGGCGTTCGCGCGCGTCCCGGCCTCGAGGCAGAGCCTATCGGGCGGCGCCGACGACACCAGCGGGGATCCTCCGCCCGCTCCGCGGCCCTGCGACCCCTACACTGGGCCGCAGGACCAGACGCATCTGCCAGCACCCATTCCCCTCCGCGGCCAGCGCGCAGGGCACCCGAAGGACACCGTGACCGCACTCCAGCCTCGCCGGGACCTCCAGCCCGCCGCCGCCGACGGCGCACCCACGGACCGCGTCGCCCGCCTCGGTGACTACGTCTCCCTCACCAAGCCGCGCATCATCGAGCTGCTGCTCATCACCACGTTCCCGGTGATGTTCCTCGCCTACGGCGGCATCCCGCCGGTGGGCCTGGTGCTGGCCACGCTGGTCGGCGGCACCCTCTCGGCGGCGAGCGCCAACGTCTTCAACTGCATCCTCGACCGCGACATCGACCGGTTGATGCGCCGCACCGAGGGGCGGCCGCTGGCCCAGGGGATCATCCCCGTGCGGCACGCGGTCGTGTTCGGCACCGTCCTCGGGGTGCTCTCCGTGGCCGTGCTGTGGCTGCTGGTCAACCCGCTGTCGGCGGCGCTGTCGTTCGCGGCGATCCTGCTCTACGTCGTCTTTTACACGATCATTCTCAAGCGCCGCACCGCACAGAACATCGTCTGGGGCGGTGTCGCGGGCTGCATGCCGGTCCTCATCGGCTGGAGCGCCGTGACGAACAGCCTCGACTGGGCGCCGGTCGTGCTGTTCCTCGTCGTCTTCTTCTGGACGCCGCCGCACTACTGGCCGCTGTCGATGCGGTTCAAGGACGACTACGAGGCCGCCGGGGTCCCGATGCTGCCGGTCGTCGCCGAGGACACCAAGGTCGCCCGCCAGATCGTCGCCTACGCCTGGGTGACCGCCGCAGCGTCCCTACTCCTCATCCCGGTCGCCGGGATGGGCTGGATCTACAGCGTCACCGCGCTGCTCGCCGGCGGTGTGTTCGTCGCCGAGTCCCACGCGCTGCTCCGCCGCGCCAAGGACCCCGAGAACACGACGCTGACCCAGCTTCGCCCGATGCGCCTGTTCCACTACTCCATCAGCTACCTGACGCTCGTGTTCGTCGGTGTAGCCGTCGATCCGCTGTTCCACTTCCCGCTGCCGCTGTAACAAGGCCGCGGGCCTGATGAAGGAAGGCTCCATGCAGCAGGGGCGCTCCCCGCAGACGTCCATTCTGTCGCGGCTCATGCCCGACCACGTGACCCGCTGGACGCGGGCCATGGCCTGGGCGTCGATGATCGCCAACGGGTTGCTCATCGTCACCGGGGGAGCCGTGCGGCTCACCGCGAGTGGTCTGGGCTGTCCGACGTGGCCCCGCTGCACCGACGAGTCGTGGACGAACACCCCCGAGATGGGCATCCACGGCTACATCGAGTTCGGCAACCGGCTGCTCACGTTCGTCCTCGTCATCATCGCGGTGCTGACGTTCCTGTCGGTGGTGCGGTTGTGGCGTACGCGCCGCGACCTGTTCGTCCTCGCGCTCGTGCTCGCCCTGGGCATCCCGCTGCAGGCCATCATCGGCGGCATCACCGTGCGCACCGGCCTCAACCCGTGGGTCGTCGGCATCCACTTCGTGCTCTCGGCCGTCCTGGTCGCCCTCGCGGCGATCCTCGTCAACCGCACGCGACGCGCCTCGCTGCCCGCGGTCGACGTCGCCGAAGGACCGGGACAGTTCGACGACCCGGACCGCTCGCGGGTGCGCTGGCTCGCCGGCCTCATGGGGGTGAGCGCGGCCCTGACGATCTACGTCGGCACGCTCGTCACGGGCACCGGCCCGCACAGCGGCGACTCCGGTGAGGTGGCCCGCCACGCCTTCGACCCCTACGTCATCGCGCGCCTGCACGTCGTGCCGGTGTACGTCCTGGTCGGGGCCACCGTCGCGGCGCTGTTCCTCGCGATGCGAGGCCGCTGGCCGGGCCCGATCCTGCGGTCGCTGCAGATCGTCGGTCTCGTCCTCGCCGTGCAGGCCGCCGTCGGCTACTACCAGTGGTTCAACGGCGTCCCGGTGCTCGCGGTCGCGATCCACATGGCGGGGTCGGCGTTCACCGCCGCCACCGTGACGATGGCTGTCGAGAAGATGGTGCGCATCTCGGCGCCGCGGCCACCCGACTTCGCGGGGTCCGATGCCGACGCCCCTGTCGCGAGCGGGGTCCGTCCCCAGCGCTGAGACGTCTCAGTCGCTCCAGCGGAAGAAGCGGGCGGCGAGCGCCGTCGCGAGGACGCCCCAGACGGCGAGGATCAGCAGCGCGCTCATATCGAGGGTGCCGGTGACGAGTGCGGCCCGCATCCCGTCGCCGAGCGCGCCCGACGGCAGGTAAGGCGCCACGGCCTGCAGGCCCCCAGGGAGTTCGGCGGGCGGGATGACGACGCCACCGATCCCGAGCAGGAGCACCCACACGAGGTTGGCGACGGCGAGGACGGCTTCGGCGCGCAACACCCCAGCCAGGAGGAGCGCCAGGGCGACGAAGGTCCAGGCGGACAGCACGAGCGTGGGCACCGCGAGAAGCAGACCTACGGGTGAGGGGCGCCATCCGAGCGCCACGCCGAGCAGGCCGAGGACGACCAGCTGCACTGCGATGACGACGAGCACGGCGAGGGCCTTGGCGGCGAGCAGGCCACCCCGGCCCAGGGGCGTGGTGCCGAGCAGGCGCAGCACCCCGTAGCGCCGGTCGAACCCCGTCGAGATGGCCTGACCGGTGAACGCCGTCGACAGCACCGCGAGGCCGAGCACCCCGGCCATCGCGAGGTCGAGGCGGTGGGGCACGTCGAACCCCGGCACCGGCGCACTTGCGAGGGCGAACAGGGCCAGGGCGGGCAGGACGACGGCGACGAGGAGCTGTTCCCCGTTGCGCAGCAGGGTGCCGGTCTCGAAGCGGGCCTGGGCGAGGACCCGGGTCGGGGCGGGTGCGGGACCGGCGGTGGTCACGGGTGCTCCTTGCTGGGGCGGGTCAGGGAGAAATACGTCTCCTCGAGGCCCGCGTCACCGGCGACCTCCGCGACGGTGCCGGTGGCGACGGCCCGGCCGCGGGCGACGACGACGACGTCGTCGGCGAGGCGGTCCGCCTCCTCGAAGGAGTGGGTGGTCAGCACGACACACGTGCCGCTCTCGGCGACCTCGCGGACGAGGTCCCACACGTCGAGGCGACCGTGCGGGTCCAGGCCGGCCGAGGGTTCGTCGAGGAACACGACCTCGGGTCGGCCGACCAGGGCGGCGGCGAGGGCCACCCGCTGCCGCTGACCGCCCGAGAGGCGCCGCACGATCGTGCGGGCGAACGGCCCGATGTCGAGGCGCCGCATGAGGTCGCCGGGGTCCCACGGGTCGGTGTGAAAGCGCGCGAGGTGGGGGAGCAGCCGCGCGGGCGTGCTCATGTTCTGCAGGCCGCCGTCCTGGAGCATGACCCCGACGCGCGCCCGGTGGTCGGCGTCGGCGCCCCAGGGGTCGGTGTCGAGCACCCGGACGACGCCGGCGTCGGCCCGCAGCAGGCCCTCCAGGCACGCCACCGTGGTCGTCTTTCCCGCGCCGTTGGGGCCGAGCACGGCGGTGACCCGGCCGTGATGCGCCTGCCACGACATGTCCTGCACCGCCACGACGGGCCCGAACCGACGGCAGAGCCCATCGACGAGGACGGCAGGGGAGGGCATGGCCGGAAGTCTAGAGGCTCGCCGCGGCCCCCGGACGCGGTCCTCCTCGGACGTCCGACCCGACCCCCCTGGATGCGCGAAACGCATTTAGATAAGATGGGTGTTGTGTTTTTCGGAGAGCAGCGTCAGCAGGTGACCGAGCGGGGTGGCCCCGCCGGTGCCGACGGCGACGCGCGCACGCGCGACCTCGTGCTGCGTCACATCTCCGAGCTCGGACCGGTCACCGCGGCAACCGTGGCAGGTGAGCTGGGCCTCACGACCCCGGCCGTGCGCCGCCACCTCGAACTGCTCACCGGTGAGGGACTCATCACGACCTCTGATCGCACCCCGGCCCGCCGCGGACGCGGACGGCCGGCGCGCGCCTACGTCGTGACCCCGGAGGGGCATCGCGCCCTCTCCAGCGACTACGGCGACGTCGCCACCGACGCGCTGCAGTTCCTCGCCGACCGCCTCGGCGACGAGGCCGTCACCGACTTCGCTCGCGACCGGCTCGCCGTCCTGGAGCGCCGGTATGCGCCGATCGTCGACGGGGCGGGTGAAGACCTGGAGTCGCGGGCACACGCCCTGGCGGAGGCCCTCGCGGCCGACGGTTACGCTGCCTCGGCACGTCCCGCCGGCGGGTTGGGTCTGCAACTGTGCCAGGGGCACTGCCCCATGCACGAGGTTGCCACGCGGTTCCCGCAGTTCTGCGAGCAGGAGACAGCCCTGTTCGCCCGGCTGTTGGGGGCGCGCGTCCAGCGCCTCGCCACGCTCGCCGGTGGCGAGCACGTCTGCACGACGTTCGTCTCCACGGGGCCCGTCCCGGTGGAGACACCGACGCGAAGAACCACCGAGCACGATCACCCACACCACCACCGGCACGACGAAGGGAGCGCGAGATGAGCACCATTGAAGAGCTCAATCCGGGCCTGAAGGACATCGGACGCTACGAGTACGGCTGGGCCGACAAGGACGACGCGGGCGCTTCGGCCCGTCGCGGCCTCAACACCGAGGTCGTCGAGGACATCTCCGGGCGCAAGAGCGAGCCGGAGTGGATGCGCGAGCTGCGCCTGAAGTCGCTGCGTCTGTTCGACAAGAAGCCGATGCCGCACTGGGGCAGCGACCTGTCGGGCATCGACTTCCAGAACATCAAGTACTTCGTCAAGTCCACCGAGAAGCAGGCCACCAGCTGGGAGGACCTGCCCGAGGACATCAAGGCCACCTACGACAAGCTCGGCATCCCGGAGGCGGAGAAGCAGCGCCTCGTCGCGGGTGTCGCGGCCCAGTACGAGTCGGAGGTCGTCTACCACCAGATCCGTGAGGACCTGGAGGAGAAGGGCGTCATCTTCGTCGACACCGACACCGGGCTGCGCGAGCACGAAGAGCTGTTCAAGGAGTACTTCGGCACCGTCATCCCGCCCGGTGACAACAAGTTCGCCGCCCTCAACACGGCGGTGTGGAGCGGTGGCTCGTTCATCTACGTGCCGCCGGGCGTGCACGTCGACATCCCGCTGCAGGCCTACTTCCG
>JAUNTP010000083.1 GCA_030538585.1 Mobilicoccus sp.
TGTGCGAATCTCGCCCCTCCCGTTGGTCGAGGAGCGAAGCGTCTCGAGACCATCGTCACCGCCGTCTGTGACGTCACCATGGTTTCGAGACGTCGCTGCGCTCCTCCTCAACCAACGGGGGGGTGGCGTCGGGTCTGGGGGAGTCGGTGATGGCTACCCTGGCCGAAACACGACCGGCGAGGAGAATGACGCGTATGAGCGATACCGGGCAGGACCGCACCACCTACCTCCTCGTCGACGGCGAGAACCTCGACGCCACCCTCGGCGTCGGCATCCTCGAGCGGCGTCCGCGCCCCGAGGAGCGGCCCCGGTGGGAGCGGGTGCTCAACTTCGCGCGCGATCAGTGGGACCAACCCGTCCAAGGCCTGTTCTTCCTCGCGGCCCGCCACGAGCTGCCGATGGCGTTCGTGCAGGCCCTCATCAGCATCGGGTTCCGCCCCGTCCCGCTGACGGGTCGCCCCGACGAGAAGATCGTCGACATCGCCATCTCCCGCACCCTGAAGGCGCTCGCCGACCGTCCCGCCGACGTCATGCTCGCCAGCCACGACGGAGACTTCCTCGACGACCTCGCCCACCTGTGCGACGGGCGCCGCACGGGCGTCATCGCGTTCCAGGAGTTCCGCAGCCAGGGCTACCGCGACCTGCTCGAACGCGGGCTGGAGTTCTTCGACCTCGAATACGACGTCAAGGCCTTCGACGCGCGACTGCCGCGGGTGCGGATCATCCCCATCGAGGAGTTCGACCCGCTGGAGTTCATCTGATCGTGTCCGAGGTCGCGCTCGCGTTCCTGCTCGCGCTCCTGGCAGGCCTCGCCACGGCGGTGGGTGGTGCGCTCGCCGTCACCAAACGCCGGTTCAGCCCGGGCTTCATGGCGGGCAGCCTGGGGCTGTCGGCGGGCGTCATGCTCTACGTGTCGTTCATGGAGATGCTTCCCATCGCCATCGACACCCTCACCGACCTGCACGGCGAGCAGGGCGAATGGTGGGCGCTCGCCTGGTTCTTCGCCGGCATCATCCTCATCGCCGTCATCGACCGGCTCGTGCCGCCCTCGATCCATCCGCGTGACATCAGTGACACCGACCGCATCGTCACGCGCGACCGGGCCAAGATGCTGCGCACCGGCCTGTTCACCGCCGGTGCGCTCGCCCTGCACAACTTTCCCGAAGGGTTCGCCGTCTTCCTCGCCGCGACCCAGGAGCCGGCCATCGCCATCCCCGTCGTCGTGGCCGTCGCGATCCACAACGTGCCCGAGGGGATCGCGGTTGCCGTACCCGTGACGTACGCGACCGGCTCGCGGGCCAAAGGGTTTGCGTACGCGCTGCTCGCGGGGCTCGCCGAACCCCTCGGTGCCCTCGCCGGCTACCTCGTGCTGCGCGCCTTTCTCGGCCCGGAGGCCATGGCGTTCGCCTTCGCCGCGGTCGCCGGGATCATGGTGTTCGTCGCCCTCGACGAACTCCTCCCGGCCGCGCACCGCTTCGACCGGCATCACGTGGCCATCTACGGGCTCCTCGGCGGGATGGGCATCATGGCGGTGAGCCTCGCCGCCCTCTGATCAGCGGGCGAGGTCGTGATCGGGCCCCAGCGGCAGGTCGGGGTCGTCGCTGCGCAGTCGCGCCGGTCGGTGGTCGATACGGTGCCGCAGGCGAGGCCCGTGCCCGTCGATGTCGACGCCCACAGCCTCGCCCTCGCGCACCGTGACCTTCTCCCCGCGCACCGACACCTCGACCGGCTCGCCGGTGACCTCGAACTCCATCCGGTCGCGGGTGAGGGTGACCACCAGGCGGGACCCGCGCACGGTGAGACGGAACCGCAGCGAGGTCCAGGACTCGGGCAGGCGGGGGTCGAAACTCACGGTCCCGTCGTAGTCGCGCATCCCGCCGAAGCCGTGAACGAGCGCGTTCCACACGCCGCCGGCCGAGGCGATGTGCACCCCGTCGGCGGTGTTGCCGTGCAGGTTGGCGAGGTCGACGAACAGCCCTTCGAGGAAGTAGCGCATCGCGACTTCCTGATGCCCGACCTCGGCGGCGACGATCGACTGGACGACGGCCGACAGGGAGGAGTCGCCGGTGGTGATGGGGTCGTAGTACTCGAAGTTGGCGAGCTTCTCCTCGGGGGTGAACCGGTCACCTTGCAAGAACATGGCGAGCACGACGTCGGCCTGCTTGAGCACTTGAAAGCGGTAGATGACGAGCGGGTGATAGTGCAGCAGCAGCGGAAAGTGATCCTCGGGAGTTCCGGTGAGGTCCCAGAACTCGCGTTCGAGAAAGTGCTCGTCCTGGGGGTGGATCTGGTAGGTCTCGTCGAAGGGGATGGTCATGTGGCGCGCGCAGCGCTCCCATTCCTCGACCTCGGCAGGGTCGAGATCGAGGCGGGCGACGACGAGCGCGTGGGCCTCGGCGTCCCTCTCTTCGAGGTCGCGCACGGCCTGGGCGGCGCGTTCGAGGTTGAAGCGCGCCATGACGTTGGTGAAGAGGTTGTTGTTGACGACCGTGGTGTATTCGTCCGGCCCGGTGACGCCGTGAATGTTGAACGTCTGCTGGCTGTTGTCGTGCCAGAACCCCAGGTCGGCCCACATGCGGGCGGTCTCGATGAGGATCTCGATCCCGTCGCGGGCGAGAAAGGCGTCGTCACCGGTGGCGTCGACGTAGGTGATGACGGCGTACGCGATGTCGGCGTCGATGTGGTACTGGGCGGTGCCGGCGGCGTAGTAGGCCGACGCCTCCTCACCGTTGATGGTGCGCCAGGGATACAGCGCCCCTTTGGTGGCGAGAACGCGCGCCCGGTCGCGGGCCGCGTCGAGCATGTTGACCCGAAAACGCAGCAGATTACGGGCCGTGGCGGGGGAGGTGTAGGAGAGGAACGGGACGACGTAGATCTCGGAGTCCCAGAAATAGTGGCCCTCGTACCCCGAGCCGGTGACGCCTTTGGCGGGTACGCCCGCCTGGTCGGTGCGGGCGCTCGCCTGCGCGAGCTGAAAGAGGTTCCACCGCACGGCCTGTTGGATGTCGGGGGCGCCGTCGATCTCGACGTCGCACCGGTCCCAGTAGTCGGCGAGCCAGCGCGCCTGCTCCTCGTGGTAGTGCTGCACGCCGTCGGAGCGGACCCGGTCGAGGGTACGGCGGCACCGGTCGAACAACTCACGCACCGGCACCCCGCGGGAGGTGTGGTAGCTGACGGCCTTGGTGACGAAGATCGGCTGCCCCTGCCGGGCGTCGATCCGGTACACCTTCTTGCCCAGGTCGTCCTCGGTGTCGACGAGCGACTCATAGTCGTTGTCGGTGTGGATGGCGTGATCGGCGCCGACGCCGAGCGTCATGCCCGAGGAGGAGCAGCGATAGCCGAGCAGCATGCGCCGGTCGGAGTGCCAGTGGCCCTGGGGGATGAGGACCCGGTGGTCGAAGTCGACGGTCCTGCGGGGGTCGAACCCTTCGCCCTTCGCGGCGCCGTGGGCGTGGTACTCGTCGAGGCCGTCCTGCCGGTTGAGGATCTGGCTGGAGATGACGACGGGGGCGTCACCGTCGAGCAGGGTGATGTGGATCGTGTAGATCGCGAGGTGGCGTTGGGTGAAGGACACCATCGCCGTCGTCTTGACCCGCACCCGCTTGCCCGCGGGGGTGCGCCAGATGACGTCGCGGCGCAGGACGCCCTCACGAAAGTCGATGCTGCGCTCGTAGCTCTCGATGTCGTCGACGGCGAGCAGCAGCGGCTCGTCGTCGACGTACAGCTTCATGACCTTGGAGTCGGGGGCGTTGACCATGGTCTGCCCGGTGGTGGCGAACCCGAACGCCTGCTCGGCGTGCCGGATGGGCCAGGTCTCGTGAAAGCCGTTGATGTAGGTGCCGTGCACATGCGCCTCGCGCCCCTCGGGCGGGTTGGCGCGCATGCCGAGGTAGCCGTTGCCGACGGCGAAGAGGGTCTCGGTGGTGCCGAGGTCGCGGCTGCTCGGGGCGCGCTCGACGAACCGCCACTCATCGGCGGGAAACCGGCCCCGGTCGAGCGGGTCGGTGCCCGCGAAACGGGCTTTCACAGCAACTCGGCGAGGTCGGTGACGACACGGTCGGCGCCCGCGTCGCGCAGGGCCTGTGCGCCGACGCCGCGGTCGACGCCGATGACGGTGGCGAACCCACCGGCGTGACCTGCCACGACCCCGGAGATGGCGTCCTCGAACACGGCGGCGCGCTCGCGGGGGACGCCAAGGCGGTCGGCGGCGGCGAGGTAGGTGTCGGGGGCGGGCTTGCCGGGGATGCCGTCGCGCGCGGCGACCGCACCGTCGATGACGACGTCGAAGAAGTGGTCGAGGCCCGCGGCGGCGAGGACGGCCGGGGCGTTCTTGCTCGAGGAGACGACCGCCATGGGGCGTCCCTGCGCGGCGTAGGCCTCGACGAGAGCGAGTGACCCGGGGTAGGGCGCTACCCCGTCGCGGGCCAGGACGGCGTTGAAGGCGTCGTTCTTGCGGTTGCCGAGTCCGCAGATCGTCTCCGCGTCGGGGGAATCGTCGGGGTCGCCCTCGGGCAGCTCGATGCCGCGGGAGTGCAGAAGGTCGCGGACCCCGTCGTAGCGGGGCTTGCCGTCGACGTGGTCGAAGTAGTCCTGGTCGGTGTACGGTTCCGCGCCGCGGGCGGTGAGGAAGGCGTCGAACATCTCGGCCCAGGCGGCCATGTGCACGATCGCCGTGGGAGTGAGAACACCATCGAGGTCGAAGAGGGCTGCGTCGAAGTTGCGGTCCACGCCTCAATGCTAGGGGGAGGGGGCCTGCCGCGGACAGTGCCGAAACGGTGGGAGAGCCTCAGGCGGCGAGGGCCCGATCGCGGACGGTGAGCGCGGCGCTGCCGACGCGCTGGAGGACCGCGGGGACGGGCAGGTGGGGGCGGCTGGGCAGCCGCAGCGAGGTGCGCAGGAGCGCGGCCGCGGCGCACAGTCCCGCGACCGACCCCAGCATGCCGCCGACGCCGAGGAGCAGCGCGAGACCCAGGGCGACCGTGAGCGGGTCGGTGGGCAGCAGGATCGCGCCCGTCGCGACTGCGAGCGTCGCGAGAACGAGGATGACGCTGCCCGCGAGGCCGACGTCGGTGCGCGCGAGCCCCATGAGGCCGTGCGCGAGGGTGAGCACGGCGAGCAGCGCCAGGGCCGAACCGAGCGTGCCGAACCGCTCGGGTGAGGTGGGGGCGGCGCCGAGGGCATCGGTCGCGCGGGCCGCGACGACCCCCGCAGTACCGATCGACGCGAGCGTGAGGCCGGTGAGGGTGGCGGTGACGGAGCGCACCACCGTGGGGGTGACGGTGGTGCGCAACCGGAGCAACAGGTCGGTGACGCTGCCGAGCAGCGCGGCGGCCCCGCCGAGCAGAAGGGCCGGGCCGCTCGCGTCGACGACCGCCCGGGCCGCGGCCGCGAGGTCGAGGCCGGCGAACTCGGCGGAGGAGGCCATCGCGGCGGGGACGGCCGCCGCCGTCATGACGACCGGACCACCGAAGATCGTCAGCGACAGGAGGCGGTGGCCGCGCAGCCAGGGCGTGATGAGTCCGGCGACGGCGAACCAGAGGGGCGCGACGACGATCGCGACGAGCGCACCCGAGGTGGACACGGCGAGGCCACCGACGAAGAGGGCGCAGGCCAGGGCCATCGCCCCGGAGGCAAGGACGCGGCTGCGGGCCGAGGCGGCGGACCATGAACCCAGCGGCAGCAGGGCGCAGAGCGCGATCGCGAGCGTCCACCACGGCCACGTGAGATGGCCGCCCGTGCTCGTCGCGACCAGGGCGGTGAGGATGCCGAGGGTGAGGACGGTGAGGACGGACAGGGTGGCGCGCAGCGGGGTCTTGGACACGTCACCATCTTTGTCGGCGAGAGCCACGACGGCGTGAAGACACGGTCACGAAAGCACTTCGGACAGGTCAGGAATCGGTGAAGTCGGCGCCGCGGCCCGCTCCGCGGCACGTGCGTGATGTCACCGGCGCGGCCCCCAGGGGCGGGGGTGATCGTGGAGGTGACGGGGCCGACGGCGCGAACTGGACATCGACGGCCGGATTCGGGTTAGGTTGACGACCGGGTGTACCGACCGCTGCCGCTCACGGAGAAGTCCGTGCCCCCGATCCTTGCCGACGGACGCGAAGGGCCCCCGGATGTTCCTCCTCAGAGCCGCCCCGTCCTCGTCGAGGGTGTGCGCGGCTCGTGGTGTCGCGGCCGGGGGGTCGGAGTGAGCCTGCCCCTCATCCTGCTCCTCGCCGCCGCGCTGGTGCCGTTCGCCTGGATTCTCGGCCTCATCATGGGCCGTCAGGCCGGATGGTTCATCGCCGTCGGCATGCTCGCGGTCGCGGGCATGCTCGTCGAGATGTGGCTGGAGCGCGGCGACGCGGCGCACGTCACGCAAGTGGTCGAGTGGATCCCCGACATAGGGGTGTCGCTGGCGCTGCGCCTCGACGGGTTGTCGCTCTTCTTCGGTCTGCTCGTCATGGTCGTCGGCGCCATCGTGCTCGCCTACTCGGCCAACTACCTCGGCGAGGGCCAGCACGGCGCGTTCTACGGCCTCATGACGTTCTTCGGGGCGGCCATGTTGGGGCTCGTGCTCGCCGACGACCTCGTCGTCATGTTCGTCATGTGGGAGTTCACGACCCTGTGTTCGTTCCTGCTCATCGCCCGTTCGGGGCCGGCCGGTACCGAACCGGCCATCCGCACGTTCCTTGTCACCGTCATGGGCGGGTTGTGCCTGCTCACGGCCGTGGCGATTGCGTGGGTGACCACCGGCACGACCACCTTGAGCGCGGTGCTGGTGGACCCGGTGTGGGGCCAGCGTCCCGAGCTCACGGTGGCGACCGCCGTGCTCGTGGCCATCGCGGCCTTCACGAAGTCGGCGCAGTTCCCGTTCCACGGCTGGCTCCCCGATGCGATGGTCGCCATCACCCCGGTGAGCGCATACCTGCACGCCGCGGCGATGGTCAAGGCCGGCATCTACCTCATGCTGCGCTTCTCCACCCTGTTCCACGACGTCACGGTTTGGAACGCGCTGCTCATCACCGTCGGTCTCACCACGGCCCTCATGGGGGCGGTGTTCGCGCTGCAGCGGCACGACCTCAAGGGCCTGCTCGCGTACTCCACGGTGAGCCAGCTCGGGTTCATCACGATGACCATCGGCATCGGCACGACGTACGCCATCGTCGGCGCCGTCGTGCACACCGCCGGTCACGCCCTGTTCAAGGCCGCCTTGTTCATGTCGGTCGGTGTCATCGACCACGAGGCCGGCACCCGGGATATCCGACGCCTCTCCGGGCTCGCCAAGGCCATGCCGCTCACGTCGGTCATCCTCACCCTCGCGGCCGCGTCCATGGCGGGCATCCCGCCCCTGTTCGGGTTCATCACCAAGGAGGCGATGTTCAAGGCGGCCGCCGGTGCCCCCTTCGCCGAGCCGGTGGTGTGGATCATCATGGTGCTCGCCGTACTCGCCGCGTCGTTCACCTTCGCCTACTCGGCCCGCATGGTGCTGCCGGTCCTGCCCGGCCCCCGCATGGACGACGCCCCCCACGAAGGCTCGCTCGGGTTCCTCGCCCCCGTCGCCGTCGTCGGCCTGGCCGGAGTGATCCTCGGTCTCGCGGGCCCTCTCGCCGAGCCGCTCCTCACCCCGGCGGCGCAGGCCGTCATCGGCGCCGACGCCGAGACCGACCTCACCCTGTGGCACGGGGTCAACCCCGAGCTGTTCATGTCGATTGCCGTCATCCTCGTCGGACTCGTACTCGTCGGCCTCCGCCACCGTCTCGAGGTGGCGCTCGACCGTCGTCTGCTGCCGTTCACGGCCGTCGGCATCACCGACACCATTCGCGACGGGGTCATCTCCTTCGGGCGCCGCGTCGGCGACGTCACCCGACCCGACGCGCCCTTCTACCACCTCGTGTGGCCCGTGGGGCTGCTCGTCCTCCTGGCCTTCGGTGGCCTCTGGTACCTCCTTCCGCACAGCTTGCCGCCGGTGCACGACCAGATCACGCAGCCCACCGACTGGGTCCTCCTGTTCGTCATGGCGGTCGGCATCGTGCTCGCCAACGTGACGAACACCCGCATGGCGCTCGTCGTCGTCGTCGGGGTGTCCGGCTACGCGATGTCGCTGTTCTACTTCACGCTCGGCGCCGTCGACGTCGCCCTCACCCAGCTCATGGTCGAGACGCTCACCCTCGTCGTGGTCGTCCTCGTGCTCTCGCGCCTGCCCGACACGTTCCACCACACGGGCAAGGCCCGCACGTGGCTGGCAGGCATCCTCGCGGTGTTCGCCGGTACCGCCGCCGGCCTCGCCACCTGGGCGTTCACGGGCCGCCGCGACATCTCCGACCTCGGCGCCACGTTCCTCGCCGAGACCGAGGAGCTCACCGGCGGCACCAACATCGTCAACACGATCCTGGTCGACTTCCGCGCCCTCGACACCCTCGGCGAGTTCACCGTCCTCGGCGTCACCGGGCTCGCGATCATCCTGGCCCTCGAGGGCCGCGGCGTGCTGCCCTACCGGCCCTCGCTGCGCTGCCCCCGCTGCGCCATGGCGATCGACAACCCGGTCTGGAACGTCATCAACCTGCGGGTCACCGACCGGTTCCTCGGGCCGATCCTCGTCATCCTCTCGATCTACTTCTTCGTGCGAGGCCACAACGCCCCCGGCGGCGGGTTCGTCTCCGCGCTCGTGCTCGGTGCCGCGATCTGCCTCATGTACCTGTCCGCTCCCGACGACCGCGCGAGCCGCCTCTGGCGCGCGTACGTCCCGCTCATCGGGTGGGCCATCGTCGTCGGCGTCGTCACCGGGTTCTTCGGCTACGCCTACGAAGGCAACCGGTCGTTCCTTCGGCCGCTGCACGCCTACCTCGGCGACATCCACCTCACTTCGGCGCTCGTCTTCGACCTCGGCGTCTACTTCGCGGTCGCGGGCGTCGTCCTCGCCGCCGTCAGCCGCCTCGGCACCACCGACGGCCGCTCGCCGCTGCGGCGCGCGGGCCAGCAGGTGGGCGCCATGGTCGGTCAGGGCGGCACGGTCGCCGAGCCGCACCACCCCGCCACCGGCCCGCTCCTCGCCACGACCGGCAACCGGGACCGCACCCGCCTGCCGTGGCGCGAACTGGGTGACGACTCCCTCCAGGTGGCACGACCCGCCAAGGCAGGTGCCCGTACCGGCGCCACCGCCCACCACGCCGAGGTGCATCACCCGGACGATCACGACCACGAGCATGAGCACAATCACCAGAACACCCACGGCCACGACGAGCACGTCAACGACGACGTGAACCAGCGCGGCGACGACGATCAGGCAGGAGGTCGCTGATGGCACTCGCGATCGCGGTCGGCATCCTCATCGGCGGTGGGGTGCTACTGGTGTTGCGCCGCGGCATGCTTCGCCTCGTCGTCGGGTTCGTCCTGCTCGGGCACGGCGCGAACCTGCTCATCATCACCTCCGGCGGCGCGTTCCGTCGGGGTCCGGCACAGGACGCCAACCCCGACCCGATCCTCACCTCCGACCCGCTACCCCAGGCGTTCGTGCTCACGGCCATCGTCATCGCGTTCGCGATCACCGTGTACATGCTCGTGTTGTCGGTCGTCGGTGACGAGGACGACGACACCGAGATCCCCATCGAGGGACGCGAGGACGAGCATCCCGACCTCTACGACGAGGACGACGAGGGGGCTCATACCTTCGGCGACGGCGAGCTGCGCTACCTCGACCCCACCGACCGGTCGGACTACGAGCGACGCATGCGGGCCGGGCACGGACATCTCGAACAACGGCACAGCTGGTCGGAGGAGGACTGGTGAGCCCCTCCCTCCTGCCGTTGTTCGTGGCGGTGCCGCTCGTCGTGGGTGGCGCCCAACTGCTGCTGCCCAAGGCGTATGCCTTTCAGCGCACCATCACCCTGCTCACGCTCGGGGGTCTGGTCGCGGCCGCGCTCTACCTCGTCACGCAGGTGCGTGACGGCTCGACCTTGGCGCACTCGGTGTCGGGCTGGGTGCCCGGGATCGGCATCGTCTTCGCCGCCGACACCTTCAGCGCCCTGGTGCTGGTGGTCACCGGGCTGCTGACGTTCGTCGGCGCGTGGTTCGCGGCCGCCTCCGGTGAGGACCGGGTCAAGTTCTTCGGCCCCCTCGTCCTCATCCTCATGTCCGGTGTCTTCGGCGCCATCCTCACCGCCGACATCTTCAACCTGTTCGTCTTCATCGAGGTCATGCTGCTGCCCTCGTACGCGCTCATCATGGTCTCGCGGCCGGGGCGTGCGTCGGTGAGCCAGGTGAGCGCGTCCCGCATCTACGTCACGGTCAACCTCATGACCTCGACGATCCTCGTCGCGGGCGTCGGTCTCGTGTACGGCATCACCGGCACGGTCAACCTCGGCCAGCTCGCGGGTGCGGGCGTGGAGGACGCACGCGTGGCCGTCGCCGCGGGCGTCGTCATGATGGCGCTGTGCGTCAAGGCGGCCGTCGTGCCCGTGCACGGGTGGCTGTCGCGCACCTACCCCTACATGCCGCCCGCGGTGACGGCCCTGTTCTCGGGCCTGCACACCAAGGTCGCCACGTACGCCATCTACCGGCTCTACTCCGTGATCTTCGACGGCGACGAGCGGTTCCTGTGGATCGGGATCGTCCTGTTCAGCGCGACGATGCTCATCGGCGTGCTCGGCGCCGTCGGCGAGATGGACGCCCGCTCGATCCTCGCCTTCCACATGGTCAGCCAGCTCGGCTACATCCTGCTCGGTGTCGCGATCTTCACCCAGTTCGGTCTCACCGCCGGCATCTTCTACCTGCTGCACCACATGATCGTGAAGGCCTCGCTGTTCCTCTCGATCGGTGCCGTCGAGCACTCCTACGGCAGATACTCCCTCGGCACCGTCAAGGGGTTGCTGCAGCGTGAGCCCGTCACGGCCGTCGTGTTCCTCCTCGCAGCCCTGTCCCTGGCGGGGATCCCGCCGCTGTCGGGCTTCGTCGCCAAGCTCACCCTCGTCGTCGCCGCCTGGGAGGCCGGGCACATCATCCCGGTCGCGATCGCGGTGCTCGTCAGCCTCTTCACGGTCCAGTCGATGATGAAGATCTGGGGCAAGATGTTCCTCGGCGACCCCCGTGACGGCGACCATGAGGTGCTGGAGCAGATCGGCACCTCGGGAAGCCGGGTCCCCGTCGGACTCATCGCCCCGGCCGCCGTCCTCTCGGCCATCACCCTGACCCTCGGGCTGGGCGCCCAGATCCTCATGCCGCTCGCTGCGACCGCCGCGGCCGGTCTGCTGGACCCGACGTCGTTCGTGGAGGCGGTGCTTTCGTCATGAGTGTGTGGAGCTGGCCGTGGCGGATCGTGACCGCGCTCGCCTGGTACGCCAAGGAATTCGTCGTCGCCAACCTGTCGGTGACCTGGGACATCCTCACCCCGACCCACCTGTCGGACCCTGCGATCATCCGCTACGACACCCACTGTCACCGCGAGTGGGAGGTCTCGATGCTCTCGGTCCTCATCGCCCTCACCCCGGGCACCATCGCCCTCGCCACGCACGAGACCACCGACGACCCTGAGAAGGCACGCGCCTCGGGTGGGGCCGTGCGCCTCGTGGAGAACCCGCGCGGGTTCCGCATCTACGTGCACTCGATGTTCGACTCGGACGGCGCGAAGGTCCGCAAGAGCGTCCACGAGCTCGAGTGGCGCATGCTGGGGGCGATGCGACCGGTCGAAGGCCCGCCACCGTGGGAGGAGAACCCATGATCGGGATCTACATCGGACTTTTCCTGCTGACGTTCTCCACCGTCATCGCCTGCGGCCGCATGTTCTTCGGGCCCGGGGACGCGAACCGTGCTCTGGCCGCCGACCTCGTCTTCTTCAGCGTCATCGGCCTTATCACCGTGATGGGGTTGCTCTTCGGGTCCCACCAGTTCGTGGACCTCGTCATCGTCGCGACCGTGCTCGGCCTGCTCGCGACCGTCTCCCTGTCGCGTGCCATCACGCGTGGGCACCGCTGAGGAGGGCCGATGGACTGGATCACGACCAATGAGCTCGTCGCCTCGACCCCGCTGTGGGCCTCGATCGTCGGGCAGGTCCTCATCGTCGGTGGCGCGTTGCTGTTCACGACGGCCGCGGTCGGCCTGGTGCGGTTGCCCGACATGTACACGCGCGCCTCGGCCATCGCGACGGCGGCGGGCTTCGGGGTGGCGCTCGTGGCGAGCGGATCGTTCTTCTTCGTCATCGGTGTCGACACCGCGATCAAGATCGCCCTCGCGGTGGTGCTGCAGCTCGTCACCTCGGCCGTGGGGTCGATGACGCTGGCTCGGGCGGCTTACCTCACGGGGTCGGCCGTGTACTCACCGACCCACACCGACCAACTGGCCGAGAGCATCCGTGACGAGCCGGGATGGCAGCACATCGAGCCGTTGTGGCGCCCTGAGGGGCAGGGCGTGAACCCCGACCGCATCGTGGGCGCTGGCGACGACTCGACGGGCCTCGGTGACCCGCTGGGGCCGCGGGGGCACCCCCCGACCTGATCTCACGATGCGAGATTTGCGGTTGGTGGGGGGTTGGGCCGGGTATCACCCCTCGGAATGATCGCGGTGCCGGTGTCGGCGCGCGCGAACGCACGAGAGAAAAGAGCACGACATGAACACCCTCGGCCTCGGTTTCATCGGCTGGATCATCATCGGCGGTCTGGCGGGCTGGATCGCCAGCAAGTTCATGGGCACCGACGCCCAGCAGGGCTGCCTGCTCAACGTCGTCGTCGGCGTCATCGGCGGCATCCTCGGCGGGTGGCTGATGAGCATGATGGGCTTCGACGCCCAGGGTGGAGGCTTCATCTTCACGTTCATCACCGCCATCCTCGGCGCCTGCCTGCTGCTGTTCATCGTCGGTCTGGTCACCGGTCGACGTCGCTGAGACTGCGGCGCGTCGCGACGCCCCGTTCTGCCACGATGGCGGGCGGGGCGTCGTGCTGCGCAGCGACGCCGTTTGCACCCCACTCCTCACCCCTGAAGGGCAGCCATGACCGACGTGTCCCGCACTCTGGCGGAGGGTAGTCCCGACGAGGTCGTGGAGGTGCTGGCGGACCTTTCCCACCCCGAAATCCGGCACGAGCTCGGGCGGCTGCCCGCGAACCGACGGGGTGTGGTGTTTCGGCTGCTCGACAAGGGCACCGCCCTCGATGTCTTCGAGGATCTCGACCCGGAGACGGCGCGCCACCTGCTCAGCGATCTCCGTGACGATCGGGTGCAGCGTCTGGTCGACGACCTCGACCCCGACGATCGGGCCCGCCTGCTCGATGAGTTGCCCGCCTCGGTCGTCGTCCAGTTGTTGCGGGGACTGTCGGCGCACGAGCGGTCGATGACGGAGACGATCCTCGGGTATCCCCGCGAGTCCGCCGGTCGGCGGATGACTCCGGAGGTCGCGTGGGTCTCCGAGCAGGACACGGTGCGGGAGGCGCTCAAGACGCTGCGACAGACGGGCGCCGATGTCGAGACGATTTACATGGTGCCGGTGCTCGGTGAGGGGCGCCGGCTCACCGGTGTCGTGTCGTTGCGGGGGCTGGTGACGGCCAAGCGCAACGTGCCGGTCTCCGAGATCGCGAACGCGCCGATCTCGGTGCATGCGGCCGAGGATCAGGAGGTCGCAGCTCGGCTCATCCGGGACCACGGGATGGTGGGTCTGCCGGTGGTCGACGAGGAGCAGCGGCTCGTGGGCGTCATCACCGTGGATGATGCGATGCAGATTCTGCGCGAAGAGGAAGAGGAGGACGCGGCACGCGCCTCGGGTCTCCAGGCGCTGGGGCGGCCCTACCTGAGCAGTTCGATCCTGCGGATCATGCGGTCGCGGGTGGTGTGGCTGCTCATCCTCATCGTCGCTGCCTCGTTGACGGTCAACGTGCTCGGCTACTTCGAGGACACGCTCGAACAGGTGGTGGCGCTCGCCCTGTTCGTGCCGCTGCTCATCGGCACGGGCGGGAACGCGGGTGCCCAGACGGTGACGACGGTGGTGCGAGCGCTCTCGGCGGGGGAGATCAGTGCCCGCGACGCGCCGCGGGTGGGGGCGAGGGAGTTCCTCACGGGTTTGACCCTCGGTGCGGTGCTGGCCGCGGTCGGGTTCGTGCCCGCGTGGCTGCTCGTCGGTCTCGACATCGCGATGGTGTTGTGTGTGTCGTTGGTGGCCGTGTGCGCGCTCGCGACGACGGTGGGCGCCGTCATCCCACTCATCGCGAGCAAGGCAGGCGTGGACCCGGCGGTGGTGAGCGCCCCGTTCATCACGACGATCGTTGACGCGACGGGCCTCATCATCTACTTCCTCGTCGCCCAAGCCATCCTGGGCCTGTAGACCGGCCATCCCTCCCGTCGGTTGATTTCGAGACGCTTCGCTCCTCAA
>JAUNTP010000084.1 GCA_030538585.1 Mobilicoccus sp.
GAGGAGCGCAGCGTCTCGAGACCACTGGCGACGTGATCTTCTAGGTCACCAATGGTCTCGAGACGCTCGCTTCGCTCGCTCCTCGACCAACGGGGGGCGAGACATTCGCTTCGCTCGCTCCTCGACCAACCGGGGGTGGCCGGTCATCGCGCATGTCGCGATGGTCTCGAGACGTCGCTGCGCTCCTCCTCGACCAACGGGGCCGCGTCAGCCGGCGCGGCGCTCCTGGTCGGGGCCGGTGGCGTAGGGGTCGGGGTAGGCCGAGGGGTCGGCGGTGCCGTACGGGTCGCGCATCCCCTCGTAGGTGGTCTCCGTGGTCGAGGTCTTCTCTTCGTCGACCGGTGAGTGGAACAGACCGAACACCGACCACACGAGATAGCACAGCAACCACGAGACGAGCAGGGCCGCGAGGAGTCGCACCATCATCGGGCGAAAGGCGAGGGCGCCGTCGAAGAATCCCATGAGGGACGGCAGGCTCATGACGAGGGCGATGAGGACGACGACGCCGAAGGGCAGGCCAGGTTCTTCGACGATCACCTCTTCGACGATGGTCGTCTCGGACTTCTTGCCCTTCTTGCCCTTCTTTTTCTTGTCGGCCTTAGGCGGCCGTGACTTCCGCGACATTCACGACTCCAGAGGTGACGAGGGTGAGCTGGCCGCCGAGTTCGGCGTAGGACAGGACGGGGGTGCGCGGCGTCGCGGCCTCCAGGAGGCGACGCACGGCGAGGCGCAGGGGTTGGGCGCAGACGAGGACGGGCGGGTCGCCGGCGCCCTCAGCGGCTTGGGCGACGCGGGCGGTCTCGAGCGCAATGCGTTCGGACATGATCGGGTCGAGGACGAGGAACGAGCCCGAGTCGCCGTGCCGCAGCGTTTCGAGCATGCGCTGCTCCAGCAGGGGGTCGAACGTGATGACCGACAGGCGCCCGTCGACGGCGTGGCTCGCGGCGATGGCCGGGCCGAGCGCGGTGCGAGCCGCTTCGACGAGACCCTCGGGGTCGGGGCTGACCTTGGCGCGCATCGACATGGCCTCGAAGATGCGGACGAGGTCGCGGATGCACACCCGCTCCTCCAGCAGCGCTTGCAGGGTGCGTTGCACCTCACCGAGCGACAGGGGCGTGGGGGTGAGCTCCTCGACGACGACGGGGTTGCTCTGCTTGACCATGTCGACGAGCATCTTGACGTCTTCGCGGCCGAGCAGCTGGCTGGCGTGGACGCGGACGACCTCGGCCATGTGGGTCGTGACCACGGAGCTGCGGTCGACGACCGTGGAGTTGGCGAGGGCGACGTGTTCGCGCAGCTCGGCCGGCACCCACTTGGCTTCGAGACCGAACACGGGCTCCTGGGTGACCATGCCGGGCAGGGAGTCGAGGTCGTCGCCGATGGCGAGCACCATCCCGGCCGGGGCCTGGCCGCGGGCCACCTCGACACCGTGCACGCGGATCGCGTAGTGCCGCGGCGGCAGGTCGAGGTTGTCGCGGGTGCGCACGAGCGGCACGACGATGCCGATCTCCTGCGCGAGCTTGCGGCGCAGCGCCCGCACACGATCGAGCAGGTCGCCGCCGGAGGAGGCGTCGACGAGGTCGATGAGGTCGTAGGCGAGCTCGAGCTCCAGGGGCTCGACGCGCATGTCTTGGGCGATGGCGAGCGGGGAGTCTTTCTGCGGCGTCGTCGGCAGGTCCTCGACTTCAGGCACGACTTCTTCGGGTTCAGGATCGCCCTCGGTCATCCGTGTCGAGAGGAACAGGGCGACGATGCCGATGGTGATGAACGGCATCTTCGGCAGGCCGGGGATGAGGCCGAGGATGAGGATGGCGCCGCCCGCAATCTGCATGGCCTGCTTCTGGTTGCCGAACTGGCCGAGCAGGTCCGAGCCCATGTCCTTCTCGGTCGTCGCGCGGGTGACGATGAGACCGGTCGCGACCGACAGCAGCAGCGCGGGGATCTGGGAGACGAGGCCGTCACCGACCGACAGGAGGCTGTAGGTCTGCACGGCCTCACCGGCGGACATGCCGCGCTGCAGCATGCCGATGGCGAACCCGCCGATGAGGTTGATGATCGTCGTGATGACCGACGCGATCGCGTCGCCCTTGACGAACTTGCTGGCACCGTCCATGGCGCCGTAGAAGTCGGCCTCGGCGGCGACCTCCTTGCGGCGCTTGCGGGCTTCGTTCTCGTCGATGAGGCCGGAGTTGAGGTCGGCGTCGACGGCCATCTGCTTACCGGGCAAGGCGTCGAGGGTGAAGCGGGCGGCGACCTCGGCGACGCGGCCGGCACCGTTGGTGATGACGACGAACTGGATGATCATCAGGATGATGAAGATGACCAGACCGACGATGATCGAGCCGCCGATGACGAAGTCACCGAACGCCTCGATGACACGGCCCGCGTAACCGTCGCGCAAGACCAGGCGGGTCGAGCTGACGTTGAGGGAGAGCCGGAACAGGGTCGCCACCAGCAGCAACGCCGGAAAGATCGAGAAGTCGAGCGGCTTGGTGACCCGCAACGCCACCAGCAGGATCAGCACCGACAGGGAAATGTTGAAGGCGAGCAGCAGGTCGAGCAGGAACGCCGGCATCGGCACGACCAGCATCACGACGATGCCGATGATCGCTGCCGGGATGCCGATGAGGCCGATTCTGCTCTTCACTGGCACCTTCTCTGCGGCGGGGACGGGGTCATCGCCTCGCGGCGCGCGGGATGAGGGGGCAGGTTCGCGCGGTCACGGAGCGGCTCGCCGGAGCGGCCATGACGCCCGGGCGACTTCCCATCGGCCCTGACCAGCCCGATCTGAGTTGGGGGCAACGCCACTGAGCGACAGGGACCCCCTCCGACCGTTGGTCGAGGAGCGAAGCGTCTCAAGACCACCCCGCCCTACCGCCGTCACCTCATCCCGCCCCGTTGGTCGAGGAGCGAAGCGTCTCGAGACCACCCCGCCCTACCGCCGTCGCCCGCCGCCCTCGTTGGTCGAGGAGCGAAGCGTCTCGAGACCACTGCCCACGTCACTGCGTCAACCGAGGTGGTCTCGAGACGTCGCTTCGCTCCTCCTCGACCAACGGGGGGTCCTCGGCCGTCGGGCGGTGGGCCGTCACACCGGGGTCGGGACCCGGATGCCGAGGGCTTCGTCGGTGAGGTCGTCGGGGAGGGTGCCGTCGAAGCCGGGGTGGCTGAGCGGGGTCTCGTGGGAGCCGCCCTTCTCCCCCTTCTCCGACATGCGCATGACGAAGGCGAGCACCTGGGCGATGGCGTCGTAGAGCTCGAAGGGGATGTAGTCGTCGATCTCGCACAGCTTGTAGAGCATGCGGGCGATGAGGACGTCTTCGACGCAGGGCACCTCCCGCGCTTCGGCCTCCTCACGGATGCGGAGCGCGAGGCGGCCGGTGCCCTTGGCGACGACCTGCGGTGCGCCGGCGCCCTTTTCGTAGCGCAACGCCACCGAGACGTGGGAGGGGTTCGTCATGACGACGGTGGCGTCGCCGACGGCCGCCATCATGCGTCGGCGACCCATTTCGCGCTGCTTCTGGCGGCGCATGCCCTTCATCATCGGGTCGCCCTCTTGCTGTTTGTTCTCCTTCTTGATCTCGTACATGCTCATCTTCAGCGAGCGGTGCACGCGGATGCGTTCGACGGCGTAGTCGGCGGCGGCGATGACGATACCGACGATGGCGACGGTGATGATGATCTGCATCGCCGACGACATCACGACGTCGAGCACGGCCCCGACCGACCAGACGCCGGACCCGGCAATCTGAACGACAGCGCGGGAGAGGATCGTGTACGCGATCGTGCCGAACACGGCGAACTTGATGAGGGTCTTGACGAGGTTCCAGGCGCCCTGGATCCCGAACATGTTCTTGAGGCCGGTGAGCGGGTTGAGCTTCTTCCACTTGGGCTTGAACCGCTTGGAGTGGGGCTTCACCCCGCCTTGGATCGCATGCCCGAACACGCCGGCGATCATGCAGCCGATGGCGAGCGGCGCGACGATCCACAGCACCGACAGCAGGGAATCCCGAAAGAGGGTGGTCGCCTGGGAGAGGTCGGGGTCGCCGATGATCCCCGAGATGCCGTGCAGGGTCTCCCCGAAGCGGGTGTGCAGGTTGCTGATGACGAACGGGCCGATGCCGACGAACACGAGGACCGTGAGCCACATCGAGAGGTCTTGCGTCTTCGGGAGGTTGCCCTCCTCACGCGCCTGCTTGAGTTTTTGCGGTGTCGGTTTCTCTGTTTTGCTCGCTTTGTCCTCGGCCATGCCGCCCTCACCCCCCGACCGAGTCGAGGACGGCGGGGAACTGGCGCAGGATGCCGCCGATGACGGTCTCGACGGCGCCCGGCATCATCGCGACGGCGAGGGTGGCGAGGGAGACCACCAGCAGGGTCTTGACGGGGAAGGCGAGCTGGAAGACGTTCAGGCTCGGCACGGCGCGGCTGACGAGGCCGAGGGAGAGGTCGGTGAGAAAGAGCACCGCGAGGATGGGGGCGCCGATCTGCAGGGCCGACATGACCATGCGGTCGAGGTTGCCGACGAGGATCTCGGCGATGCGGCCCATGTCGATGGCGGCGGCGGGGATGATCTCGAAGGTCTGCAGCAGGCCCCGCAGCAGCAGGAGGTGGCCGCCGCTCGCGAACAGCAGCGCGACGGCGATCCAGTTGTAGATGCGGCCGAAGATCGACGTCTGCGACCCTGTGACCGGGTCGAGCATCGCGGACATCGCGAACATCGAGAAGTAGTCGATGTACATGCCGGCCATCTGCACCGCAGAGAAGAGAATGAGGACGACCAGCCCGACGCTAAGGCCCGCGATGATCTGCCACACGACGGCGGTGACGAGGTTCGCGAGCGAGGTGATGGCGGCGACGTCGCCGATGAACTGCGGGGTGAGCGGCAGCGCGATGGCCGCGGCCATCATCCCCTTGACGCGCAGCGGCAATGACGTGCTGTTGAACGGCGGCGCGATGACGAGAAACGCGACGATCCGCACCATGACGAGGATGAACGCGTAAACGCTCTGGAGTGCGAGTTCGACCTCCATCGCCTCACCTCGAACTGAGCAGGCGTGGCAGGTCGGCGAAGAGGGCCTCGGTGAACGTCACTGCCTGCGACATCATCCAGTTGCCCGCCAGCAGCAGCACGAGCGCGACGGCGATGACCTTGGGGACGAACGTCAGGGTCATTTCCTGCACCTGCGTCACCGACTGCAGCAGCGAGATGAGAAAGCCGATGACGAGACTGATGATGAGGATCGGGCCCGCGAGCTGGGCGCCGAGCATCATCGCCTGAACGGCGATGTGCATGACGTCGTTATCACTCATCAGCCACCGCCGAGATAGCTGCCGACGAGCGCCGTCGTGATGAGACTCCAGCCGTCGACCATGATGAACAGCAGGATCTTGAACGGCATCGAGATCATGATGGGCGGCAGCATCATCATGCCCATACTCATGAGGACAGAGGCGACGACGAGGTCGATGACGAGGAACGGCACGAAGATGACGAACCCGATGATGAACGCCGTCTTGATCTCCGACAGCACGAACGCGGGCACGAGCGTCGTGAACGCGACGTCCTCGGGAGTGGCGGGCTGCTCCTGGGTGGGGCTGAGCGTCACCATCGTCTGGAGTTCCTGAGCGCCGGTCTGACGCAGCATGAACGTGCGCATCGGCGCCTCGGCGGCGGCGAGCGCCTCGCCCATCTCGATCTCTTCGGCGAGGTAGGGCTGGATCGCCTCCTCGTTGACCTGGGCGACGACCGGCCCCATGACGAACAGGCTGAGGAACAGGGCGACGCCGGCGATGACCTGGTTGGGCGGGATGGTCGGGGTACCGATGGCCTGCCGGGTGATGGCCAGCACGATGGCGATCTTCGTGAACGACGTCATCAGCAGCAGCAGCGACGGCGCGATCGAGAGGATCGTCATCAAGACGATGATGGTGATGGCCTGGCTGCGACCGCCCTCACCGCCGAGGTCGACCGAGATGTTCGGGCCCTCGGGCGGGGTCGGCAGCACCGGCGGGGTGGGCGCGGCGTGGGCGATGCTCGGGCCGAGGACGTACAGCAGGGTGAGGGTGAATGTGCCGACGCCGAGCAGGGTGAGGAGTCGACGCGCGGTCATGTCCGGGGCCCCCCTCGGTGTCGGCCGGCACGGCGGGTCCCGGCGGCGAATCGGTCGAATCGTCCTCGGCGGGTGAACCCGGCGAGATCGGCAGTGGTGATGGTCGGCGCATCTTGCGGGCCGTCCTCGTCCTCATCGGCAGGAACGTCGGTGGTCGACAGGTGAGTGAGGACCGAAATGTTCGAGTCGGTGACGCCGAGGACGATGACGCGCTCCCCGACGCGGACGATCTGCACCGAGGAGGTGCGCGAGAGTTGTCGGCGGGCCAGCACGTCGAGCACGGGCGCAGGTCCGCGACCGGTCGGGGTGATGCCCGTGCGTCGCGCGAGGATGCGGAAGCACAGGACGATCAGCCCCAGCACGAGCGCGAGCGAGAACACCGCCCGCAGGATCGTCAGGGTGAGGGACCCCTCGGTCACGCCGTCGCCCGGCCCTGACCGCCGTGCGGGTTGACGACCTCGGAGATGCGCACCGCGAACTCCTCGTCGACGACGACGACCTCGCCGTGGGCGATGAGGGTGCCGTTGACGAGCACGTCCACGGGGGCGCCGGCCGCGCGGTCGAGTTCGACGACGGAGCCGGGCGTGAGGCCGAGGATCTCCTGCACCGACAGGCGTGTGCGGCCCAATTCGACGCTGACGCCCATGATGACGTCGCGCAGCAGGTCGATGCGGCGCGGATCCATGGGGTGCCCGACGCCGGGCATGAACGGCGCGAGCGGCGGGGTCTGCATGCCGGGCAGGTTCATGTTGGCCTGGAGGCGGGCCTGCGCGGCGGCGGCCTCCTCCGGGGTCATCTGCTGCGGCGGCGGGTAGCCGTAGGGCGGGTAGCCGCCCTGGGCGTAACCGGCGAACTGCTCGTAGCCGGGCGGCATGCCAGCGGCGGGGTCGAAGCCGACGCCCGGGGCGCCCGGTGCGACCGGAGCCTCGGCGGCGGGGGCGTCGGCGGCGGCCTCCTCGGCGGAGTCGTCGATGCTCTCGGCGCCCTCCTCGCCCTCGGCGCCCTCGGTCTCGTCGGACTCCTCGTCCGCGCCCTCCTCGGCGGGCGGTTCGAGTTCGGCCTCGGCCGCGGCGATGGCGGCGGCCAACTCGGCGGCAGCGCCTTCACCGGTGGTCTCCGACGGCTGCCCGATGACGAGGGCGGCGAGGGTCTGCTCGTGGAAGATGCCGGCGACGCTCGCCTCGTCGGCGTTGTCGAGGACGTCGAACGGGTCGGTCATGTGCGCCTGACCCGACTTGAACTCGCCCATCTCGCCCTGCATGGCGGTGAGGCCGTCGGTGAGGGCCGCGGTCCACAGGGTGCGCGCCTCGGTGCGGTCGAACACCTCACCGTTCTTGTGGTCGACGAGGCCGGTGATGACGAGGACGACGCTGCCGAGACCCTCGGCACCCTGCACGGTCGCCTCGACCGCGAACGCGCCACCGGGCAACGACATCGTCGTCGCCTGGATGGCGTCGAGGGTCTCGACGGTGAGCTCCTCGGCGTTCGCGAAGTGCGCAGGGAGCGCCTGGGCCGCGGCGAGGAGGGCCGCATCGAGCTCTGGCGTGGTGGGCATCAGTCTTCCTTCTGCGCGGACGTGCCGTGGGTCACGGGGGCGGACGTGGCGGCTGACATGGCGGTCATGACGAGACGATCTGGCAGGCCAGGCGCTTGCCGTGGCTGCCGGGGACGGCGGTGGCGATGGGGATGCCGTCGGCCTGGAGCGTCAACGGCTGGTTGGTGGGGTGGTGCAGGGGCAACACGTCGCCGACCTCGAGGTCGAGGATGTCGCGCGAGGGCAGCTCGATCGGGGAGAACGACACGCGCACGTCGACGCCGACCTCGTTCATCGTCGCCTTGAGGTGCCCGGCCGCTTCGGCCTTGGCGCCGGTGAGCTCGATCTCCGGCTTGGCGTGCACGGTCTCGAGCACCGGGGAGATCGTCTCCACGGGCAGGCAGAGGGTGGAGGTGGCGACCTGGTCGCCGAGCTTGATCTCGAACGCGGCCACGATCATCGGCTCCGACGGCGGCGCCAACTGCAGAAACTGTGGGTCGGATTCGAGCGATTGCACTTCGCCCTTGACCCCGCCGAGGGTCTCGAACGCGTACCGCAGCTCGTAGACCATCTGGCGCACGAGGTTGCGGATGAGGCCGGTCTCGATGTCGGACAGGGCCCGGCTCGGCTGCTTGGCGGTGCCCGGCCCACCGAGGAGGCGGTCGATGACGCTCATGACGAGGTCCATCGGCAGCTGGAACACGCCGTCGCCCTCGAGCGGAGCGAAGTTGAGGACGGCGAGCAGCGAGGGGTTCGGGATCTCGGCGATGTACTCGTCGTATGTCGTCTGCTGGATCTCCTCGACGCTCGCGTGGGCGACGATACGCAGGGTCGTGGAGAGCACCGTCGCGGTCTGGCGCGCGAACGTCTCGCACGCCATCTGCAGGGCACGAAGCTGTTCACGGCTGAACCGGCTGGGGCTACGAAAGTCGTAGAGCTGCGGTTCGGCGTTCACAAGTCCTCACATCGGCCGAATGTCGGCTGTTCTGAGCGTTGGTCGCGGCCGCTCGCCGCGCCGGGAGGGGGACGGCGCATGGAACCTCACTGCATGACGAACTGGCGGTAGTAGACGTCCATGACCTGGCCGTCGTACCGCTCGCTGGCGAGCTGGGCGAGCTTCTGGCGCGCCTCTTCCTTCTTGTCGGCGGCGAGCAGCTCGTCGTACTCGTAGCCGGCGAACACGGCGACCGCGGCGTCCTGTGCCTTGGACCCGTCGAACTTGGCGGGGTCCTTCTCCGCTTCGGTCGCTTCTTCGGTGAGCTGCAGCGCGAGCTGCAGCTTGAGGAACCGGCCGTCGGACAGGTTGAGCGTCATGTCGTCTTCGAGCGGCACGACGGCGCCCGCCACCGGCCCTTCGGGTGCGGCGTCGTCGCCGCCGCCGAGCAGCATCATCGCGACCACGCCGACGGCCGCCAGCACGATCACGGTCGCGCCGATGATGATGGCGATGAGCAGCTTCTTGCCGCCCTTCTTGGGCGCTTCTTCGTCACTCATGGTTTCCCCTCGGAGAGGCGTAGCGGGTACTGGGCATAACGGGTGGGTGTCACGGCCGCGGCGGGCTCATGGTGGGGGCGACATCGGGCGTGATCGGCCGGCCACCCTCCGCGGCGGCGAGACCGGACTCGGCCTCGGCCACGGGCAGGTAGGGCAGGACGACGATCGAGACGCGCCGGTTGGCCGAGCGGCCCTCGGGGGTGTCGTTGGACTCCAGGGGCCGGGTGTCGGCAAACCCGGAGGCCGCCACCCGATCGGCACGCAGGCCGTCGGCGATGAGGCGTTCGGTGACCCGCGAGGCGCGGTCGCCCGACAGCGGCCAGTTGGAGCGGTAGGTGCCGGTGATGGGCACGTCGTCGGTGTGCCCCTCGACGCTGACGAAGTTCGGCAGGTCGAGCAGGGTGGGCGCGATGGCGTCGATGACGACGGCGCCTTCTTCCCGCAGCTCGGAGCGGCCGATGTCGAACAGCACGTCGTCGGTGAGGATGTCGACGACGAGGCCGCGGGAGTCCAGGGTGAGACGCACGGCTTCGGCCATGCCCTGGGCCTCGAGGTCGGCCTCGATCTTGACCTTGACCTCTTCGAGGTTCCGCTTCTCCGCCGACGCGGCGGCGGCGCGGGCGCGTTCACGCTCCATCGCCTCGTTGGCGATGATCGACTCCTGCGCCTCCGCCGTGCCGGGCGGGGTGTCGACCGAGCGCTCGGAGGGCCGCTGATTGTTGAGGATGCCGTCGCCGCCCTCGAAGTTGCCGAGCTGGCCCGGGATCGGGATGACCCCGACCGCCTGACCGGCGCCCTGGGCGAACAGCTCGACCTTCTCCTTGTCCACGGCCGCCATGGCGAACATGACGATGAACAGGGCGAGCAGCAGGGTGAGGATGTCGGCGTAGGCCACCATCCACTTCTCGTGGTCGGTGTGCTCCTCGTGCTCCTCCGGCTTCTTCTTGCGGGCCATCAGGCAGCCTTCGCTTCCTTGCTCTCGGCGCCACCACCGGGCAGCGCGGAGCGGAGCTTCTGCTCGACCATGCGGGGGCTGGTGCCGGCCGCGACGGCGAGCACGCCCTCGACGATCATCTCCATGTTCTTGACCTCGAGGTGGCTCATTCGCTTGAGCTTGCCCGCGAGCGGCAGCCACATGCCGTTGGCGATGAGCACGCCCCACATCGTTGCGACGAACGCGGAGGCGATGAGGTAGCCGAGCGCGGCGACGTCGTCGAGGTTGGACAGGGCGGTGATGAGACCGAGGACGGCGCCGACCACACCGATGGTGGGCGCCATACCGCCCATGTTCTCGTAGAAGCCGATGGCGACCTTGTCGGAGTCCTTCTTCGCGGCGATGCGGGCGTCGAGGAGTTCACCGATCTCGTCGGCGTCGGTGCCGTCGACGGTCATCTGGATGCCCTCCTTGAGCAGAGGGTCGTCGATGTCCTTGGCCATGTCCTCCAGCGCAAGGAGGCCTTCGCGGCGGGCGCGGTCGGCCATCTGCACGATGACGTCGACGAGGCCGGAGGCGTCGGGCATCTTGCCGAGGAACGCCTTCTTGAGCCCGCCGAGCGCGATCTTGTACTCGGAGAACATGAGGCTGCCGGCGGCGGCACCGAACGTGCCGACGAAGATGAGCGTCAACGCGGCAGGGTTGAGCAGCGTCAACAGGTTGACGCCCTTGAGCACGGCCGTGATGGTCACCGCCGTGAAGCAGGTGACCACCCCGATGAGGGTTCCCTTGTCCATGGGTCAGTTCTCCGATGTCGAGACGGAGTGCAATCGCACCGAACCGGCGGGTGGCGCCGGGTGGGTGGACGCGACGAGCACCGAGGCCCGGAACGCGCACACCCCCTCGACGATGTCCTCCACGGACTCCGACACCACATACTTGGTGCCGCTGACCAGGGTGATCACGGTGTCAGGGGTCGCTTCGACGCGCTCGATCAGATCAGGATTGAGCGCGAACGTCGTGCCATTGCGACGCGTGACGGTGATCATGAGGTCCCATCCGTGGCAGGGGGTACGAAAGGCGGCCGATCCTCGGCCTGCGGTGTCCTTATCGACGCCCGAGCCGAATTCGTGAACGGTTGGCCGCTGCTCGCAGGCAGCTCCCAGGGACGACGTTCTGCACATCGACGCAGGTCAGAGCCTTAAGGCCGGCGAATCCCGAACGGCACCAACGCCCCCCACCGCAGCGGCCCACCGACAACGAGAAGCCACCCACCCCCTCGTTGGTCGAGGAGGAGCGCAGCGACGTCTCGAGACCACCGCGCACCATCGCAGTCGCGGTACTGCGCCGGCAGGTCACCACGCGAAACCACCCACCCCTTTGGTTGAGGAGGAGCGAAGCGACGTCTCGAAACCACCTTTGGCTGTCGTAGTCACGTGGGCGGTGGTCTCGAGACGCTTCGCTCCTCGACCAACGAAGAACTGCGGCCACCCCGGCATCCGACGCCTCTCCCCCGTGGGAGGCCGTCAGGTGCCGGGATGCCGCAGTTCGGTGTCGGCGCGACGAAGCCCTGCCGACACCGTCGTGGTCGGCAGGGCCTGACTGAACCTGAGGGGATCTGTGGGCGACTACGGGTGGAGTTCGGCGGCGAGGTCTTCGGCGATGTGAGCGACGTTGAGTGCGCCGCCTTTGCGGAGGTTGTCGCCGGCGACGAAGAATTCGACGCTGTGGGGGAAGTCGCTGCTTTGTCGGAGTCGTCCGACGAAGGTGGGTTCGGAGCCGGTGACGTCGACGGGGGTGGGCCATTCGTCGTGTTCGATATCGTCGAGAACGACGACGCTGGGGGCCTGCAGCAGGGCGGTGCGGGCCTGGTCGAGGCTGATGGTGCGTTCGAAGCGGGCGTGGACCGACATGGCGTGCGCCGACACGACGGGGACGCGCACACAGGTGGCCGCAACTTTGAGGTGGGGCAGGTCGAAGATTTTGCGGAACTCGTCGCGGATGCTCATTTCTGCGGAGCTCCACCCGTCGCCGGTGGCCGTCCCCACCCAGGGGACGACGTTGAGGGCGACGGGGGCCGGGAACGGGCTGTCGTCGCTGAGGCGGTCGTCGATGTGGCGGCGGACGTCGCCGATGTGGCGGCCGAGGCTGCGGTCGCCGGCGACGGCGTCGTGTTCGTCGTAGAGGCGCCCGATGCCTGTGAGCCCGCCGCCGGAGGCTGCTTCGAACGTGGTGACGACGAGGTCGGTGAGCCCCCAGCCACCGTGGAGGGCACCGAGGGCGTCGAGCATGACCAGGGCGGAGCTGGTCGGGCTGGACAGGATGCCGCGGGGGCGGTTGCGGACCTGCGCCCGGTTGTAGGCGTGCGCGACCAAAGGCACGTCGTGTTCGGCGCGGAACGCGCGGGAGGCGTCGATGGCGACAGCGCCTTCGTCCACGGCGATGGGCGCGAACCGCAGCGCGACCTCGGCGGGGACGAGGAACATCGCGACGTCGACGCCTTCGAGGTTGGCGGCGGTGAGTTCGCGGACGACGACGTCCTCGCCGCGCACCGACAGGGTGCGCCCCGCCGACGAGCTGGACGCGAGCAGGCGGATCTCGCCCCACACGTCGGCGCGTTGGGTCAGCAGGTCCAGCATGACGCCCCCGACGGCGCCGGTGGCGCCGACGACGGCGAGGGTGGGGCGGCTGCGCTCGCCCATGGCGTTCACCGGCCGGTGCCTCCGTAGACGACGGCCTCCCCGTCCGCGGAGTCGAGCCCGAAGGCGGTGTGCAGGGCCCGCACCGCGTCGTCGAGGACGTCGGCGCGCGTGACGACGGAGATACGGATCTCGGAGGTGGAGATCATCTCGATGTTGACCCCCGCCTCGGAGAGGGCCTTGAAGAACGTGGCCGAGACGCCCGGGTTGGTGCGCATGCCGGCACCGATGAGGGAGACCTTGCCGATCTGGTCGTCGTAGCGGATCGACTCGAAGCCGACCTCCTCGCGGATGCGGTCGAGGCTCTTGGCGGCGACCTGCCCGTCGGTCTTGGGCAGGGTGAAGGAGATGTCGGTGCGGCCGCTCTCCACCGCCGACACGTTCTGCACGATCATGTCGATGTTGGCCTCGGACTCGGCGACGGCCCGGAAGATGCGGGCGGCGGTGCCGGGGTGGTCGGGCACACCGACGATGGTGATCTTCGCTTCGCTGCGGTCGTGCGCGACGCCGGAGATGATCGGAGCCTCCACGGCTTCTCCTTCGCTGGGCTGGTCGGTGATGAGGGTGCCGGGCTTGGTCGAGAACGAGGACCGGACGTGGATGGCGATGTTGCTGCGGCGGGCGTATTCGACGCAGCGCAGGTGCAGGATCTTGGCGCCGCAGGCGGCCATCTCGAGCATCTCTTCGGGTGAGAGGCGTTCGAGGCGGCGAGCTTTGGGCACGATGCGCGGGTCGGCGGTGAACACGCCGTCGACGTCGGTGTAGATCTCGCACACGTCGGCCTCGAGGGCGGCGGCGAGCGCGACGGCGGTGGTGTCGGAGCCGCCGCGGCCGAGGGTGGTGATGTTCTTCGTCTGCTCGCTCACGCCCTGGAACCCGGCGACGATGGCGATGTGCCCGTCGTCGAGGGCGGCGCGGATGCGGCCGGGGGTGACGTTGACGATCTTGGCTTTGCCGTGCACCTCGTCGGTGATGAGCCCCGCCTGCGAGCCGGTGAACGACTGGGCGGTGTGCCCGAGGGTCGCGATCGACATGGCGACCAGGGCCATGGACATGCGCTCGCCGGCGGTGAGGAGCATGTCGAGCTCACGCGCGGGCGGCAGGGGGCTGACCTCTTGGGCGAGGTCGAGGAGTTCGTCGGTGGTGTCACCCATCGCGGAGACGACGACGACGACGTCGTTGCCTGCGCGCCGGGTTTCCACGATGCGGCGAGCCACCCGCTTGACGCTCTCGGCGTCGGCGAGGGAGGAACCGCCGTACTTCTGGACGACCAAGCTCACGAAAGGTCTCCTGCGTTGAGGGGCCGATGTCCCGGTCACTGTACCCAGCGTCAGGCAGGCACTTCGACGCGCGCCGAGATGTGAACGTCCCCGTCCACCAGCGCGAGCGCCCCCTATCCGCCGAGACCGTCGGTTCAAACCGTCGGTCTCGGCGAAAGGAACAGACCACCCCACCCGCAGGCCGAGGAGCGGACCCCACCTCCGTTGGTCGAGAAGCGGACCCACCCCCCCCGTTGGTCGAGGAGCGAGCGACGCGAG
>JAUNTP010000085.1 GCA_030538585.1 Mobilicoccus sp.
TCGGCCAGGTCGTGCCGGGCAAGGTCACCAAGCTCGTCCCGTTCGGTGCGTTCGTGCGCGTCGACGACGGCATCGAGGGCCTGGTCCACATCTCCGAGCTCGCCGAGCGTCACGTGGAGCTGCCGGAGCAGGTCGTCACCGTCGGCGCCGAGATCTTCGTCAAGGTCATCGACATCGACCTCGAGCGTCGCCGCATCTCGCTGTCGCTCAAGCAGGCCAACGACGCCGCGGTCGCCTCCTCCGAGTTCGACCCGACGCTGTACGGCATGGCGGCCGAGTACGACGAGCAGGGCAACTACAAGTACCCCGAGGGCTTCGACCCGGAGACCAACGAGTGGCTCGAGGGCCACGAAGAGGCCCGCGAGAAGTGGGAGCGTCAGTACGCCGAGGCGCACCAGCGCTGGGAGGCGCACCGCACCCAGGTCGAGGAGGCCCTCAAGGCCGACGCCGAGGCTGCGGCCGGTGGCGGCGGCACCGAGGCCGCGCCGACCACGTACTCCTCCGGTGGTGCGCAGGAGTCGCAGGCCACGGGCAGCGAGGGCACCCTCGCCTCCGACGAGGCGCTCGCAGCGCTGCGCGAGAAGCTCACGGGCAACTGACGCTGCACCGCTGAGCTCAACGACACGGGCCCCCTTCCGATGCGGAAGGGGGCCCGTTCGCGTGCCTGTGGCCGAATCCGACTCAAGATCAAAGGCGTCCGGCCGTAGGGGTCGGTGTGACTCGGAGGTTCGCAGGGCTGGTGGCAGGCCTCGCCCTGTCTGTGCTCGCGGGCTGCGGGGCGGTGACGGCCCCCACGGTGACCCCGACGCCCCGCCCACCACTGCCGGCTCCGACGCGGGCGGCACCGACGACAACAGCGCCCGAGCCCGGGGTGGACGTCGTGGCCTCGGCGATTCGCTCTGCGCCGGCGGCGTGCGGGGTGCCGGAGCATCAACTGGTCGGCTACCGGGGACGGGTCGGTGACACACGGACGGTGCTCCAGGTAACGGAGCGGCACCGCTGGAATACCGACGTCGTCGCTCCCGTGGAGGTCGATCTCACCGGTGACGGGGGTCTGGACCTCGTCGGAGTCCTCAGCTGCACGCGCGACGGGGTGGAGCTGCCCGACAGCATCGTCCTCTACACCGGCCCGGCGAGCCCGGCCGCGACCCTGGACCTCGCGGCCGGCCAGGAGGGCGTCGTCACCGTCGTGCGCTCGATGACGACGATCGGCGGCGACGTGCGCGTCCAGTGGACGGCGATGACCGGCGGCCAGGAATCCGGGCAGTACCAGGCGACGGTGACGTGGACCGGAACCGGGCTCGAGCTGGTAGACGTCGCAGAGTCATCCGGCCCGCGCACGGTGACGGTGGAGAACGGCTCGTTCATGTCGCCGGACGGCAACGTCCACTGCGTGCTCCACGGTGCGCTCGGGTGGTGCGATGTGTCGGAGACGACCTGGACGCCACCGTCGCCACCCCCGCCGACCCCCGTGTCGCCTGACGCGACCGGCGACGATGACGACGAGATCGTCATGGAGCAGGCGTGCGACGGGCGCCCTTTCGGCAAGACGTTCTTGATCAACGGTGGGCGGGCCACGCAGACCTGTCGCGGCGAGCAGGGCCCCGAAACGGCGACCCTCGGTGCTCCGTTGACAGCGTGGCATCGCAACGGCTGGGACGCGGTGGTCGTCGTCGACGGCCGTCGTTCGGCGGCGTTGGCGGCGGGGTCGACGATGCGGACCGCGGCGATCTCGTGCGAGGCGGCGACAGCCGAGATCACGTGTACCGACACCCGCACGCAGGCGTCGTTCACGGTGGGACGCGCGACGTCGCGGGTGTCTTCGCCCTAGTCGTCTCACGAGCGCGCGAGAGGTCGATCGGCCCTGTTTCCGCATGTCGTCGGGGGTGGGCGCCTAGACTCTCGTCATGTTGAACGTGGGCCTGACCGGCGGAATCGGATCCGGAAAGTCGACGGTCGCGCGGCGGCTGCGCGAGTTGGGCGCGGTGGTGGTCGACGCCGATGCCGTCGCGCGTGAGGTGCTGCAACCGGGCGGCGAGGGCCTCGCGAAGGTCGTCGAGCGTTTCGGTGACGACGTGCTGCACGAGGACGGCAGCTTGCACCGTGCGGCGCTCGCCGGGCAGGTGTTTGGCGACGAGAACGCGCGTGCCGACCTGGAGGCCATCACTCATCCGCTCATCGGGGCGCGCACGGCCGAGTTGTTCGCCGACGCCCCGGAGGATGCCGTCGTCGTGCACGACGTGCCGCTGCTGGTCGAGAAGCAGATGGGGGGCGCCTACCACCTGGTGGTGGTCGTGGACGCCTCGCAGGAGACGCGCCTGGCACGGCTCGCCGACCGTGGGGTGCCGGAGTCCGATGCGCGGGCCCGCATGAGTCATCAGGCCTCCGACGGTGCCCGGCGCGAGGCCGCCGACGTGCTCATCGACAACGAGGGCGACGAGGCGTCGTTGTTCGCCCAGGTCGACGCCTTGTGGCACGACCGGCTGTTGCCGTTCGAGGAGAACGTGCGCACGGGCCGGTTCCATCGACGGCCCGAGACGCCCGTGGTCAGCGAGTACGAGCAGGACTGGGAGGCTCAAGGGCGCCGGGTCATCGCGCGGCTGTCGAAGGCCCTGGGGGAGCGGGCTCCGCAGGTCGAGCATGTGGGCTCGACGAGCGTTCCGGGGATGGGCGGCAAGGACGTCATCGACATCCAGGTGGGTGTGCGTCACCTCGCCGACGCCGACGAACCGGAGTTCGTGCGCGCGCTCGCCGAGGCGGGGTTCCCGCGAGTCGAGGACTACCGCATGGACCACCCGACCGATGACCTGCCCGACCCGTCGTTGTGGATCAAGCGCTTTCACGGCTCGAGCGATCCGGGGCGCGTCACCCACGTGCACGTGCGCGAGATCTCCAGCGCGGGGTGGCAGTACGCGCTGCTGTTCCGCGACTGGCTGCGGGGCAACGAGGACGCCCGCGCCGAGTACCAGGACATGAAACAGTCGCTGTCCGACCAGCACGGCACCAACTCGGCCTACGTCGCGGCGAAGCAGCCGTGGTTCAACGAGGTGTGGCCCCGCATGCAGTCCTGGGCCCAGCGCTCGGGCTGGCACGACTGACCCCACGCTCTACTCCCGCCGAAACCGCCGAACCGACGGTTTCGGCGTTTTCGCGGTGAGCGCCCATCCCCACCACCTCCGTTGGTTGAGGAGGAGCGAAGCGACGTCTCGAAACCACCGTCCCGTGCGCAGTGTCCTTCGGCGATGGTCTCGAGACGCTTCGCTCCTCGACCAACGGGTGTCGCTCGCCGCCGAGAATTCACGTCCAGCCCGTGACCCCTTGCGTGTCCCTTACTCCTGTGGTTCATTAGTGGAGTAATGAACCACAGGAGGTGAGTGATGGAGCCGTTCGACGACAGGTCGCCGATCTACCTGCAGATCGCCGACCAGGTGCGCAGCTCGATCCTCTCGGGCGAGGCACAGGAGGGCGATCAGGTCATGTCGACGACGCAGTACGCGACCACGTACCGCATCAACCCCGCCACGGCGGCGAAGGCCATGGGTCTGCTCGTCGACGAGGGGCTGATCCACAAACGGCGAGGCCTCGGGATGTTCGTCAGCGAGGGCGCGCGCGATGTACTGCGCACCCGGCGCCGGGCGACGTTCTGGGACGACGCTCTCGCTCCCGTCCTCGCCGAGGCCAAGGCACTCGGCATCACCCACGACGACATCGTGCGACACCTCAAGGAGGGGCGATGAACACCGCCGCGAACGACGTGCGCCTCGAGGGCGTCACCCACACCTTCGGGCGCACGAGCGCGCTGGCCGACGTCACGGTGACCGTGCGCGGCGACGCGATCACGGGCCTCATCGGCCGCAACGGCGCCGGCAAGACGACCCTGCTGCGCCTCATGGCCGCCCATCTGCGGCAGCGGTCCGGGCGCATCGAGATGGGAGGTCGGGGCGTGTGGGAGAACCCCGACGTCACCTCCCGGGTGTACCTCGCCCGTCACGACGGTGCGCTGTTCGCCGAGTCGCGGGTGGGCGTCACCGAACAGATGCACCGGCACCTGCGCCCTCGGTGGGACGGACAATACTTTCGCGAGTTGCTCGACCGCTTCGAGGTGCCCTACCGGCGCACCCCGCGCGCGATGTCGACGGGACAGCGATCCGCGCTGCAGGCCGCGTTTGCGCTGGCCTCCCGCGCCGAGATGACCCTGCTCGACGAGATCCACCTCGGGATGGACGCCGTCTCACGCCGCACCCTCTACGACGAGATCCTCGCCGACTACGCGCGTCACCCGCGCGGGATCGTCATCTCCTCCCACCTCGTCGACGAGATCGAGCCCCTCCTCGAGGAGGTCGTCGTCCTCGACCGCGGTCGGCTGCTCGCAGCGGGGGAGTGCGACGCCGTGCGTGAGTCCCACTCCCCGCACGCCCACCTCGCGTCGTTGACCGACGTGCTCGTCACCCTTACCTCAGGAGGCTCCCGATGACCTCGATGAATTCGACCGCGACACCCATCATGACGACGGCGGAGCAGGTGGGACGGAGCCTGGCGTTCACGGCGCGGCGCCTCGCTCTGCCGCTGCTGGGCTTCGGTGGATCGTGGGTGCTCATCGCGCTCGTCGCCTACCTACTGCTGCGCTGGCAGGGCGTCGAGACACCTGGTCCGGGCACCTCCAGCGACGGTGTGTGGCTGGGGGTCGAGGTGTCTGCCGACCGCGTCGTCGTGCGGGGCTTGGACTGGATCGGGGTCATCGCCGTGGGGTTCGTCGCGTTCGGTCTGTCCGCGGCCCTGCCGGGGATGCTGTTCGGGCGGCTCGTCGCGATGGGCGTGACGCGCCGTGCCGTCGCCGTCACCGGGCTGCTGGCCGTGCTGGCCATGTTCGCCCTGGTCGTGGCGGTGGTGCCGGTGAGCGCGCTGCTCTCGGCCGACAGTGTCGCCGCCTGGTCGCGGACTCTCGCCTCCAGCGGGGGCGGCCTGGTCGCCCTCGGGGTGCTCATGCTCGGCGCCCTCGCCCTCGCGACGGCGTGGCTGCACGGCCCCTGGTGGGGCGCACTCGCGACCCTCACGCCCGTCCTCCTCGTCACAGCCGGGGCGATCCTCGGGGTCCTGCCCTCGGGCCCCGTGATGGCAGTGATCGTCAGCACCGTGTCCGTACTCACCTACCTGGCCCTCGTCCTGCGGTTCCCCGTCCGGTGAGCTGACACCGCGAGGCGGCGTGCTGAGGTCGCGCGGCTGAGCGGTGTGGGTGATGTCGGCGTGAAGGCGGTGTGATGTGGGACCTCTACCGTGAAACACATGACGAACGAGAACCCGCGAGCCGCCATCGACGCGGCCCAGACGTTGTTGGAACAGTGCCAGAGCGATGTGGAACGGATCGAGGAGTTCCTTCCGTGGCTGTCCGAGGCCGTCGTCCGCATGCGTGAGCTGGGCGACTACTACCAGGGCGACGGGCAGGCGCATCTGTCGGCTGTCCTCGCCGAGGACCCGTCGGCCGTCCTGCCGCCGGTGATGAACGAAGACTCCGTGTGGGAGACCGGCGCCGCGATGGACGACCACCTCCTGCGCCTGCTGCGCATCGTCACCGCCGAGATCACCTCGGGGCTCGACAAACCCGGCTGCTGAGGGCTCACGTGAGGGCACCCCGCTCACATGAGGGTGCCGAGCTCACCTCAGCCCGCCGAGCTCACGTGACGGCACCGGGCTCACCTCAGTGCACCGAGCTCACCTGAGCCACACGACCTCACCGTCGACCGTGAGCTCGGTGCCGCAAGGTGAGCTCGGTGCCTCGAGGTGAGTGTGTTGCCGACAGGTGTGCTCGACGCGTGAGCCGGCTGGGCCGCACGGGTGGCCGTGGGGCGGTTGTCGGTGGTGGGGTCTACGGTGGCAGGCATGCGGCCCACCACCGATCTGCAGCGACGTGTCGCCCCGTTCGACGTCGTCTCCGAGTACTCGCCGAGCGGTGATCAGCCGACGGCCATCGCGGAGCTGACGCGCCGCATCAACGCAGGTGAACAAGACGTCGTGCTCCTCGGTGCCACGGGTACCGGTAAGTCGGCGACGACGGCGTGGCTCATCGAGCAGGTGCAGCGGCCGACCCTCGTCATGGCGCCCAACAAGACGCTCGCGGCGCAGCTCGCCAACGAGTTCCGTGAGCTGCTGCCCCACAACGCGGTCGAGTACTTCGTCAGCTACTACGACTACTACCAGCCCGAGGCGTACGTCCCGCAGACCGACACCTACATCGAGAAGGACTCCTCCATCAACGAGGAGGTCGAACGGTTGCGGCACTCGGCGACGAACTCGCTGCTCACGCGACGTGATGTCGTAGTGGTCGCGTCGGTGTCGTGCATCTACGGTCTGGGTACACCGCAGGAGTACGTCGACCGCATGGCGCGCCTCAAGGTCGGCCAGGAGATCAGCCGCGAGGAGCTGCTGCGCCGGTTCGTCGAGATGCAGTACACGCGCAACGACCTGGCGTTCTCCCGCGGTACCTTCCGAGTGCGCGGTGACACGGTCGAGATCATCCCGGTGTACGAGGAGCTGGCGATCCGCATCGAGTTCTTCGGCGACGAGATCGAGCGGCTCTACACGCTGCACCCGCTCACCGGTGAGGTGGTGCGTGAAGAGGAGGAGATGTACGTCTTCCCAGCCACGCACTACGTGGCGGGGCCTGAGCGCATGGAGCGCGCGATCCGCGGGATCGAGGCTGAGCTGGAGGCCCGTCTGGCCGAGTTGGAGGCGCAGAACAAGCTCCTCGAAGCGCAGCGACTGCGTATGCGAACCACCTACGACATCGAGATGATGCGCCAGGTCGGCTCGTGTTCGGGTATCGAGAACTACTCGCTGCACATCGACGGCCGTCCGCGGGGGAGTGCCCCCAACTGTCTGCTCGACTACTTCCCAGAGGACTTCCTGCTCGTTCTCGACGAGTCGCACGTGACGGTGCCGCAGATCGGCGCCATGTACGAGGGCGACATGAGCCGCAAGCGCACTCTCGTCGACCACGGGTTCCGGCTGCCGAGCGCCATGGACAACCGGCCGCTCAAGTGGGAGGAGTTCCTGGAGCGCATCGGGCAGACGGTGTACCTGTCGGCGACGCCGGGTGATTACGAGGTGGCGAAGTCCGACGGCGTGGTCGAGCAGATCATCCGCCCGACGGGTCTCGTCGACCCCGAGGTGGTGCTCAAACCGACGAAGGGGCAGATCGACGATCTGCTCCACGAGATCAACGTGCGGGTGGAGCGGGACGAGCGGGTGCTCGTCACGACTCTGACGAAGAAGATGGCCGAGGATCTCACCGACTATCTCCTCGACAAAGGGGTGCGGGTGCGATATCTGCACTCCGAGGTCGACACGCTGCGCCGCGTCGAGTTGTTGCGTGAGCTGCGCCTGGGCGAGTTCGACGTCCTCGTGGGCATCAACCTGCTGCGGGAGGGGCTCGACCTGCCGGAGGTGTCGCTGGTGTCGATCCTCGACGCGGACAAGGAGGGGTTCCTCCGGTCGACGAGGAGTCTCATCCAGACCATCGGTCGTGCGGCTCGCAACGTGTCGGGGCAGGTGCACATGTACGCCGATTCGGTCACGCCGTCGATGGAGATGGCGATCGAGGAGACGCGGCGCCGGCGTGAGAAGCAGATCGCGTACAACACCGAGAAGGGCATTGACCCGACGCCGCTGCGCAAGAAGATCGCTGACATCACCGACCAGATCCGCCGCGAGGTGGCCGACACCGAGGCCCTCATGGGCAGCGGCCGCACCCAGTCACGCGGTAAGGGCCGGGGCAGGGTCGAGACGGAGCGTCGGCAGATCCCCTCGGCGGCGAGCGATCTCGCCACCTTGATCCAGGACCTCACCGACCAGATGCATCAGGCCGCCGAGGAACTGCAGTTCGAGCTGGCGGCCCGGCTGCGCGACGAGGTCTCTGACCTCAAGAAGGAACTCCGTCAGATGAGCGAAGCCACCCGCTGACTCGGCGATCGAGGATCGAGCACACCCGCCGCAGTTGGTCGAGGAGCGAGCGAAGCGAGCGTCTCGAGACCATCCCGCCACGACGTGGGGAATACGGTGCCACGAGACCAGCTCGCTCCTGCGTGAGGGCCAGATGGTCTCGAGACGTCGCTGCGCTCCACCTCGACCAACGAGAGTGGGTGGGGTCTCGAGACGTCGCTGCGCTCCTCCTCGACCAACGAGAGTGGGTGGTCTCGAGACGTCGCTGCGCTCCTCCTCGACCAACGAGCGCGGCGGGGCGTCTACCAGCCGCGTTCGCGCCACTTCGGGAGGGAGGGGCGTTCGGCGCCGAGGGTGGTGTCGGAGCCGTGGCCCGGGTAGACCCAGGTGTCGTCGTCGAACGGGTCGAAGATGCGCTCCTCCAGGTCGTCCATGAGGGACGTGAAGTCCTCGGGGGAGTTCGTCTTGCCCGGACCGCCGGGGAACAGGCTGTCACCGCTGATGACGTGGGATCGGCCGTCCGGGTCGGTCCACGTCAACGCGATCGAACCCGGGGTGTGGCCCCGCAGCTCGACGACATCGAGGGTGCACTCGCCCACGCTGACCGTGTCGCCGTGTGCGAGACGCGCGTCGGGTGCCAGCGGCAGCGCGTCGGCGTCGTTCTCACCCGCATACGTCGTGGCACCCGTGCGCTTCGCGAACTCGACGAGGGCACCCGTGTGGTCGCCGTGCCGGTGCGTGGTGACGATGCTGCGTAGGCTGCCTGTGCCCTCCTCGACCAACTCGACCAGGCGGTCGGCATCGGTGGCCGCGTCGACGAGGAGTTGCTCACCGGTGGCGGCGCACGTCAGCAGGTACACGTTGTTGTCCATCTCGCCGACGCTGGCCTTGCGCAGCACGAGAGACCCCAGGTCACGGACGTCGCTGGGGCCGCCCGCCGTCACATCGCCGGTGTAGGTGCTCATGGTCGTGGTCCTTCGCTCGGAGACAGTGCTTCCATCCTCACCCATGCCCAGCCGCGCCCCCGATAATCGTTCGACGCCGTCGGCGCGGACGCGCACACTCGATTCTCGTGACCATCGACGACGACACGCAGACCACCACGCCCACGCTGCCCATGACGCTCCCCGGCGCCGACCACACCCTCGTGTGGGCCGACGTCGACAGCATCGAACCCGCCGCTCTGGCGCAGCTCCGCAACGTGGCGGAGCTGCCGTGGACCCACCGTCTCGCCGTCATGCCCGACGTCCACTACGGCATGGGCGCCACCATCGGGTCCGTCATCGCCATGCGCGGTGCCGTCGCACCGTCCGCGGTGGGCGTCGACATCGGGTGCGGCATGGCAGCCGTGCCGACGTCGCTCACCGCGAACGACCTCCCCGACGACCTCGGCCCGCTGCGGTCGGCCATCGAGGCCGCGATCCCCGTCGGGTTCCACTCCCACGACGGATCCGCCGACCTGTCGGCCGAGCCGGAGCTCCAGGCACGCGTCGACGACCACCTCGGCCGGTTCGACGAGCTGCGGGCCCCGAAGATCGCCGACCGGGCGTCACGGGCCGTCGCGCAGTGCGGCACCCTCGGCGGCGGCAACCACTTCGTCGAGGTCACCCTCGACGCGGACGGTCGGGTGTGGCTCATGCTCCACTCGGGCTCCCGCAACATCGGGAAAGAGCTCGCCGAGCGGCACATCGCCGCAGCCAAGGGCCTGGAGCACAACCTCGACCTGCCCGACCGCGACCTCGCCGTCTTTCTCGCCGACACCCCGCAGATGGACGACTACCTCCACGACCTGCACTGGGCGCAGGAGTACGCCCTCCTCAACCGGGAGTCGATGCTCGCGCTGCTGGAGCAGGTCGTGCGGGGAGCGTTCCCGCAGGTGACGTTCGGGGAGCGCGTGACGTGCCACCACAACTACGTCGCGCACGAGCGGTACGACGACGTCGACGTCATCGTCACGCGCAAGGGCGCGATCCGGGCCGGGCAGGGTGAGTTGGGTCTCATCCCGGGGTCGATGGGCACGGGCTCGTACGTCGTGCGTGGCCTCGGGAACAGCGACGCGCTCTGCTCGGCCTCCCACGGGGCAGGGCGGCGCATGTCGCGGACCAAGGCGCGCAAGGCGTTCACCGTCGCCGACCTGGAGGCGCAGACGGCAGGCGTCGAGTGCCGCAAGGACGGCGGGGTGCTCGACGAGATCCCCGGCGCCTACAAGGACCTCGGCCAGGTGATCGCGGCCCAGACGACAGGCCCGAGCCCGCTCGTCGAGGTCGTCACCAAGCTCGACACGATCCTCTGCGTGAAGGGATGAGGCGATCGCCAGAGGTCTGAGCGACGTGCGCCGTCGCGTCGAGGAGCTGTACGCACTGTCCGTGCCTCGGAGCTGGCCGAACCCCCACCCCGACGCGATCATGCCTGCCGAGGAGGAGTACTCCCGCGTCACCGACCCGGCACGGCTCCGGATCGCTCTCCTTCGCGCTGCGGCGTGGGCCGACGCCCTCTCCGAGGTACCGGGGGTCGAGGTCCGCCGTCTGCGGCCGGAGGAGTGCCCGTCGTTCCACCTGCCGGTGGACGGGTGGCTCGTGCGGCGTGACCGGGAGGGGACGGTGCCGCTGCTCCTGGTCACCTTCGACGCCGACGACGCGTTCCTCCTGCGAGAGCAGAGCACCCCCGGGGTACTGGTCTGCGTCGGCACTGCCGACGTCGTCATCCAGGGTGACGACTGTGCGTGCGACGCCTGCGATTTCGGGTCGGAGTCGGTCATCGTGGGTCTCGACGATACGATCGTTGACCTCGTGACCGGCCCGGTCGCCGCCCTGCGCCACGCGAAGTTCGCGGCGACCATGACCACCGGATCGGCCAGCAGTTCGTCCAGTGGAGCGACGTCTCTGGTGCCTCTCGGCGAGCTGCAGGAGATGTGCCGCACACTCCTCCACGGGGAACCCGTGAGTCTGCCGGAGGGGACGACGGTGGTCGTCGGCGCGCCCTGGGGCGTCATCGGCGCGGGGTGATGCCCGGCCCCCCGGTCGTTGGTCGCGGGGGAGGAAGGGTTGTCGGTGGGGGCACCTACGATGAGCGACGTGTCTGATTCTGCTGCCACCGGTGCCGCCACCACCGACCGTCCTGCCCCGCGCCCCACCCACGACCGGCTCGTCGTGCAGGGTGCCCGCGAGCACAACCTCAAAGACGTCGCGCTCGACATTCCGCGCGACGCGATGGTCGTGTTCACCGGCCTGTCGGGGTCGGGCAAGTCGTCGCTGGCGTTCGACACGATCTTCGCCGAAGGGCAGCGCCGCTACGTCGAGTCCCTGTCGGCGTACGCGCGCCAGTTCCTCGGCCAGATGGACAAGCCCGACATCGACTTCATCGAGGGCCTGTCCCCGGCGGTCTCCATCGACCAGAAGTCCACGAGCCGTAACCCGCGCTCCACGGTCGGCACCATCACGGAGGTTCACGACTACCTGCGTCTGCTCTACGCGCGCGCGGGCCGCCCGCACTGCCCGAAGTGCGGCGAGCCCATCACCCGGCAGAGCCCCCAGCAGATCGTCGACCGCCTCCTCGAACTGCCCGAGCGCACCCGGTTCCAGGTGCTCGCGCCGCTGGTCAAGGGCCGCAAGGGCGAATACGTCGACCTCTTCGCCGAATTGCAGACCAAGGGGTACGCCCGCGCCCGGGTCGACGGCGAGGTCGTGTCCCTCACCGAGCCGCCCACGCTCGAGAAGCAGAAGAAGCACACCATCGAGGTCGTCGTCGACCGCCTCGTCGCCAAGGGAGCCGACGCCTCGGCCACCCGCCGCCTCACCGACAGCGTCGAGACGGCGCTGCGGCTCGCCGACGGAGTCGTCGTCATCGACTTCGTCGACGTCACCGAGGAGCCCGACCCGCGCGACCCCGACGCCCTCCCGAGGGAGCGGCGCTTCTCCGAGAAGATGGCGTGCCCGAACGACCACGTGATCGACGCCGACGAGATCGAGCCCCGCTCGTTCTCCTTCAACAGCCCGTTCGGTGCCTGCACCGAATGCACCGGCATCGGCACCGAGCTGGAGGTCGACCCCGAGCTCGTCATCCCCGACGAGGACCTCTCGATCCGCGACGGGGCCATCGCCCCGTGGTCGCAGGCGTCCGGGGTGTCGGACTACTTCTTGCGGGTGCTCACCGCACTCTCCGACGACCTGCGGTTCTCCCTCGACAAGCCGTGGCACGCCCTCCCGCAGCGAGCCAAGGACGCGATCCTCGAAGGCCACAACCACAAGGTGCAGGTGCGATACCGCAACCGGTGGGGCCGCGAGCGCCAGTACTCCACGGGATTCGAAGGCGTGTTGCCCTTCGTGCGCCGTCGGCACGGTGAGACCGACTCCGACTCCTCCCGCGAACGCTACGAAGGGTTCATGCGGCAGATTCCCTGCCCGGCCTGCAAGGGGGCGCGCCTCAAGCCGGAGTCGTTGGCCGTCTTGATCGGCGACCGCAACATTGCGCAGGTCAGTGCCCTGTCGATCGCCGACTGCGCAACGTTCCTCGACACTGTCGAGCTCGACCGTCGCGAGGCCGCCATCGCGGCGCAGGTCCTCAAGGAGATCCAGGCCCGGCTCGGGTTCCTCCTCGACGTGGGCCTCGACTACCTGTCCCTCGACCGGCCCGCCGGCACCCTGTCGGGCGGCGAGGCGCAGCGCATCCGCCTGGCCACGCAGATCGGGTCCGGACTCGTCGGCGTGCTGTACGTCCTCGACGAGCCGTCTATCGGCCTACATCAGCGCGACAACCAGCGCCTTATCGCCACGCTGACCCGCCTGCGGGACCTCGGCAACACCCTCATCGTGGTCGAGCACGACGAGGACACCATCGACGCCGCCGACTGGGTCGTCGACATCGGCCCCGGCGCGGGCGAGCACGGCGGGCAGGTCGTCTACTCCGGCCCCGTGCCGCAGTTGCGCGAGCACCACGAGTCGATCACCGGCGCCTACCTCTCGGGCCGCAAGGAGATCGCGCTGCCCGTAGCCCGACGGCCCATCGACCCGGGCCGCACCGTCGAGGTGGTCGGCGCCCGACAGAACAACCTCGCCGGCATCGACGTCACCTTCCCCCTCGGCGTCCTCGTCGCGGTGACGGGTGTCTCGGGGTCGGGCAAATCGACGCTGGTCAACGACATCCTCTACACGGTGCTCGCGAGCAAACTCAACCGGTCGCGCCAGGTGCCGGGCCGGCACAAGACCGTCAAGGGCCTCGAACACCTCGACAAGGTCGTCCACGTCGACCAGAGCCCCATCGGCCGCACCCCGCGCTCCAACCCCGCGACGTACACGGGCGTGTTCGACAACATCCGCAAGCTGTTCGCCGAGACCACCGAGGCCAAGATCCGGGGCTACCTGCCGGGTCGGTTCTCGTTCAACGTCAAGGGCGGCCGCTGCGACGCGTGCTCCGGTGACGGCACGCTCAAGATCGAGATGAACTTCCTGCCCGATGTGTACGTGCCGTGCGAGGTGTGCCACGGTGCCCGGTACAACCGGGAGACCCTCGAAGTGCACTTCAAGGGCAAGACCATCGCCGAGGTCCTCGACATGCCCATCGAGGAAGCCGTCGACTTCTTCTCCGCCGTGCCCGCCATCGCGCGCCACATGAAGACCCTCAACGACGTCGGCCTCGGCTACGTCCGCCTCGGGCAGCCGGCACCGACGCTCTCCGGCGGTGAGGCGCAGCGCGTCAAGCTCGCCGCCGAGCTGCAGAAACGCAGCACCGGACGCACGATCTACGTCCTCGACGAGCCCACCACCGGTCTGCACTTCGAAGACATCAACAAGCTCCTCGCCGTGCTGCAGGGGCTCGTCGACAAGGGCAACTCCGTCCTCGTCATCGAACACAACCTCGACGTCATCAAGAGCGCCGACTGGATCGTCGACATGGGCCCCGAAGGGGGTCACCGCGGGGGACAGGTCGTCGCTGAAGGCACCCCCGAGCAGGTCGCCGCCATCGAGGCCAGCCACACCGGCTCCTTCCTTCGACCCGTCCTCGAACGGGCCGGGCGGAGCGTCGGCTCTGCTGCCACGCCCACCCGGCGCCGCTCGACGGGATCCGCGACGACGAAGACGACCGCCAAGAAGACGAGCGCGACGAAGAGCACCGCCACGAAGGCGCCACGCACGACGACGGGAAAGTCAGCGACCGCGGGCACCACGCAGGCCTCGGGCAGCGGCGCGGACGGCGATCGCACGCCCCCGCCGCCGAAGCGGAGCCGCAAGGCGGCGGCGGTGGCCCGCCGCACCTGACCAGCGACACCACGGCCGAGCGTCCGCCCCGGCGCGGCGGGCTCGGGTGCCCGCCACTACAGTGGCCAGGACCCCGGATGAGGAGTG
>JAUNTP010000086.1 GCA_030538585.1 Mobilicoccus sp.
AGATGTCCTGATACTTCTTGGGCGGGTTCTCCGCGTAGGCGATGGTGCCGTCGGCGCGGGTGGTGAACCACTCGGGGTGCTCGGTGACCCACGGGTGGTCGGGCGCGCACTGCAGCGCGATGTCGAGCGCGACCTCCAGACCCAGCTTCTCGGCCTCGGCGACGAAGAAGTCGAAATCCTCGAAGGTGCCCAGGCTCGGCTCGATGGCGTCGTGGCCGCCGTCCTTGCTGCCGATGGCGTACGGGCTGCCCGGGTCCTCGGGGCCCGCGTTGAGGGTGTTGTTGGGGCCCTTGCGGTTGACCTCACCGATCGGGTGGATGGGGGTGAGGTAGATGACGTCGAAGCCCATGTCGGCGACGGCGGGCAGGCGCTGGGCGGCCGTGCGCAGCGTGCCGGTGACCCACTTCTGCGTCTCTTCGTCGAAGTAGCACCCCTCGGAGCGGGGGAAGAACTCATACCAGGCGCCGGTGAGGGCGCGCTCTCGCTCGACGAGCAGGTGGTAGTCCTCGCTGGGGGAGACGTAGTCGCGCAGCGGGTAGGAGGTGACCTCACGCACCACGTCGGTCGCCGTGCCCGCCGCGAGCCGCTCGGAGGCCGGTCGGCTTTCATCGCGCAGACCCTCGATCGCGGAGGCGAGCAGTGCGCGGGAGGTCTCGGAGCGATCCAGCTCGTCGGCGCAACGCTGCAGGACGCGCGCCCCCTCTTCGAGCATGACCTCGACGTCGACCCCGGCCTCGACCTTGATGGTGGCGTCATGGTGCCACGTGCGGTAGGGGTCGGACCAGCCCTCGACACGGAAGGTCCACATCCCGGCCCGATCGGCGCGGATGGTCGCCTCCCACAGGCTCAGGCCCACGTTGGCGCAGGTCATGGGCACGTGGTGTTCGGTGCCTTCGGGGTCGGTGAGGACGGTGGTCGCGTTGACGGCGTCGTGTCCCTCACGGAACACCCGGGCCGAGATGACGAGGTCTTCTCCGACCACGGCGGCGGTCGGATAGTCGCCGCCGTCGACGACCGGTTCGACGTTCATCACGGGGATGCGGCCGAGGGGCCGCTGCCCGGCCTGCGCGAGGAGGGTGGACGTGGTTGGCGAGGTGACGATGCTCACGGGTCCGACGATATGCCGTCAGGCGGGTGGCGCGCAGTCCCGGGGGCGGTGAACCCGCTTTCGCCGGCGCGGTTCACTCGCTCGGGAGCACGTCCCGATAGCTCTGACGCATCAGGTGGGGTGGCTCCACGAGGTCTTGACGGGCGCACCACCAGAACCATCCCCCGATGAACCGGTCGTGATCCGGGCGCTGGGCGTAGAAGTACCGCATCGTCCGTTCCGCCTCCTGCTGGGTCTCCGGTGTCACCGGTGAGGTGAGCCCCACCTCGCCGAACCCCAGCAGCGCGTGCGGGAACAGCTCACCCACCTCGTCGAACACCTCGTCCCACGACTCCGGAAAACGCCCCTGGCATTCCTGCGGGTAGTAGCTGATGAGCACCTGATCGACGCTGTCCCGCTCAGCCTGCGTGAGCTCCTCGCGCGCCCAGCGGGTCATGAGGTTCTCCGCGTCCCGATAGCACCACGGGTTGTAGAACAGTGTCAGCGCCGTGCGGCCCCCGGACTCGCGGACCAGGGCGTTCGCCGCCATGACCTTGCGCGCCACCTCGCGGCGATCACCGGCCCATTCGCCGTTGACCTCGTTGCCGACCTCCCAGATCGTCACGTCGTCGCCCAGCACCTCGAGATAGTGCCGCGTGCGCTCCAGGTGAGCCTGCTCCGAGAGGCGGGCCATGATCGAACTGTCCGCCACCAGCCCCATGACGTCGGCGTGCTGCGCAATGGTGGCCACGGCAGGTGCGTAGGACTCCGGGGTGCGGCCCTCGTCGAAGACGATGCGCACCACGGGGCGCGGCCCCGGCAGGGAGTCGAGATAGTCGGTGATCGCCTCGACGTCGGTGACGGCATCGAGCGTCAGCCCGTACATCAGCGGCCGCGAGGAAGGCGGGCTCGACGGCGAGTCAGCAGAAGGTCGCAAGGTGGCCACGACGCCGGCGCACAACGCGACGGCGAGGACGGCGACCACCGCCAACGACACCGCGCGCGCAGGCTGTGGCACAGACCTCGCCCTCCTTCTCGATCGACGGGCCCACGGTAGGTGACCCCGCAGCCCATCTGTGCCGCGGCCACAGATGCAACAAGGGGTGGTCTGGACGGCCGTTCAGGACTACCGTCTTCATGACCGATCCCGACATATGTCGCGGGTCGAGGGTCACACTCTGTGATCCGGGGGAGCAGGGCCGGTGGGGACCGGCGGGACGTGGGGGGTCCGATGCATGTCACACGTGTGCCCGGTGGCGCAGTGCCCGGGATGATCGAGCAGTTGGCGACGCCGGTGATGGTCACCGCGCAGATGTTCTTGGCGTTCGTCGGCATCAGCGCGCTGCTGTACCTCGCCGCGTTCGTCGTGGCCGAGGCAAGGTCGCTACTGGCCCGCGTGCGCGATGACGAGCCCGCGCCGGCCGCGACCGTGCCGGACACGCTCTCCACCACGCTCGCCTGGGTACCGGCCGACGCCGCACCGGGACCGGCTGGCGAGGACGCCCCGTCGGTGACGTGGGACGGCACCTGGGGCGGCCCAGGCGAGTGGGTCGATCTCGGGGGCTGGCGATGAACGGCATCGGCCCCTGGCACTGGGGCGAGGTGCTGACGTTCCTCACGTGGTTCTCGTTCGTGCTCGTGCTGTGCGTGCTCGCCTACACCGCAGTGCTCGTCGTCCTCTCCCGGCGCGCCCCGCGTCGCGCCGAGCCCGAGACGCGCAGCGTCCGCAGCGACTGGACCGTCGTGTTCGTCCTGCCCTGCCTCAACGAGGGGCGCGTGCTCGGTGCGAGCATCGACCGGCTTCTCACCCTCGACGACGGGGCGATCGTGCTCGTCGTCGACGACGGCTCCGACGATGACACCGCCGACATCGTCGGCTCCTACGACACGCAGCGTGTGCAGGTGCTCAGCCGGGTTGCGCCGCACGCCCGCCAGGGCAAGGGCGAAGCCATCAACGCGGCCTTCGCGCACCTGGTCACGAGCCCGCTGCTCGCAGGTCGTGACCCGCGCCGCGTCATCGTGGCGATCCTCGACGCGGACGGACGCTTGGAGCCGCACACGCTCGCGGACGTCCTGCCGTTCTTCGACCGCGACCGCGTCGGCGGCGTGCAGATCGGCGTGCGCATCAACAACCGCCACTCGAGCTTTCTCGCGCGGCTGCAGGACATCGAGTTCGTCGTCTTCACCGAGGTGTTCCAGCGCGCGCGCCGCCACCTCGGCAGCGTCGGGATGGGCGGCAACGGCCAGTTCATGCGCCTCTCGGCCCTCATGAGCCTCGGGCCGAAGCCGTGGTCACGTTCCCTCACCGAGGACCTCGATCTCGGGGTGCGGCTCATCCTCGCCGGGTGGCAGACCGACTACTGCCACACCGCTGCCGTACACCAGCAGGGTGTCGTTGAGTGGGGACGCCTCGTGCGGCAACGCACCCGCTGGTTCCAGGGGCACCTGCAGTCCTGGGCACTGCTCGGCGAGGTCACGCGGATGCGGAACGGCATCACCCGCCGCGACCTGCAGTACCACCTGACCAGCCCGCTGTTGATCCTGCTCGCCTCGCTGCTCACGGCGTCGTTCCTCATCGGCTGCGTCGGCCTGATCGTGCTGGCCCTGCTCGGTACGCCGATGACCGGGTGGTGGATGCTCGGGGTCTACGCCCTCAGCGTCGGCCCGGCGCTGGTGTTCTCCCAGATCTACGTCACCCGTGAACCGGGGATGAGCCGGCTGCGGGCGGCGCTCCTCGCGCACGCCTACGTCGGCTACTGCCTCATGTGGTACCTGGCCGGGTGGCGGGCGACGTGGCGCCTGTTCGTCGGCGACGACTCCTGGGCCAAGACCGCCCGTCAGGTGGAGACCGACGAGACCACCCTCGCGCCCGATACGGCGCCAGCACCGGTGCCCGACAGCGTCGAGGCCGCGGAACCGACTCGCCACGCGATCCCCACGGCGGTCTCAGCGGTCGCGGACACCGTGCCGACGACGTCTGCCCACGTGGCCCGCCGCACCGGCATCCACCGGGCCCGCACCCACCGGCACGTCAGGAGGACCTCATGACCGCCTCACGAAGCACGGTTCGTGCAACCCGCCGTACGCACCGCCGAGGGCAGGCCCTGCGCTGGGCGGCACCGCGCGCCGCTGTGGTGGGGATCGTCGTCCTCGTTCTGTCGGCGTCGGCCGTGGTCGTCTCGGGCGCCAATCGCGGGGGCGTCGCCCGCTACCTCGACGCCACGAGCGACATGTACGTCCCCGGCGACGAGATCACGACCGACCCGGCCCACCGCACACCGGCGGCAGGGGAGGCGCGCCGCACCTCGGCAGGGATGCGGTTCGGGCCTGAGAGCGGCCCGGAGACGCTCGTGCTGTTCGACCCCGACTCGGAGTGGGGGACGTCCAACGAGTTCGCCGCCCTCAACGCGGCGATGATGGCGACGCACTTCGGGCCGGTCACCGCGCAGGCGGTCGACGACTACATCCCGGGCCAGCTGCGCGACGCCGACGCCGTGCTCTACATCGGGGGGACCGGTGACACGGTCGTACCCGCAGCGCTCGCGGAGGACGTCCTCGCCGGTCATACGCCCATCATGTGGGCGGGCGCGAACCTCGAGCAGGTGGCGGCCACGGCACCGCAGCAGTTCCGCGAGACGTACGGCTGGGACCCGACGACGGCCCAACCGGCGCAGCAGCCGCGCCCGGACGGGGTCCGTTACAAGGGCCAGGTCGTCGGCCGCGACATCGACAACAACCCGGCAGGGATCATCGTCCCTGACATCACCGACGCCTCCGCCGTGACCGTGCTGGCCGACGCCGTCTGCGACGGTAAGCCGTGCGGGCCGAACGGCAGCGAACGCCCCTGGGCCATCCGGTCGGCCAACCTTACCTACATCGGTGAGGTGCCGTTCGCCTACACCGCCGAGAACGACCGCCACCTCGTGTACGCCGACCTCATGTACGACCTCGTCGGCGTCGACCCCGAGCCGACGCGGCAGGCCGCGGTGCGTCTCGAGGACGTGTCGCCGGTGTCCGACCCTGACACCATCCGCGCGTACGCCGACTACCTCGGCGGCGAGGGTATCCCGTTCCAGATCGCGCTCATCCCGCGCTACATGGACCCCCATGGGGTCGACAACGAGGGACGGGCCACGTCGGTGACTCTGGCGCAGGCGCCGCGGGTGGCCGAGGCGTTGCGGTACGCCCAGTCCAAGGGGGCGGTCATCGTGCAGCACGGCACGACCCACCAGCTCAACGGCCTGGACAACCCGTACAGCGGCGTCACTGGCGACGACTACGAGTTCTTCCGCGCGGTGTGCTCGGACGTTTCCCCGACGCAGAAGGTGACGCCGGCCGACTACACCACCTGCGATATCGACTCACCGGTGCGGCTGGTCGGGCCGCCCGATCGCGACACGATCGCGGGCGCCACGGCCCGGATCCAGCACGGCATCGACCTCATGGAAGAAGCCGGGCTCGGGCGGCCGACGATCTTCGAGCCCCCGCACTACGCCGCGAGCAGCAACGCCTACCGGGCGATGCGGGAGCTGTACGACACCCGCTACGGGCGTGACGAGTACGCCGACGGCCTGCTCACCGGTCGGGATTCAGAGGGCTACACGATGGGGGTGCGGGTGCCGTACCGGCACGTGGACCCGTTCGGGTCGGCGATCCTGCCCGAGAACGTCGGCAACTTCGCCCTCGCCCCCTACAGCGGCCACCCGCCCAAGGACGAGGCCACCCTCATCGCGAACGCGAAGGCCAACCTGGTGGTGCGGGAGTCGACGGCGAGCTTCTTCTTTCACCCGTTCCTGCCCATCGAGCACCTGAAGACCATCGTCGACGGGATCCGCGACCTCGGCTACACCTTCGTGCCCGCCGAGGAGCTGAAGTAGGGGCTCCACGTCGCCGACGCGTGGCCTCCGTAGGCTTGAGTGCATGGCCTCCACGTCTCGCCGCGCCCCGTCCCACCGCCGACGCTGGTGGCTGATGGGGTGCGGCGGGATCGTCGCCGTCCTCCTTGCGGGCGCGCTGGTCGCCGTGTGGGTGTTCGGCCCGTACCTGGGGTTCTGGCTCATCAAGCCCTCACCGCAGCGCTACGCCGAGTACGCCATCGAACGAATGAGCAACGGGTACGAGGCGCAGGGGCCCGCCTGGGACGCGGCCAGGCAGGCCGCGTTGGACGCGGCGGCGAGCGCGGAGGACTACGCCGACACCCACGCGACGCTCGAGGCGGCGGTGAAGGTCGCCGGCGGTCGGCACAGCTTCTTCTCGGCGACGCCGCTCGATGAGCCGGGAGCCTCCGCACAGATGCCGAGCGCGCAGCACGAGGGCGGGCTCACCACGGTGACGTTGCCGGAAGCGGGGTTCACCGAGCCCGAGACGGCGCAACGCTACGCCGACGCCATCGCCGACGGGTTGTCGGCCGAGGCTGCCTCGTGCGGGGTCGTGGTGGACGTGCGGGGCAACAACGGCGGCACGATGTGGCCGATGATCGCCGGGCTGAGCCCGCTTCTGGGTGACGGACCCTTCATGGCGTTCCGCCACCGCGGCGGGCAGGACGTGGAGGCGACGATCGACGGCGGCGAGGTGAAGATCAGCGGGTCGACGCAGGCGAGCATCGAGCGCACCGACCGTCTCGACGTGCCGGTCGCCGTGCTCACCGACGGCATGACGGCCAGTTCGGCCGAGGCCGTCGTCACCGCCTTTCGCGGGCAAGAACGCTTCCGCACGTTCGGCGCTCCCACGGCGGGGTACTCCAGCGGCAACGAGGTCGTCACGCTGCCCGACGGCGCCTACTTCGCGATCACGACGAGCGTGTACGTCGACCGGACCGGCCAGGTCTACGGCGGGCCGATGACACCCGACGAGGAGGTCGCCCCCGAGCGCGCCCCGGCGGCCGCGCAGGAGTGGTTGCGCGGCCGCTGCGGCTGAGGCGTCGTCTGTCTCCTAGCAGGAGCGACGCAGGGCGTCGGCGGCCACGGACCGCTCCCCGCCGAGCACGACGCGGGCCTGTTCGGGCAGCCGCGCGAGGCGCGCGGCCAGGTCGGAGCCCACGCAGTGCGTCGGGGTGAGCGCCACGGGGGCCTTGAGCCGGGCGCCGACCGGCACGCCGGTGAGGGCGTCGGCGAAGTCGGTGCCGGTCGCGACGAGCAGGCCGTCCGTGTCGCCGATCCGGGCGAGGATGGCGGCGTTGGTCTCGTAGCGGTTGGCGCCCGCGACGCGCGTCACCTGCGAGGCCGGAAGCAGTGCGGTCACCTCGCGCGACAGGGCGGGGGTGAGCACGGACGTGCCGCCGACGAGCACGATCTGCTCGGGAGCCAGGCGCTTCAACGCCTCGCGCGTGGCGGGCGGCAGCGCGCCGGGCCCGCTGAGCAGGAGCGGCGCGTTCTCGGCGGCCGCGGCCGTCCCGGCGGACAGGGCGTCGGCGTGGCCGAGGCCGCTCGCCAGGTAGACGGTCTTCACCTCACCGGTCCAGCGCTGCGCCGCCTGCGCGGCGGTGGCGAACCGGTCCGCCCCGGCGATGCGGGTGACCCTCGCGCCGGTGAGCCGCTCGATCTGCGCGAGCACGGTCGGGCTGACGGCGGCGGTGCCGCCGACGGCGATGATCTCCGTGGGCGCGAGCCGCTTCAGCTCGGACTGCGTCGCCGCCGGCAGGCTCGTGCCGCCGGTGAGCAGCACAGGTGCGTCTGCCGCCGCGGCCCTCGTGCCACCAGCGAGGGCGTCCGGGTAGGTCGCACCCGTCGCGAGCACCACGGTCTGCGCACCGTGCGGGAACGCTTTCGCGCTCAGCGCCGCCGCCGTGGCAAACCGGTCAGCCCCGGCGACCCGGCCGCCCAGGTCGGCGACACTCGGACGCTCCGGCGCCGGCCGCGGGACCGGGGCGCCGTCGGGTGACGGCGTCGACGCACCGGGCGGCGTGACGCCCACCGGCGGCGTGGGCGGAGTCGGGCCTGCCGGCGGAGCAGGTCGCTCGGGCGCCTGCGGCCCGGGCGCGCCAGGGGGAGTGGGCGGCGTGTAGGGGGTCGTCGTCTCCGCGAGCGGTGTCTGGTCCGTGGGGCTGGGCGTACCGTCGAACGCTTCGGTCACGCCCGCTTCGACCACATCCGTGTCGGTGAACACGGCGGTGGTGATTCTGACCGCGTCGCTGGTGTCGCCGCGTCGCGTGGCGGTGACATCGACCGTGCCCATCCCCTGCCACTCACCGGCTGCTGCCTGGTCGGAAGCCTGCTGGCCGTGGGCTAGCGGCATGCTCACCTGCACGGTGAAGTGGGAAGTAGCGCGGCCGGGGACGGTGACGGACGTCGGGACGTCTGCCTGTGCGCCACCGCCAGCGGTGACGGTGAGGTCGTAGGTGACGGGCTGCTCGTGAGGGTTCGACAGCGACAGCCTGACGGGCGCGGACCCCCCGGGCGTGAGGCCCAGCGCGCGGGGCGCACTCAACTCGGAGGAGACGACCTCGGGGGCCCGGGCCGTCAGTTCCGGAAGGGCGGGCTCGTCGAAGATCATCGGGTCCCCGTTCGGGTTGTCGTGACCGTGACCATCGACGGAGTGCCCGGCGGCCTGATCGGCGTCAGCACCGCGGGCGGCGGGCCCGATCTTGCCGCCGCCGCCGAAGATGAGGTTGCCCCAGTCGTCGTGGTCGGACAGCGTGCGCTTGGGCATCTCATCCCAGCCGTTGTAGCGCAGGGCGTACGCGTACGGGGACGTGCTGATGCGGCCGTCGAAGTTCCAGTCGATGTTGCGGTCGGCTGCGCCGCTCTGGTTCGTCATGCTGCCGCCGATGCGCCACTTGACGCGAAAACGCGCCGCGTGATCGTCCGGGTCGAGACCGGCCGCCTCGTTGAGGGCGTTCTCGTTGAGCTGGCTCAAGCGACCTTCGCTGTAGTCGATGACCCCGGTCGCGCCGTCCCGGTGCAGACCGGACATCTGGTACAGGTAGTTCATGATCGACACGTAGTTCGGCTTGTCCTGGACCGTGTACTCCGCGCCGCGGCCACCGTGGCCGAGACCGAGGTTATGACCGTACTCGTGCATGACCGTGCCGGCCTCTTCGATGACGCTCGGGTTGCGTCCCAGGGCGGTGAAGGTGCCCAGAGCAAAGATCAGTTCGTCACCGGGCGTCCAGGCCAGACCGCTGCTCCGCGAGCCGTTGTACGTGCCGACATAGATCCAGTACGCGAAGACGCCCTCTCGCTCGGCGGGTAGCTGCGCAGCGCGTGCCTCGCCGATGGGGCCGTTCCAGCGACCGTTGGTGAAGTCGTGGGTGGACACGTCAGACGGCACCTCGTAGGGCGCACCCATCTGTGACAGCTCGCCCCAGGTGCGGCCCGTGGCGCGGTCCATGAGGCTCGAGGGTCCGGCGTCGATGTGCAGGTTGATGCCGCGGGCCCAGAACGAGTCCTGAATGCGGCGCATCGCCGTGAGGTTCGGCATCCGCACCACCGACCCCGTCCTCGTCGGGCCCACCTGCGCGAACAGGTCACGCCGGTGCGGATCGGCGCCGTAGATCGACAGGTCCGGCTGCGTCGGATCGGCTGCGTGGGCGGTGCCGTCCTCCCACGCATCCGGCAAACCATCACCATCACTGTCGATCGACAGGTCGATGCCGTCCGGGTCGGGGGGGGGGTCAAGGGTCGGGTCTGGCGTGGGCTCCGGGTCCGGCGCTGGGTCGGGAGTGGGGGTCGGGTCGGGCAGCGGATCGGGAGTGGGGTCCGGCTCGGGAGTGAAGTCGGTGATGGGCGGCACCGACTGGACCGGCGCTAGTGCGGAGGAGCCCACGCCGGTGCGGTGCGCGAACCGCGCCGTGACTCCGGCGGGGATCGTCACTCGCCAGGAGAGCCCAGCAGCGTTGTCGACGTCAGGCTTGGTGTTCGCGGTGTTCGGCAGGATGGCGCCCGTGCGCACCGCCTTCCAGAACGCGTCGTAGTCCGCGGCCATGCCCGACGAGCCGCCGGTGATGGGCTGCCACGTGAGGCGATTGGACGATGTCGTGTCAAAGGAGGCGCAACCGTAGACGCCGTTCCTGGCTTTGAAGCCGCCGCCCCAGGTCTGCCCGTCCACGGTGCAGTCGGCGACGCGGTACACCGTGACGGTCACAGGGGCGGTCGTCGTGTTCCGCACGGCGACACTCGTGGAGTAGAACGGCTCACCGGTGCGGTAGGAGTCCGTCTGCGTCACGGCGAGCCCACCGCCCGTCACCGAAGTGAGGAGGGAGTGGGTGTCACCCTCGGTGCGGGTATCGATGCTCACCGGCGTCCAGGCGGTGCGCGGCACGTACAGGGTGGAGTCCGGCACGTAGTGGGGACCGTACATCGTGCCGTTGGCGTTGATGAAGGTGCCGCAGGCCGCGTTGTAGTGCACCTGCGGGGTGGTCGGCGCCGCGCTGGTGAACAGGCCGCAGTTGAGGTCGGTGCTGCCCAGCAGCGCACTGATGGGTCCACCGAGGCCGCCGAGGGTGGTCTGCGGTCGACGGTCCGCGTAGGCGGGGTCCGCGGTCGGATCACCAGGACCCGACGAACCGATCGCGGGAGTGACGGCGCCCCCCAACGCGACGATGGCACTGAGGGCAATGGCGATGACACCGCGACGTGCGGGCACGACAGACATGGGCCGCCTTCCGTGGCGTGTGCCGCATCGCGGCGGGTGGCAGGAGCGTCGTCCTATCGGTCGAGTGGGAGCCGCCGTGAGGACGTCCACCAAGACGGCCGCAGCCGTGCAGGTTTCAGCCGAGCAGCGAGAGCACGACACGCTGCGACTGGTGCGCCTGCGCCAACATCGCCGTACTCGCCTGCTGCAGGATCTGACCGCGCGTGAGGGCCATGACCTGGCGCGCCATGTCGGCGTCGCGGATGCGGGACTCGGCGGCGGCCAGGTTGTCCGCCGACACTCCGAGGTTACGGATCGTGTGGTCGAGACGGTTTTGGACGGCGCCGAGGCCGGACCGCAGGCCCGAGACCGTCGCGATGGCTGTGTCGAGGCGACGGATCGACTGCGTCGCGTCCTCCTGGGTCGCTACCGACAGCGCCGCGGCCGGTCCGACTGCGGTCAGGGTGAATCGCCCAGTCGGGCTCGCGGACGCATTGTCGAACCACACCTCGTTGTCGAAGGTGACGGATGCCCCGTCGGCGAATGTGACGACCTTGCCGTCGCCGGAGATCGACCCGACGACGACGCCGCCCCGCGAGACGGTGCCCGCGTCGCCGTCCACGGTGTACGTGCCAGACGTCGGCGTGCCCGTGTGGCTCACGACCGAGGCCGCTTCGCCGAGGGTCGACCAGTCGTCCCAGGCCTTCCCAGGGGCCTTCTCATTGAACGGGGTCCGCACCGGCAGGCGCTTCGGAACGGTGAGATCGGGCTGCTTCACGGCGCCGCCGTTGACCTCGACCTCGCCGTCGACGGCGTCGGGGTCCGGCGCTAGTCGGAGCGCGGCGGCGGTGGCGGCCCCCAGGGAGAGGCTCATCGTGTGCCCCGCGCCCGCCCCGATCTGCAGGCGCTTGTCGGCGAACGTCCCGTCGAGCAACGGCATCCCGTTGAACTGGGTGGTGCGCGCGCCGAGGTCGATCTGCTCGATGAGGGCGTCGACCTCTTTCTGCAGGGCAGCGCGGTTGCTATCGGTGAGGGTGCCGTTCGCGGCCTGCACCGCCAGGGTGCGCATGCGCTGCAGCATCGCGTGAGTCTCGTTCAGGGCTCCTTCGGCGGTCTGCACGAGGGAGATGCCGTCCTGGGCGTTGCGGCTCGCCTGTCGCATGCCGTTCACCTGGCTGCGCATACGCTCGGAGATGGCGAGACCGGCGGCGTCGTCCGCGGCGCGGTTGATGCGCAGCCCGGAGGAGAGCCGCTCGAAGGCCCGGCCGATGTCGCTCGTCGTCGCGCCCAGGAACCGGTAGGCCGACATCGCCGCGATGTTCGTGCCGATCCTCACCGCACACCTCGTTCACCGTGCGCGCGGAGGCGCTCGGGGGTGCGGCGGGTCGTCATCTGCGTGCCTTCCGTGGCGGGGTGTCGTGCCGAGGTGTCGTGGGGCATCCGTGCCCCTCCTCCTATCGGCGCGCCCCCTCCCGCCGTGAGCGGGAGGGTGCGGCGCAGGAGAAGGTCAGTGGCTCGGCACGAGCTCCCGGTCGACGCCAGGGCGCGCGCGATGAGGAACACCCAGATCGGGGTGCCGACGACGAGCACCCACAGGATCGGGTGCACCTGGTGGTCCCCGCTGCCGAACGCGAGGATCTGGAACATCACGAGGCAGCTCTGCAGGGAGTGCGCGACCATCGCGGCCGTCATCGAACCCGTGAGCACGTACACCAGACCGAAGCCGACGCCCGTCACCATGTAGGCGAGCGCCTGCCACCCCGTCAGATCGCCCCCGAGGTGAGGCAGCGCGAACGCGACCGAGCTGACGAGAATGCCGACGACAGCGCCGAGCGTGGCCATGCCGCGCCGCGCGAGGGCGTCATGAATCGGCCGCAGGATCGCGCCACGGTAGAGCAACTCCTCACACGTCGGGGCGAGGATCACCATGGTGAACAGCGTGATGAACGACATCAGCACCGGCCCGCCGAGGTTGGACTCCTGGAAGTACGCCTCAGCCTGCCCGGGCTGCGGGTTCAGCCGCCCGATGATGAAGAAGATGGCGTGGGTGACCACGAAGACGATTCCCACGATGACCAGGTCACGACGGGTGAGGCCGGCTTTGAGCCCCAGGTCGCCGCGCGTCGGCCACCGGCGCGAGAGCAGAGCGATGATGCCGAGGCTGAGGACGCCGTAGAGGATGAACTGGAGCGGCACCAACAGCGCTGTGAGCAGCGCCTGCGTCTGTGGCTCCAGCTCCGTGAAGAGCATCGACACCATCGTGACGACGGACGCGAGCACGAGCACGAAGGACGTGGGGATCGCGTACCACCACTTCCACGTCGTCAGGTGGGTGGCGAGCAAGTTCTGCATGACAGTGCCTCTCATCGGCTCAGGGGTCGGTCAGCACGGCGGAGCGTGCTGCTCCGGACGTACTGGTCTTGAGAACCAGCACACCAGGGTGAGGCGACCACTCCATCGGCCGAAAGACGGAACGCCTCGTCACAAGGCTGAATCGTCCGGCATCGCCGGTTTGTGAGCCGGTCACCGCCCGCGCGTCAGCCGATGCCGTGACCCACTGCCGCCGAACAGGCCGCGAGTTCATCGTCGCTGAGCACCAGCTCGGCGGCGCGGGCCGAGTCCTCGATCGAGGTGGCCCTCCGGGCGCCGGGGATGACGATGACGTGCTCCCCGAGCGACAGCTCCCACGCGAGCACGACCTGCTGCGGGCTCACCCCGTGGCGCTCGCCGATCTGCGAGAACACCGCGAACCGGTCGCCGACCCCGCGGGCGCCACCACCGGTGCCGCCGAGGGGACTCCACGGGAGGAACGCGATGCCGTGCTCGCCGCAATGCTGCAGCTCCTCGTAGCTGCAGGGGTGGGCGGGCGAGAACTCGTTCTGCACGCTCACCAGGCCACCCTCGCCGAGCACCTCACAGGCGATGTCGATCTCCTCGACGCTCGCGTTGGAGATGCCGACGCTGCGGATGAGGCCCTCACGGCGCAGCCCGCGCAGCGTTGAGATGACCTCGCCGTAGATGCGCGCCCGATCGGGGCGGTGCAACTGGTAGACGTCGATCGCGTCCACACCCAACGCGCTCAACGACGCCTCGACCGCGCGATGCAGGTGGTCGGGGCTCCCGTCACGGCCCCACTCCTCACCCTCGCTGCGCGTGATGCCGCCCTTGGTCGCGACGACGATCGACGAACGGTCGCCGTCCCAGGTGGCGAGAGCCTCACCGACCAGGCGCTCGTTGTGGCCGACCTGGTCCCAACTCGGGGCGTAGCAGTCGGCCGTGTCGATGAGGGTCACCCCGGCATCGAGGGCGGCGTGGACCGTCGCGATCGCCTGCTCGCGATCAGGGAGCTCGTTGTCCCGGTTCATCGAGAGCGGCATCGCGCCCAGCCCGACGGCGGAAACGGTGAACGGTCCGAGCGATCGCGTCTGCATATCGTCGATTCTGTCGCCGGCACGGCTAGGGAGCGAGTCGGGGCGCCGGTTCGTTGGTCGAGGAGCGAGAGTTACCCCGCAAATCGTTGGTCGAGGAGCGAAGGTCACC
>JAUNTP010000087.1 GCA_030538585.1 Mobilicoccus sp.
CTCACCGAGACGGCATCTCACCTGATGAGAAGGCGCTCGTGGTCACGCGGACCGGCTGTCCAAGGTCACCGTGACCGACGTCCGGCTCCCGTCCCGCAGCAGCGTGAGGTCGACGCTCTGACCCACCGCGTGGGATCGCACCTGACCGATGAGGCTCTCCGCGGAGGTGACGGGGGTGTCGTCGACAGCGATGATGACGTCCCCGGAGCGCAGGCCGGCGGTCGCGGCTGCTCCCTGCGGCAGGACCTCCTCGACGCCTGCGCCGCTCACCGTGGCGGCGCCTTGTGGGACCTCGGCGTCGATGACGCGGATCCCGAGCGCCGCGTGCGTGGCCGTGCCGGACGAGATGAGCTGGTCGACGATGCCGGTCACCTCGTCGACCGGGACGGCGAACCCGATGCCGATGTTGCCGCCGGACTGGCCCGTGCTCGACGGCATCGAGGCGATGGAGGAGTTGATCCCGATGAGTCGCCCCTGGGCGTCGACGAGAGCGCCGCCGCTGTTGCCCGGGTTGATGGCGGCACTGGTCTGGATCGCGTTGGTGACGACCACCTGCGCAGCAGAAGGGGGACCGGCCTGCGAGTCCACGGCCTCGGTGGTGGTCGGCCGGTCCAGAGCGCTGACGATGCCGGTCGTGACGGTGCCGGACAGGCCGAGGGGGTTGCCGAGGGCCATGACCGGGTCGCCCACGTGTACCTCATCGGCGGTGCCGCGGGGGAGGGGGGCGAGGTCGGCGGGCGGCGACTGAATCTGCAGGACCGCCAGGTCGGTCGTGGAATCGGTGCCCACGATGGTCGCGGCGTAGGTCGTCTGCTGCCCGATGCGCACCTGGATACGGGCGCCGTCGCCGAGTGAGGCCACGACGTGGTTGTTGGTGACGACGTGGCCCTGGTCGTCCCAGATGACTCCCGATCCCTGACCGCTGCCCGCCCGGCCGGACACCTCGACGGCGACGACGGAGGGCGAGGCTGCGGCGGCCACCGTCGGCCACGATGGCGTGGAGGGGGCGGCTGTCGATCCCGCATCAGCGCCGGCATCGGCAGCGACCGAGGACGAGGTGGTGACGGGCAGGAGGCCCGTCGTGGCGAGGGTCGCCCCGCTGCCGATACTCGCCGCGAGCAGTGCGGTGAGGCCGATCTCGGCGAGACGGGTCCGGCGCGGTCGAGGCGTCTTCCCGCTCACGTCGCGGCCGTCGTTCCCGTCGCCGCCGTGGTCGGGCGCCGACGTGTAGTCGATGGTGGTCATGGTGCTCATCGAAGTCCCCTCTCGTGGATGACGAGGTCCAAGCTCGACCCTCTCCCTATGGATGGGCTGTGCGAGGGGTATGGCGTGGGTGGGGATCTGCTGGGCGGACGCTGAAGAGCGAGAAAGCCCAGGTCAGAGGTAGCGCTGGAACCGGACGCGTACTGCTTCGCGCGTGGGGTGGTGGTCGCCGTTCTTGACCTTGATGGCGTCGGCGATTTGCTGGTAGCTGAGCCCGCGGCGATGCGCTTTGCGGACGCCTTCCTTGAGCTTGGCGTCGTTGCCGGTGAGGCGCGCGTTCTCGTCGAGCTCGGTGAGCCGCCGCTGGATCTGACGCACGGTGGGCACGGGCAGGTGGCGCGCCTCGCGCTCCTGGAGCCACTGGCCGATCTGGGCGGCGTCCCACAGGGTGCGGCGCCCCCACTTGAGGTCGGTGGGCGCGGGCATCTGATCCCTGCTCGCCATGCCGCGGATCGTCGACGCGGGGATCGAGCGTTTGCCGGTGATGGCGGCGAGGCGCTCGGCGATCATCTCGGCGGTGACGTAGCCGGTCGGGGGTCCTTCCGAGGCGGGGGTGCCCGAGGTCGCCCGTTCTGCCTCGGTCGACATCTCGCACCTCGTTTTCCTCATCCGACTGCGGGCCAGCCTAAGACACCCACAGGGGCCACCACGAGGCCGGCGTCCCCACGCCGGGGAGGGGTCGACACCTCGCACGGCAGGTCACGTCGGTGTCGTTCCCGACCCACCTCGAAAGTGAACTTTAGGTGAACGAGCGTCCAGGTGTGCCTCGCCCGAGGTATCGCCGCGGGCCGTCCGAGCCCTCCTGAGTTCATCCCGGGGCCAATCGGATTGGTGGCGTCGGGGGCCTTCGACAGCCGGACGGTCGCCCTGGTCGTTCGTTCAACTCTCAAGCATCTATGCAGGTCGACTCTGAGAAAAGGTTGACGCAAGCAGCGCTTCATGGTGAGACTTCACGGCGTTCTGGAGTTACCTACCGGCAAGTACGAGGAGGAGTCGTGACCATCACGGCCGAACCCGCCCAGCGCCGCCTGCGTCGCGTCGTGAGCCCCGAGCTCATCGCCCGCATGGAGGCCGACGAGGCCACCGTCTCGACCGACGGCGACGCCGCCTGCGCCTCCGCCCGTGCCCTCGGCATCCCGGCGTCCGCATGGACCCCGGAGAGCGAGGCCGAGGTCGTCCCGCCGATGCTCATGCGCATCTGCGAGCGCTGCCCGATCTGGGGTGCGTGCCTGCGTGAGGCCGTCCGCATGAACGATGTGGGGTACCGCGCGTCGACGACGACCAGCCAGCGTCGCCTCCTGTTTCCCGAGATGGCGCCCACCGGGCGGGCCTCGGTGCAGGAGCCGCGTCGCAGCCCCGCCTCCGAGATCGAGCACCGACCGCGGCACCCCCGCGGTGAGGGCAGCCTGTCGCTCTACCGTCGCGGCTGCCGCTGCGATGAATGCCGCGGTCACAACGCCGCTGCCCGCCGACGTGAGCGCGCCCGCGCTTCGTGAATCGAGGAGACGCCGTGACCGGACCCACCTACGGGCTCAAGCCTGCCAACCCTCAACCGCGCCCCGATGCGACGCGCTATCCCGGGGGCAACCGGCCGTGGCGTCGGGAGCCGGAGGCGACCGAGAGCACTGAGGCGACCGCGCCCACGTCGACCGGGGCATCGCGCGCCGAGGCGTCGGCTGCCTCCGAGGAGTCGATCCCCACGGGGCTGGTGACCGATCGTCCGGTCGCCCGTGAGACCACGACCCAGGAGGGTCGCGGGGTCACCCCGGCACGCGACGGGATCGAGGTGGGTGACCTCGTGCGCGCCCCCCGGCCCCGGCCCCGCTCCGGCTGGCGATCGCTCGCGTTCACGGCCACCGGCGGCCGCTGGAACCCCGGCATCAGCCCCCGCGAGGCGAGGGACAGGGCCCGCGAGGCCCAGATCTCGACCCAGCTGCGCGGCAAGCACGTGACGGCCTTCTTCTGCCTCAAGGGCGGCATCAGCAAGACCTCCACGACGGCGGCGACGTCGATCGCGTTGTCTGACCTGCGCCCCGACCCGGTGTTCGCCATCGACGCCAACCCCGACGCCGGTGACCTCGCCGAACGTCTGGTGGGCCGCAAGCTCTCGGGGATTGCGGCGCTGGCCCGCGATATCGACGACATCGGCAGCCTGGAAGACCTGTCCCGGTACACGAGCACTCGCGGACGCCTCACGGTGCTGCCCGGTGAGCCCAACCCGACCCTCGGTGACTCGCTGCGCGCGGACGACTTCGACGCCGTCATGCGGGCGGTGCAGCGCTACTACTCCTTCATCCAGGTCGACTGCGGCACCGGAGTGACCCACCCCCTCATGGAGGGCGTCCTGCGCTTCGCCGACACGGTCGTCATCCCGGCGGCCTGGTCCATCACGGGCGCCAAGCGGGCTGCGGAGACCATCGACTGGCTGACGCAGAACGGGTTCGACGAGCTCGCCAAGAGCTGCATCGTCGTACTCACCGCCAAGGACATCGTGTCGGGGTCGGTCGACAAGGATGCCGTCCTCGACTTCCTCTCTCGCGCCGGTGACGTCATCGTCGTGCCCGCCGACCCGCACGTCGCCGACGGCGCCCTCCTGGACTGGGAGAGCCTGCAGCCCTCGACCCGCGAGGCCTACCTCGACATCGCGGCCGCCATCACGAAGAGGTTCCACCAGGCGGTGTGAGTGCCGGAGGGTTGGACGTCCGATTGCGTCAGTGGCGCTCGGCCCGGTTGGATACGAGCCATGAGCTATTCGACGTTCACGGTCCGAGTCGACGGCGGCGACCTCACGGTCGGCCGGTGGGCGGCGCAGGACGACGACGCCCCCGTCGTCCTCGCCCTGCACGGCATCACCGCCCACCACCTGGCGTGGCCGCACGTCGCCGAGGCCCTCGACCTCCACGTGATCGCTCCCGACCTGCGAGGCCGAGGCCGCTCGCGTGATGTGGCCGGTGCCGGGCTCGTCACGCACGCCGACGACGCGGCCACCGTGGCACGGTCCGTGGTCGGCGCCGACGGGCAGGTCATCGTCGTCGGTCACTCGATGGGCGCGTTCGTCGCGATGGTGTTGGCCGACCGCTACCCCGAGCTCGTCGCCGGGGTCGTGCTCGTCGACGGCGGGTTCCCGTTCGCCGAGCAGGAGAAGGAGACGACCGTGGGCGCCCTGGAGGCCATCAAGGCGCGCCTGGAGGCACGGCTGCCCTCGGAGGAGGCCTACGTCGACCTCTTCCGCTCCCACCCGGCGTTCGCCGGTGATGCGGACGCCGTCGTCGAGGAGTACGCCCGCTACGACGTCGTTGAGCAGGACGGGGAGTTCCACGCCGGCGCGGTGCTGGAGTCCGTGCTCGCCGACCAGCGGGACGTGCTCGGCAGCGCCCCGTTCTTCGGGGCGCTCGAGTCGCTGCGGGCCCTGCCGGCCGGGCGCGGTGGCCGCAACTCACGCCACTGGGTCTTTCTGCGGGCACCCCGGGGCTTCGTCGACGACCCGCCCGGTCTCTACGCCGCGTCGACCGCCGCCGAGTTGGCTGAGAGGTACAAGGCGGTGGAGTTTCGCGAGGTGGACGACGTCAACCACTACACGATCGTCATGTCCGAGCACGGCGCCGCGGCGGTGGCCCGGGCCGTCCGCGACGTCAGCCCGCGCCGGTGGTCGGCCGCGTCAGGGTGACGTCGGCTGCGCTGGCGTGATGGTGACCTCGGGTTGCGGCGTGCCGTCGCCCACCTCGGCCGTGCCGGGCGCAGTCGGTGTGCTCGGGCGGGGTGAGGGGTCGACCCACCCCTGCAGCTGCTCGAGGTAGGCCTCCTTCGCGCGGGGGTTCTGCGTGAGGGAGCACGTGCAGTACGCCTCGCGCTCGTCGAAGTAGGTGTCGAACGCCATGATGTCGGCGTTCTCCCGCATCCACCCCATGACCTTGTTGATGTAGTGCGGGTTGTCGCCGCCGGAGTCGGGGGACCCGGTGATGACGCCCCATTCGGGAACGGCGAACTGCTTGCCGCGCTCCCGGGCGAAGTCGCCCCAGAAGTCCCAACCGCCGGCCTGCGTGCGGTGGCGCTCCCAGCCGCGGCCGTCGTCGTACGGCGGGCTCCAGTCGTAGGCGTCGATCCCGATGATGTCGACGACGTCGTCGCCGGGGTAGGCCAGCCGCGCGTCGGCGAGGGAGTTGCCTTTGCCCGCGTTCGGGTTGAACACGATGCGCAGGTCGGGGCCGCCCTTCTTGAGGGAGGTGGAGGCGTTGCGGAACCCCTGCTTGTACTCCTCGACGTTGTTCTTGGTGACGGCCCAGTCCCAGTCGCGGATGTTGAACTCCCACCCGGGGCGCACGTAGGCGGTGGGGTACTTCTCGGCGATGAGTCGCCCCATCTGTTCCCACTTCTCGTTGTCGGCGCCGCTCGCGGCGTCCGCCATCGACCCGTCGGCGGGAAACAGGGGCAGGGCGACGTTGAGGGTGCCCTCGAAGTCCGGCGGGATCGACATGTCGGTGAGCCACCAGGCGTTGAGGAGCTCTTTCCACGAGTCGCGCGTGGGGGCGACGCCGATGACGTCGAGGGGCTTGCCGCGGAGCTGTTCGAACTCCTCGCTGAGGTCGGCTTCGTTGTGCACGACCCCGCTGTCCCACAGCAGCCCGCTCTGGGTGCCCAACTCGGGGGATCCTGGCGGCGGCGTGAACGGTGTCCGCGTGGGGGCGGGGCTGGGTTGTTGCGGGTCGGCGGTGCAGGCCGTCAGCAGCAGCGCCGTCATGGCGGCGGCGGCGATCCCCGGCGCGACGCGCCACTTCATGAACGATTCCCCTTCGTCGACTCCCCCTTCATGGTAGGGGAGGCTGGTGGTGGGCCTGACCACCCGGCATGCAGCGGCGGTCGTGCAGGTGCTCACTGTGCGTCACGCAGGCCGGCTCGAGCCGGTGATGCGCCGCAGGGCGATCTCACCGGGTCCGCGGCGTCCGGTGCGCAGCAGCCAGGTCGCGAGCAGCGCGCTCGCCGCCCACGTGAGGACGGCGATGCCCGCGGCGGCGGCGCTGCCGACGTGTTCACCCGCACCGAGGCCCCAGGCGTCGAACAGGGGCGCGAACACGACGGATTGGAAGAGGTAGCAGGTGAGCGACGCGCGGCCCGTGGCGACGAGGACGCGCCGCAGGGTGCCTTCGGTCGCGCCCGAGAGCTCGGCGAGCGTGAGGCGGTGGGCGAGCAGGGCGAACGCGGCCACGTAGCCCACGCCGCAGACGAACCCGCTCACCATGCTCAGCGTGAGGGCCCAGGAGAGATGCGCCGCAGGGAGCACGCCGAGGTGCACGGCGGCGGCGGGGATGCCGCCCAGCCAGCCGATGGCGATACCGATGGCGGCGACGCGACGCAGCAGCGGCAGGTGGTCGCCGGGGCGTTCGAGCACTTCGGCGCGCGCCGCGATCCACGACAGCAGCACGAGTGAGGGCAGGATCGACCCGATGAGCGCCGTCGTCGGGGTGGAGATCCCCCAGATCAGCAGTCGCCCGCCCATCGCGGCCAGGTAGTCGGTCTCGACGTTGGGCACGGGAAAGAAGCCCTCCGCGGCGTCGAGCGCGGCGGGGTCGGCAGCACCGAACAGCATGTCGAGGGCGGCCGACATCCCCAGGAACACCAGGAGCGCCACCGTGAGACCGGCGCACCACCACGCGAGGGTCCGGCTCGAACAGGCGAAGAACAGCGGCACCATGACGAGGCCGAGGATGCCGTAGGCCCCGAGCACGTCACCGCTGAACAGCAGGGCGGCGTGAACGGCACCGATGAGGAGCAGACCGAGGTGTCGTCGCCGCAGCAGTCGGCGGACGTCCGGCTCGGGCACCCCCTGGGCTCGGCGGGCGCGCGCGAACTGCCACATGCCGTACCCGAGGAGGAACGTGAACATCGGGTAGACGCGGCCGTCGATCGTCACGATCGTCACGGCCTGCACGATGCGGTCGAGCAGGTCGGTGCTCGGCGGATGGAAGGCCGTCGCCGACAAGCCCTGCCCGGGCCCCCACAGGTAGGCCGGCACGTTCGCGAGCGCGATGAGCAGCAACATCGCGCCGCGCGCCAGGTCGGGCGCGAGGACTCGGCGAGGGACGGGCGCGGGGGTGCTCACCTGCGACATCGTGACAGACCACCCCGATCACGGGCGGCCGGGGTCGGCGCGCAGAGGCCCTGTTGCGCGCCGGGGGGAGCGTGCGCGCCCCGGCGGTGTCGAGGACCACCCGAAAGTGTTCTTATCCTGGTGCTCATGACTACGGCCTGGATCCTCACCGGCTGCGTCGTGCTCCTGATCGCCCTCAACGCCCTGTTCGTCGCCGTGGAGTTCTCCTACCTCACGGTCGACCGGGGAGCCGTCGAACGACGGGCCGACGAGGGCGACGGGCGGGCACGCCGCGTGCACGGACATCTGCGCAGCCTCTCGAGCCAACTCTCGGGGGCGCAGCTCGGGATCACGGTGACGAGCCTCATCGTCGGTTTCATCGCGCAGCCCTCGATCGCCACCCTGTTGCAGGCGGCGTTCGGCACGTTCGACTACAGCGGACCCGCCGCAGCAGGGGTGGCGTTCGGTCTGGCGTTCGCGCTCGCCACGTTCACGCAGATGGTGTTCGGTGAGCTCGTCCCCAAGAACTGGGGCATCGCCCAGCCGATGCGGGTGGCGCGCCTGGTGGTGTGGCCGCACACCGTGTTCATGGTGCTGTTCGGGTGGGCGGTCAAGCTGTTCAACGACGCCGCCAACTCGGTGGTGCGCCGCCTCGGGTTCGAACCGACCGAAGAGCTCGCGCAGGCCCGCACGGCCGAGGAGCTCGCCTCGGTCGTCACGCACTCCGGCCGCGAGGGCACGCTCGATGAGAACACCGCCGAACTGGTGGCCCGGTCCATCGAGTTCGGGCATCGCACTGCCGGTGAGGTGATGATGCCGCGGCCGCGGGTCGACTTCCTGCAGGCGGACCAGCCGGTGTCCGCCGTGGTCGACGCCGCGTTGCGGACCGGGCACTCACGGTTTCCCGTCATGGGGGATCACGTGGACGACATCGTCGGTCTCGTGCACGTCAAACAGGCCGTGGGCGTGCCCTACGCGGAGCGCGCCACGACGCCGCTGACCGACGTGCTCGTCGACGCGCCCGTCGTGCCCGAGTCCATGACCCTCGACCCGCTCATGCGCCGCCTGCGCGAGCCGGGCCTGCAGCTGGCCGTCGTCGTCGACGAGTACGGCGGCACCGCGGGCATCGTGTCGCTGGAGGACCTCGTCGAGGAGATCGTCGGCGAGATCGATGACGAGCACGACCGCAGCCCGCTCATGTACCGCCGCAGCGGACGCGCCTGGGTCGTCTCCGGGTTGCTGCGCCCCGACGAACTGGGCGACCTGCTGCACCTCGAACTCCCCGAGGGTGAGGAGTCCGACACCCTCGGCGGCTACGTCACCGAGCTGCTCGACCGGCTGCCCGACGCCGGCGACCGCGTGACCATCGAGGCGGTCGATGAGGTCAACCGTGACGAGAACGACCTGCCGACGCCCGCCCGCGTCGAGGTCACCGTCATGCGCCTGGACGGTCACCGCGTGGCGTCCTTGCACGTCACGGTGCGTCGTCCGCGCGCGAGCGTCGCGACCGCCATCGACCGGGAGGAGCAGCGATGAGCACCGGAGCATCCCTCGTCGTCCTCGTCGTTCTGCTGGCTCTCAACGCGTTCTTCGTCGGGGCCGAGTTCGCGCTCGTCTCGGCCCGCCGCGCCCAGATCGAGCCGAAGGCCGCGACGGGCTCACTGCCCGCCCGCCTCACGCTGCGCAGCATGGAGCGGGTATCGCTGTCGATGGCCGCCTGCCAGCTCGGCATCACGATGTGCTCGCTCGGTATCGGTGCCGTGGGTGAACCCGCGGTCGCCCACATCCTCGAGGTGCCGTTCGCCGCGATCGGGATCCCCGAGGCGTTCGTGCACCCGGTGGCGCTCGTCATCGCGCTCGCCATCGTCGTCTACCTGCACATGGTGCTGGGCGAGATGGTGCCGAAGAACATCGCGCTCGCCGGCCCCGACCGGGCCGCGCTCGTGTTGGGTCCGCCGCTCTACCTGTTGACGGTCGTCTTCCGGCCCGTCATCTGGCTCATGAACGCCACCGCCAACCTCGTGCTCCGCGCTGCTCGCATCGAGCCGAAGGATGAGGTGGCCTCGGCGTTCACGACCGAGCAGCTCAAGCATTTCGTTGCCGAGTCCGGGCGTGAGGGTCACCTCGACAGCGACGAGATGGCCCTGCTGCAGGGGGCGCTCGAGTTCGAGACCCTCACCGCGCGGCACGTCACCATCCCCGCCGACGAGCTCGTCACCGTCTCCCGGGACGTGACGGTCGCCGAGGTCGAGGCGCTCGCCGGCCGTACCGGGTTCTCGCGCTTCCCCGTCCTCGAGGACGGGGAACTCACGGGCTACGTCCACCTCAAGGACCTCCTCGCCACGGAGGAGGAACACCGCGAGCAGCCCGTACCGAGCAGCGCCGTGCACGACCTGGGTCGGGTGGGCGCCGACGACCGGCTCCGTACCGTCATCGTCGACATGCAGCGCGCCCACCAGCACCTGGCCCTCGTCGACGGGATGCCCGGCGGCGGGGTCGTGGCCCTCGAAGACGTGCTCGAATCGCTCGTCGGTGAGGTGCGCGACGCCACGCGGGTCGGCCCACCGCGCTGATCGGGGCTGATCAGTCGGCGTCGAGCCGCTCCAACTCCTGCTCGCTGTAGGCGTTGAGGGCGCTCGTGCGGCGTGCCACCAGCAGGTACCAGGCGAGCACGACGACGGTCCAGACGACGAAGGCGATGAGGGTGAGGGAGTCCAGGCTACGGATGATCCACAGGCATCCGAGGATCGTGAGGATCGGGGTCACCGGGTAGCCGGGCACCCGGAAACCGCGCTCCAGGTTGGGGTGACGGCGCCGCAGCAGGATGACGCCGATGGCGACGATCGTGAACGCCGACAGGGTGCCGATGCTCGTCATCTCCGCGAGGAGAGCCAGGGGCAGAAACCCGGCCAGCAGCGACACGGCGGCCGCGACCACGAGGATCGACCACGTCGGCACATGGGTGCGCGGGTTGACCCGGGAGAGCACCTTCGGCAGCAGCCCGTCGCGGCTGATGGCGAACAGGATGCGCGTCTGCCCGAACAGCGTGACGAGGGTGACGCTGAAGATCGAGATGACGGCCCCGGCGGCGAGCAGCGTGCCCGGCCAGGGGGCGCCGATGATGTTCTGCAGGATCTGCGCGAGACCGGCCTCCTGGCCCTCGAACTCCCGCCACGGCTGGGCACCGACCGCGGCGGCCGCGACGAGGATGTAGAAGCCGGTGACGATGCACAGGGCGAGGATGAGGGCCCGCGGCAGGGTGCGCTGCGGATCGCGCACCTCCTCACCGGCGGTGGAGACGGCGTCGAGGCCGATGTAGGAGAAGAAGATGACGCCCGAGGCGGCGAACACCCCGGCCGTCCCGAACGGGGCGAACTCGGCGAGGTTGTCGGCGTTCCAGCCGGTGAAGCCGACGAGCACGAAGAACGTGAGCACGCCCAGCTTGATGAGCACCATGATCGAGTTGACCCAGGCGGATTCGCTCGCGCCGCGCATGAGTAGCAGCATGCAGAGCAGCACGAGGACGATGGCCGGCAGGTTGACGATGCCGCCGAGTTCGGGAGCCTTGGACAGCTCTGCGGGGATCTGCCAGCCGATGACGTTGCCGAGCAACTGGTTGAGGTACTCCGACCAACCGACCGCGACCGCGGCCGAGGACACCCCGTATTCCAGCAGGAGACACCCGGCGACGAACATCGCCGCGAGCTCGCCCATGGTCACGTAGGCGTAGGAGTAGGACGAGCCGGAGATGGGGACGGCGCTCGCCAACTCCGCGTAACAGAGGGCGGTGAGGCCGGCGACGATGCCGGCCACGACGAACGACCAGATGACGGCCGGGCCCGCCTTGGGGACGGCTTCGCCGAGCACGAAGAAGATGCCGGTACCGATGGTGGCGCCAACACCGATCGCGGTGAGGTGCACGATCCCGAGGCTGCGTTGCAGGCCGGTGTCTTCTTCGCCGGTCTTGCCGAGGGCCAGCCCGATCGGTTTGCGCCGACGAAGTTGCCACGAGAATGACGCCATGTCATCCCTTTCGTCCGAGCCGGGGAGCGGCTGGGGCTCGGCGGCGGTGAGGGGTCGGACGAACACTGACAGACCGCGGGGGTGGGTGAACAGTGTCCGAGGGCCCACGGCGACGACGACCCGGCTCGGCGCTCTCAGCTGATCTTCAGGTCTCGAAACGGTCACGAACGCTCAGGTCTGTAACGCACCCGTGGATCGCGACGATGACACCCATGACACACCCGGGGTGGAGAACGCACCGGGATCGAGTCGTGAGTGCCCTCGCGCCGACCGACCCGATCCACGTCGTGCAGGAGCGCGCAGAAGCGCGACGGCCCGGCGTCCCGCAGAGCGGACGCCGGGCCTCGTCATGTCCGGGGCCCTCTTCCGGCTGGCTCCACGGCTGAGCGTGCGCACGTGAACGCGCGTCTGCTGTCGTGATCACGACAGCAGACGCCCGATGATCCGCGCGTTCTTGCGCGCAGTGATGTGCCCGTGCCTCAGGCCCGGTGAGAGCCGCCGGGATCGCCCTCGGCGCCTCGCGCGGGGGTTTCGGGGCCTGAGAGTGCATCGCCCGGGCGGGGGATGTCGCGGGGGTCGGCGCCCGCCTCACGGATCTCCGCGTCCACCTCCTGGCGCAGCTCGCGCTCCTGCTGCTCGAAGTGGGGACGTCGGTCGGGGTGGCGCTCCAGGTAAGCCTCGTGCGCCGCGTGTGCCTCGTCGAGGTCTGCGTGGAGTCCCTCGTCGTCGACCACCAGCTCACGGAAGCGCTCTTCGACCCGCGCCAGGTGCGCCTCCTCCCGCAGCAGGGTGAGGTACACCTCGTCACGACGCGCCAGCGGGGTGTCGTCCTTCAGGTCGATGTACTGGTGGGCGTGGCGGCGGGCGCTGTTGATGAGGGTGAGAGCCTTGCCCTTACGGGAGAACAGCGACGCGACGACGGTGATCGTGAGGATCGCGACGATGACGATGAGGGAGAACTGGGTCTCGATGTGGGGCACCGGCACGTGCTCGCCGTTGTTGATGAAGCCCAGCTCGTTGGTCTCCAGGGCGTGCAGCACGAGCTTGACGCCGATGAAGCCGAGGATGGCGGCCAGGCCGTAGGAGAGGAAGATGAGGCGGTCGAGCAGGCCGTCGATGAGGAAGTACAGCTGACGCAGACCCATGAGCGAGAACGCCGTCGCGGTGAACACGAGGAACACGTTCTGGGTGATGCCGAAGATCGCGGGGATCGAGTCGAGGGCGAAGAGGATGTCGGTGCCGCCGATGGCGATCATGACGAGCAGCATCGGGGTCATGACCCGCTTGCCGTTCTCGCGGGTGAAGAGCTTGTCGCCGTCGTAGTCGTCGCTGGTGTGCAGGAACCGCTGGGCGAGGCGCACCATGACGTTGTCGGCTTCGTCGTCGTCGCCGCCCTTGAGCAGCTTGACGGCCGTGTACAGCAGGATCGCGCCGAAGAAGTAGAACGTCCACGAGAACTGCTCGATCATCGCGGCGCCCGCGAAGATGAACGCGGTGCGCGCGAACAGGGCGAACACGATGCCGAACAGCAGCACCTTCTGCTGGTAGGGGCGCGGCACCTTGAAGCTGCTCATGATGATGAGGAACACGAACAGGTTGTCGACCGACAGCGCCTTCTCGGTGATGTAGCCCGCGAAGTACTCCACGCCCATCTGATGGCCGCCGAAGACCCACACCAGGCCACCGAAGAGGATCGCGACCCCCACGTAGAAGGCCGACCACACGGCCGCTTCCCGCAACGTCGGCACGTGCGCCTTGCGCACGTGGAACACGTAGTCGAAGAGCAGGAGCCCCGCGATCGCCACGATCGTGACGGTCCAGACGAGGGGGGTGACGGTCTCGGTCATCGCGGGGGCGGCTCCTGTCGCGAGGTGGCCGGGGAGCGCGAGCTGCTCTCCGGCGCGACCCGTGAGTCGCGAGCGGGTAACGCCCGAGGTGGTGCCGGTGTTCCCGTTCGGTGCGCAAAGGGGGGCGCGCCCTCACGCGCTGGGGTCACCGCGAGGTGCGGCGGCGAACGATCACTCGGTGACGACCTCGACCGCCGCGGCGGCGGGGGTGTCGGCGATCCGGGTGAGGACGGCGTCGCGCACGGCCTCGTCGCGGACGAGCAGCAGGGTGCGGGCGTCGGGGTGGGCGCTGCGCAGCAGAGCGAGGGCGAACACGTCTTGGACGAGCAGGGCGAGGTCGACGTGCCGGACGGGAGCCGCGGCGGTGTGAGCCTGGACGTGAGTGAGGCCGTCACTGCCGTCGACGCGGACGACTGCGCCGCTGCGCAGGGTCACGGTCGTCGGGGTGAGGGTGAGACCGTGCCGGGCGGCATAGCGCTGGATCATGTCGTGCGCCGCAGCGCGCGGCGTGAGGGCAGGGGAGAGGGTGGGCACGAGGTTCCTTCGAGGGTCGTTCACGGCAGGTCTGAGTGGAGGAGCCTGCTGAACGACCCTGTCGGTTCACGCGTCGCTGCACCGATCTGGCGGCGTTGTCGAACCTCGACGTAGCCCGCTGCGCCTTCGGTCCTCCGCCTTGCCACATCGACGCAGCGCCACGCTCACTGATCGACAGTCTCGTTCAGCAGGCTCCTGATCGGCAGCGCGGGCGCCGATCCGAGGGGTCAGGACCGGCGGAGCATGCCCCACGTCCGGCGCGCGGACAGTCGGGCTGCAGTGCGGCCCGCGAGGTCGGC
>JAUNTP010000088.1 GCA_030538585.1 Mobilicoccus sp.
AGGTCGCCGCCTACCGCGCCGACGTGGAGGAGCGCGTCGACGCGGCCCTCGCGGCGGGCGACCTCGACGACGAACGGCTCGCCCTCGTCGAGCTCGGGTGTCACCACGAGCAGCAGCATCAAGAGTTGATCCTGTTCGCCCGGTGGGCGGGCTACCGACTCCCCACCGAGCAGGAGTGGGAGGCGTGCGCCACCTCGGGTGGGCAGGTGGCCGGTGACCTGCTGGACCCCGGCCGCTGCCACCCCGGCCCGGCGCGGGACGTCACCCTCGGCGGGGTGTGGGAGTGGACGGCGAGCGCCTACCTGCCCTACCCCGGCTTCGCTCCCGCATCCGGTGCCGTAGGTGAGTACAACGGCAAGTTCATGAACGACCAGCACGTCCTGCGCGGCGCCTCGGCCATCACCCCACCCGGCCACGAGCGGGTGACCTACCGCAACTTCTACCCGGCCGCATCGAGGTGGGCCTTCACGGGCCTGCGCCTGGCGCGCTGAAACAGCAGCTCAGCGGGCGGCGAACAGCGTCTCCAGGCTCGGGTGGGCGCGACGGTAGCCCTCGAACAGGGTGCGGGCCGTCGTCACCGAGTCGACGAGCGGGTGGCTCGCGAACGCCTCGATCGCGGTGGCCGGGTCGCGCTCGGTCGCGGCGCGGATGACGAGGGTCTCGACGTGCTTGACCTGCTGCACGAGCCCGAGCATCCGCCCGGTGAGCGGGCGCGTCGCGAGCGGTGAGACGCCGCTGCCGTCGACGAGGCACGGCACCTCCACGACGGCCTCGGGGGGCAGGCCCGGGACGGCGGTGCCGCCCGGCACGTTGAGGATCATCGTCGAGCGCTCGCCCCGGGCGATGGCGGCCATGAGCGCGAGGGCAACCCCCTCGTAGCCGCCGCCGGCAACGTCGAGAGCATCACGCTCCTCGCCCTCGGCGCGGGCCTCCTTCATGTACGTCGCGTCGCGGTTCTCTCGCGCAGCCCGCCAGGTGGCGAGCGCCGAGTCGGGGTCGGCCTCGACGGCGCGGTAGAAGTCGCTCTGCTGGGTGAGCAGGAACTCCCCGCGTGTCTGCCCGCTGCCCCGGATCGACGCGACCGCCTCACGGGTGAAGTCGTAGTAGTAGAGGTACTCGTTCGGCACGGCGCCGATCGAGGCGATCCACTCGTGGCCGAACAGTTTGCCCTCCTCGAACGACTCGACGAGGGCGGCGTCGGCGAGCAACTCGGGCAGGCGGTCGACGCCGTCGACGAAGAGGCCGCGCAGCCAGCCGAGGTGGTTGAGGCCCACGTAGTCGGCCGACACCCGCTCGGGGTCGAGCTCCAGCGCGCGGGCGACGCGCCGCACCAGCGCGATGGGTGAGTCGCAGATGCCGACGACACGCCCGGGCAGGATCGCGTTCATCCCCTGGGTGATGAGCCCGGCCGGGTTGGTGAAGTCGATGACGAACGCCCCCGGCACCACAGCCGCGACACGACGCGCGATGTGCTGGGCAATCGGCACCGTCCGCAACCCGTACGCGAGGCCGCCCGGCCCGGTCGTCTCCTGCCCGAGCAGGCCGAGGTCGAGAGCGACGCGCTCATCACAGGTGCGACCGGCCAGCCCACCGACACGGATGGCGGAGAACACGAAGTCGGCGCCGGTCAGGGCCACGTCGAGGTCGGTGGTCGTCACGACACGCGGCGGGGCCAGCTCACGGTCCGACTCGGCCGCCATCTGCGCCAGCACCGCGTCGATGACGGCCAGTCGAGCGGGGTCGATGTCGTGGAGCGCGATCTCCTCCACGCGGCGCTCACGCGTGTCCGCGAGCAGCGCGCCGTACACGAGTGGAACCCGAAATCCGCCGCCGCCGAGGAGAGCCAGTTTCATACGACCATGCTCTCCTACACGCAAGCAGCCGGTGAAGGGGGCACGATGAGGCCACGCACGGTCGTACCGGCAAGGAAAGGACCCCTCATGAACCGCATCCGCAGAGCCGCCATCGCCGGTGGCATGGCGACGTTGCTCGCCCTGGCCGCCTGCGCGCCGGGCTCCCCCGCACCCGAGTCTCCCGAGCCGGGCGCCACCGACGCCGAGACGAGCGAGGTCAACACCGACGTCGCCTCGATGGGCGATGTCACCCTCACCGTGTGGGACCAGGAGGTGCGCGGCGGGCAGAACGCGCAGCTCGAGGCGCTCAACGCGAAGTTCATGGAGACCTACCCGAACATCACGATCAACCGGAACTCGCGCTCGTTCGACGACCTCGTCATGACCCTGCGCCTCGCCCTCTCCGGCGACGATGCCCCTGATGTGGTGCAGGCCAACAACACCCGCTCGCAGATGGGCGAGTTCGTCACGGCCGGGCAGCTCGTCTCCCTCGACCCGTACATGCAGGCCTACGGCTGGGACAACCGGTTGCCGGAGTCGGTGCGCTCGGTCGTGTCCTACTCCCCCGACGGCACGACGTTCGGTGAGGGCAACCTCTACGGCGTGCCGCAGGTCGGTGAGGTCGTCGGCGTGTTCGCCAACCAGGCGAAGATGGACGAGCTCGGTATCTCGACGCCGCAGACGTGGGCCGATTTCGAGGCGGCGCTCGCCACGGCCAAGGAGGCGGGTGAGACCCCGCTCATGCTCGGCAACCTCGACCAGTGGCCGGCCGTGCACGTCTTCGGTGTCGTGCAGGGCCAGTACGTCGACGCCGAGCAGATCCGCGCGCTCGGCTTCGGCAACGCCGGTGCGAGCTGGACGACCCCCGAGAACACCCAGGCGGCGCAGAAGCTCGTCCACTGGGTCGATGCCGGGTACTTCAACGACGGCATCAACGGCACGGGGTACGACCCGGCATGGCAGTCCTTTGCCGACGGTCAGGCCCTCTTCCTCATCGCGGGCACGTGGCTCCAGGCCGACCTGTCCGCGGCGATGGGTGACGACCTCGCCTTCTTCCTGCCGCCGCCCGCGGAGGGCGCCGACACGACGTACACCACGGGCGCCTCGGGTCAGCCGTTCGCGATCACGAGCGCGGCCGACAACCCCGACGCGGCGGCGGCGTACATCGACTTCATCACCAACAGCGACGCGATGACGGTCATCGCCGAGAACGAGGGTCTGCCGGTCATCGACGCGGCCGACAAGACCGCGCCGAACGCGCTCGGTCAGCAGATCTTCGACGCCTACGACGAGGTGTCGACGGCGAACGGCCTGCTCCCGTACCTGGACTGGGCGACGCCGACGTTCGCCGACACCATCGGCTCGGGCCTGCAGGATCTGCTCGCGAAGCAGCGCACCCCTGAGCAGGTGCTCGAGCAGTTCGAGCAGGACTACAGCGACTTCACCGCGCAGGGCTGATGGCGAGCACCACCACCGCGGCACTCCCCCGCCCGTCTCGGCGGGGGAGGCCGTCGGGCGCGCCCGGGGAGCCGCGGCTGGTGGCCTACCTTTACGTCCTCCCGGCGTTCCTCGTCTACGCCGCGTTCCTGCTGTTCCCCCTCGGCCGGGCCGTCAACCTGTCGTTCTTCAACTGGAACGGGCTGACCCCCGGCACATGGGTGGGGTTCGACAACTACGTTGCTGTGCTCACCGACGACCGGTTGCGCAGCGCGTTCCTCAACGCGTTCGTGCTGATGTTCTTCTTCGCCGTCGTGCCGCTGGTCATCGGGCTGATGCTCGCGGCGATCCTGCACCGCGCCCGCGTCAGGGGACTGAGCTTCTTTCGCACCGTGGTGTTCCTGCCGCAGGTCGTCGCGATGATCGTCGTCGGTGTCGCGTGGCGGCAGATCTACGCCGTCGACGGCCCGCTCAACTCGCTGCTGGGCGTGTTCGGGCTGAGCGGACGCGCGTGGCTCGGCGACTACGACTGGGCCCTGCCTGCCGTCGGCCTCGTCGGCACGTGGTTCGAGACGGGCCTGGTCACCGTCCTCCTGCTCGCGGGGATGGGCCGGATCCCGTTGGAGCTGTACGAGGCCGCCCGCCTCGACGGGGCAGGGCCGATTCGGGAGTTCTTCGCCGTGACGCTGCCGTCGGTACGCGCCGAGATCGCGGTCGCGCTCACCCTCACGGTCATCGCCGCGCTCAAGACGTTCGATCTCATCTACATCATGACCCGCGGCGGGCCGGGCCGGCAGACCTCGGTGCCCTCCTATGAGGTGTATTACCAGGCGTTCGAGATCGGTCGGGTCGGCGCGGCATCCGCCCTCGGGGTGTGCCTGGCCGTCGTCATCTTCCTCATCAGCTTCGTCATCAACCGCATCGGCGATCGGGAGTCCTGATGAAGATCTCGGCCGCCGAGCGGGCGGCGAACTACGCCATCCTCATCGCTTTCGCCACCTTCGCGCTGTATCCGCTCATCACGGTGTTCATCGCCGCCCTGTCGGTCGAGCGCGGAGCGCCGGGCGGGTTCGGCAACTTTGCCCTCGCGTTCGAGATGGGCCGGTTCGGCGATTACCTGCTGAACAGCCTCGCGGTGTCGCTGTTCGTCGTCACCGTGGCGACGATCCTCTCGATCCTCGCCGGCTACGCGTTCGGGTCGATGCGGTTTCCGGGGTCGACGGTGCTGTTCTACGTCTTTCTGCTCGGCATCATGTTGCCGACCGAGGTCATCGTCGTGCCGCTGTTCTTCGACCTGCGCGCCCTGGGGTTGACCGACACGTTCTGGGCGGTGGCATTGCCGCAGGTCGCCCAGTCGGTGGCGTTCGGCACCTACTGGCTGCGCGCCTACTTCCGCTCCAGCAGCCGCGCCCTCGTCGAGGCGGCGCGCCTCGACGGCGCGGGTCATTTTCGGGTGCTGTTCTCGGTGTTGTTGCCGCTGGCGCGCCCCGCCGTCGTCACGCTGGTGCTGCTGCTGTTCATGTGGACGTGGAACGAGTTCCTCATCCCCCTGGTCATGTTGCCGAGCAACGCCGACCTGCGCACCGCGCCCTTGGGGCTCGGGTTCTTCCAGGGCCAGTACACGCAAGGTTTCGCGCTGTTGGCGGCAGGCGCGGTCATCGTCGCGCTACCCGTCATCATCGTGTACCTGTTCCTGCAACGGCACTTCATCGCGGGGATGCTCGAAGGTGCGGTGCGCGAGTGACCGACAAGAAGGACATGAGTCCTCGCTTCGACCCGCTCGCGCATACCCGCGCCGAGGACGGGCCGGCGTTCGACGTCTTTCTGCAGGGCACGGTGTTTCTCGACATCATCTTCAGCGGCCTGGCGGCGATGCCACGCGGCGGGCAAGAGGTGTGGGCCGACGGGATGGGGTCGTGTCCGGGCGGCATCGCCAACCTCGCGGTCGCCACGGCGCGACTGGGTCTGCGCACGTCGCTGGGGGCGGCGTTCGGCGATGACGATTACGGCGAGTTCTGTTGGCGCACCCTGGAGAGCCAAGAGCACATCGACCTGTCGCGCTCGCGGCGGTACCCGGGGTGGCATTCGCCGGTGACGGTATCGATGGCCTCGGGCGGCGACCGCAACATGGTGACGCACGGTCACGACGCGCCAGAGCCGGCGGGCACGATGATCGGGCGTCCTCCGCGTTCGCGGGCGGTGCTGCTCGACCTGGCGTCCTCGGACGCGATGGGCACCGATGACGATCCGGGGTGGGGGCGGCTCGCGCACGACGACGGCGCGTTGTTGTTCGCCGACATCGGGCACGATTCGACGGGCCTGTGGGATCGGGAGATCTTGCGGCCGTTGTCGATCTGTCACGCGTTCATGCCGAACGCGCAGGAGGCCATGGCGTATACGCGCACGTCGACGCCGCAGGAAGCGGTGTACGCGCTCGCCGACCTCGTGCCGCTGGCGGTGGTGACGAACGGGCCTGACGGGGCGCTGGCGTTCGACAGCAGCACAGGCGAGGAGGCGAGCGTCCCGGCGTTGGTGGTGCCGGCGATCGACGCGACGGGCGCGGGTGATGTGTTCGGGGCGGCGATGACGTTGGGCACGCTGGCGGGGTGGCCGTTGCGGCAGCGTCTGGCGTTCGGGGCGTTGTGTTCGGCGCTGGCAGTGCAGGAGTTCGGCGGGTCGCTCGCGGCGCCGGGGTGGGGTGACATCGCGGACTGGTGGCATCGGCTGCGGGACTGTGATTCGCGGGACGCCTACCATCGCGCCGCCCGCCGTAGGTACGAGTTCTTGGAGGACCTCGCCCCCGACGAGCCGAGCGGCGGTGTACGCCGAGCCGCCGCGACGATCGCCCGCCTCTCCGACGCGTAGATCGCCGAAACCGTAGGTTCTGACCGCCAGTGACAGCGCTGCAGCGTGGTGACCCCGCTCGGTCAGAACCTACGGTTTCGGCGCACCCTCGCGCGGGTCACGGCGACACGACCTTGGGGTCGAGGGCCGGTGCAACATCCGTGACCGCCAGGTCACCGCAGGTGTCGCGGACTTCCTCCTCGGTCTCCGGCCAGTCCTTCAGAGGCTTCATCAGCCCCAACGTGCCCACCACGTCACCGCTCGTCACGAGCGACCCGTCGGGAAGGATGAGGTGTCCGTCGTCGCCGATGCGCGTCCCTCTGGCCCAGAACACGACCGCGAGCTGGCTGGGCTCCTCCCAAGCTGGCGTGGTCCAACACTCATCCGTGTGCCGTGTCACCACCTGCTCCCACCCGATCGAGGGCCCGGAGCCATCGCCTTTCACTGTGAGTGGCTTCGGCCCCCCGCCGCAGGCCCCGAGGACCATGGCGGCCAGGACCACCGTCACGCCGACCGCGCATCGCTTCACCACGACTCCTCACACGTCGAACGACCCACGACCAACCACCGAAACCCGTAGGTTCTGACCTCCAGTGACAGCGCCGAAGCGTGGTGACCGAGCTCGGTCAGAACCTCGGTTTCAGGAGCTCGCGTCCGATCAGTTCTGCGATACGACTACGACCCCATCTGTCAACGTGACATGGCTAATGCCGACCTCACCGCACGCTGCAGCAACCCGCTCGGCTTCGTTGGGTCGCTCACGCATCGGCCACGTGACTCCTACGCCTCGCACGATATCCCCACTCTTCACCAGCGCCCCGTCGGGAAGAATGAGGTCACCGCTATCCGCAATAACGGTGCCTTTTGGCCAGAACACAGCAGCTATTTCACGGGGGCCGCCTTCGGCCTTGGTTGTCCAACACTCACTGGTCTGCCGAGTAACGGCCCGCTCCCATCCGATCGAAGGCCATGCACCGCCAGCCTCGACAACAAGGGGTTCGGCGTCCGTCGCGCCACAAGAGCAGATGACGATAAACAGAGACCCACCTGCGATCACTTTGCTCATGCTATGACCCATAAGCACCCCTTGTCACACCTCCGCGGCCCAACTGGCTACACCCTCCGATGCAGAGTCACTCCGGGCAGAGCGCGCGTGATGTTCCAAATCGGCGTGTAGAGAGCGCCTCCCCCGTAGAGATCGCCTCGACGGCCACTGTGAACACCGTAGGCTACGGTACCCAGGAACCAAGGACCGCCACTGTCGCCTCCGATACTGTTCGTGCGCTCATTCGTGTCCCGGAGGCCGCAGTAGCGCTTGGGATACCTGTCCAGATCTGGGTTGACGCAGAGCCCGGGAACCCCAATTGAAGCACACTGGCTAGTCCACCGCCCGTAACGGCACATCACCATGCCGGTACTACCTTCGGCGGCTCCGGTGAGGTACCGCAACTGGTGCGGCGCGTGCTGGAACTGGGGCGTAACAGTGTTGCCTTGCCCGGTTCGCATCGGGTTCCACTGAAGATCTCCGTGGGCAATATTGCCACCGATGGCAGTATCAAGCCAGGGGGAGTTTCCGTAGCGCAATAGGCTCGGGCAGTGATCTGCGGTCAGCAAGCCGAACCGGTTCGGACTCCCTGTACGATACACGGGAAATCCTGATGTGCAGACTGCTTCCCCATTGGTCCTATTCAGCTGGGCGCCACCTACCAAATTGGCCGCAGGCCTCGGCGATTCCGACACCACGGTGACAAGGACAGGCAGGGGGAACTCGGACTTGGCGGAGTCATCCAAGGAGGCCCGCACATCCGCTGCATCCTGTGATGACAGCACCCCTACTTCGATGGCCGAGAACTCAAGATTCGGGCGAGCTTGCACAGCGCGCACCTCCGGCGCAGCCGCAGACACGTAGTCCAGCGCCTTCGAGGCAAGTTCTGTCGCCTCTTCCAGATTCACGAGAGCGCTGGCATCAATCTGCGGACGGACAGAGGCGCCGCTGAATGCCCGATTGATCTCTGCCACGTCCTGCCTACTGGCCGTGGCCTTCAGGAGGATGCGCACTCCATCGCCCTCCATGACGCTGTTGGCGTACACATGCGGCACGACGGTGCGAGCTTCGTGCATCCGAATGGCGATGTCATTCTGGAGCCTGACTCGCTTAAGGGCTTCTGCCTCAGAAATTCCGAGATGGCGAGAGACGGCGCGCGCCGAGTCCAGCTCGGCCTCGCTGTCCGAGAGTTCGGGACCTGTGGACGCTGGAGCGGACCTGGCGGATTCGCCAGTGGCAGCATCCCCCATGCGAGATGCGGCGTACGAGGCGTCCGTCGCGGCGCCTGTTGGAGCGACGAGAAGTCCTAGCGCGACCAGCAACAACAGTGGCTTTCTCATACCCTATCCCTCTTTGCGATTCGCAGGATCTCTTCCAGGGTCCCCCCCCCCGGAGTGGCCCGTCGACCCCGGAGCTCGACACGTGACCAAACCGTGACCTGAGGGCCTCACCCGGTATCACCGTCGTTGAAAAGTGGCCTCAGACCTGAGTTTTGACGGTGGCGAGGATTCGGCCGGTGCGGTGTGCTCTGACCAGGTGTGTTGCGGCGCGGGGTGTGACTCGTCGGGGTCGGGCGGGGGTACTTCGCACTGCCCCCGAACTCGGTCTGAGCGTCACGGGCGGACGGCGCCCGCAGGCAAGAAACCCTGACGTCGGAACGGATGCCGGGCCCTGGCGGTGGCCAGTGCTGTGAACAGCGCCTTTGTGAGGCACAAGCGAGGAGCGGTCGATCGGTTCCGACGTGGTGGTTTCTTGGGTCAGCCGATGACATCAGCCAGGGGGTGGCCTGCACGCCGGCGCGGGAGCTGGCACGTCCTCGGGGGTGCTCGAGCAGACAGGGGAAGCGGTCTCGGCGGACGTGGGTCTCGATGTTCTGGGCGACCCGACGAGACGTTTGAGCAACTCTTCCTGGCCCAGGTCATCGAGGCGACGTGTCGTCGGGCGCAACGATCGAGACCAGCTCGGGGCCCGCCCGTTCCCGGAGGGTGTGACTAAGGCATCACAACTCAGGTCAGACTGAAGGCCTGGAAGCGCCTCGGAGGGTGCGCCGCTACTGACGGATGGGGTGGTCGAAAGGCTCGTGTGTCCAGCAGGCTCGTCGTGGCGACGCTGTCTGCGATCATCTCGCTCGGTGCGGCTGCCGCTCTCGCGACGCACTGGGCTCCAACAGGGCGATGCGATCACGGTCACCGATGAGCCCGTGATTCGCGACGACCTGCACTAGGAGATGGCCGCCCTCACCCCGACCGACCCCGACGACCCCAGAGCGCAGCAGTCGGGGCAACCCGGCGTTGGAGGCCGAGTTCGACCGGGTCGTCACCGCGTCCGACACGTACCGAGTCGGGGACGCCTACGTGTCCATGGTCCACCTCGACCCCGTCAACGAACGGCTGCTCGTCGGGATCGACGGCGGCACGCACTCCGAGCAGGTGCAGCTCGCGCGCCAGTTCCGCGCCGACACGAACGTCCCGACCGAGTTCTTCACCGCCTCCGCCGGCGCCTAGGCCCGCGCCGAAACCGTAGGTTCTGACCGCTAGTGACAGCACTGCAGCGTGGTGACCCCGCACGGTCAGAACCTACGGTTTCGGCGCACCGTTACAGGCATACCTCGCGCGCACCCGCCGACCCCCAGCGAAACGTCAGGACCAGCGGGTTCCCTACGGTCATGCAACGTCGCTCACTCGCTCTCGCCCTTGCTCTCGCCGTCACCCTGCTTTCCGGGTGTGGCACCGCCGGGACGACGCCACAGGCAGCGCCCACCACGGCGGCGGCCCCCTCCCCCGCGAGCACCGACCTCGGTCGCCCGCTGGAGGAGATCGAGAAGGATCGCCCGGCAAACTCCGGCAAGAACGAGCAGGTCAGCATGGAGCGACTCGACCGCGAAGGCGGGATCTGCACACTGGCCGGGGCCGACGCCACCTGCACCGACGTGCCCGAGCCTTACCGGCCGGACGCCCAGGCCCTGTGGGAGCGGACCGTCCTGTTCTTCCCGCCGGAGGTGCGCTCACCGATGAGCGAATTCGTGCTGCTGCCCCGCGGGCAGGGTGGCGGCGTCGCCGAAGACGACCAGGGCGCGTACCTGTTCAGCGTGGGATTCCCCGCATCCGGGGACGTGGACCACATCATCATTCACGAGCTGGGACACGCCTTCGAGGTGACGACCCACCAGGACTTCGCGAAGCGGTGGCACGCGAAATTCTGGACCGACGCAGAGCAGAAGAAGTCCCAGGACTATGAGCCCGACGCCGCCACGCTCGACCAGAACCCCCTCTACGCAGCGAAGCCCGACGCGTTCGTGCACCCGTACGCCGCCGTCAACGCCAGCGAGGACTTCGCGGAGACCTTCCGCTGGTTCGTGCTCGGCGTGAAACCGACCGGCACGTCCATCAAAGAACAGAAAATCCTCGAGATGTGGACCGACCCCGCCCTCGTCGCCGCCCGCGACCGCATCCAGCAGGCGCGCGCCGAACACCCCGGCCCGCTGCAGCCGGTCCCGGTGAGCTGAGCACTCCCACCTGCCCGATCAGTCCTCGGGTTGCCGGGAGATGAAGTCGGCCATCCTTGGCACCGTGAACGCGACCCTGCCGTGTTCGGGCGCGTAAACAAGGCCCTTGGCGATCAACTTTCCCCGCGCGGGCCCGAGGCTGGCGATAGGACGACCCAGGCGGCGAGCGACCTCTCCCGACGAACTCCCGTCATCCCCGTCGACGGCCATCGCCCGCAGATACTCTCGTTCAGCCCGCGTCGCCCGTTCCCACCTGGACCGGAAGAACCCGTTGTCCAGCGCCTGCAGCCCCTCGGCGGTCCCTACCCGAGCCGCGGTCTCGGAAATAGGGTCCTCCGTGGCCTGATTCCAGGCGCCCTCGCCGAACTGCTGGAGGAAGTAGGGGTAGCCGCCAGCAGTATCGAGCACCACCTGCAGCGCAGCGTTGTCCCACTGCACGCCCTCACTCCGCGCCGGGGCAAGAACAGCCTCCTCGGCCTGATCGGCGGGCAAGGCATGCACGCGGTGAAACTCGAACAGCCGCTCCGCGTACGACTTGGCTTCGGCGAGGTCGCGCGGCAGGCTCGGGAGGCCGGCGAGCGCCACGAGAAACGGCCACCCCTCTTGAGTCGCTCGATGGGTCACCGCGCACAGCGCAGCCAGCTCACCGACCTCCACGTCCTGTGCCTCGTCGATGAGCAGCGCCAAGCCGACGCCATCCTCCGCGGCGGCAGCCGAGACATCCTTCACGAGCTTGGCCAGGTCCGTTTCGAGCACACCACTGTCGGCGCCGCCGCCGGGAGCCTCAGGAAGGTCGAGCCCGAACGACCACGTGCCGGTGCTGTCGTAGGAGGCCTTGAAGCTCAGCGCCGTCCGCAACGCCTGCACGATCCGGCGCCCCGCCGTGGGGCGCGCCAGATCGGACAGCGGCCCGTAGAGCGCCTCCCCCAACGACTCTCGCAGGCTCCGGCCCGCACCGGCCTCGACCGATGCGACGATCCACCCTCGCTCCTCGGCGTCACGACGAAGGCGATTGAGCAGGACAGTCTTCCCGACCCCGCGGAGACCGTAGAGGGCGAGCGGCCGTCCGGAACGGCCACTGACCAGCCTCGTCAACGCCACGTTCCACGCCTGCAGCTCAGCATCCCGTCCGACGAAGGCCACGGGCGGTCGCCCTGCCCCCGGGGAGTACGGATTGAGTGCGCGATCCATGACGCAAGTCTAGTGACATGTAGTGGGGTGTAGCGATTCGCTACACCCCACTACACTTTGCTACACCTCGCTGCCGAGCGGGAGATCACTCGACGATTTCGGCGTCGACGATGTCGTCGTCCTCGCTGTCGGAGTCGGCACTCGCGGCCTCGCCCGCCGGACCCGCGTGGCCGATGAGGACGAGGTGGTCGGCGGCCAGGTCGACGTCGACGCTGACCTCCTGCCCGTCACGCACCTCACCGGCGAGCAGCGCCTTGGCGAGGCGGTCACCGATCTCCTTCTGCACCAGGCGGCGCAGCGGCCGAGCACCGTACGCGGGGTCGTAGCCGGTCATCGCCAGCCACTCCTTCGCGCCCTCGCTCACCGACAACGTGATCCGCCGATCCGCCAACCGCCGGTCCAGCGCGGCCACGGCCAACTCGACGATGCTCGCGAGCTCCGTCGTCGTCAGCGGCTCGAAGATCACCGTCTCGTCGAGGCGGTTGAGGAACTCCGGCTTGAACGCCGTGCGCACCGCCGCCATGACCGCGTCCCGCTTGGCCTCATCGGTGAGGTTGGCGTCGATGAGGAACTGGCTGCCGAGGTTGCTCGTCATGACGAGGATGACGTTGCGGAAGTCGACCGTGCGACCCTGACCGTCGGTGAGACGCCCGTCGTCGAGCACCTGCAGAAGGATGTCGAAGGTCTCCGGGTGAGCCTTCTCGACCTCATCGAGCAGCACCACCGAGTACGGGCGACGCCGCACCGCCTCGGTGAGCTGGCCGCCCTCGTCGTAACCGACGTACCCGGGCGGCGCCCCGATGAGGCGCGCGACCGCATGCCGCTCGGAGTACTCCGACATGTCGATGCGCACCATCGCGCGCTCGTCATCGAAGAGGAAGTCGGCGAGCGCCTTGGCGAGCTCGGTCTTGCCGACACCCGTCGGGCCGAGGAACAGGAACGACCCCGTCGGCCGGTCCGGGTCGGCGATGCCCGCACGGCTGCGGCGCACCGCGTCGCTGACCGCGCGCACCGCGTCGAGCTGCCCGATGAGGCGGCCCCCGAGCACCTCCTCCATGTGCAGGAGCTTCTCGGTCTCGCCCTCGAGCAGGCGCCCGGCGGGGATGCCGGTCCACGAGGAGATGACGTCGGCGATGTCGTCGGCGCCGACCTCCTCCTTGACCATCGGCTCCGAGTGCGCCGCGGCCTCGCGCTCGGCCTCGCTCGCGGCCTGGATCTCCTTCTCCAACAGCGGGATCTCGCCGTAGAGCAGCTTGGACGCCTCGGCGAAGTCACCTTCGCGCTGCAGCTTCTCGCTGGTCACCCGCAGCTCGTCGAGGCGGGCCTTGAGGTCACCCACGCGGTTGAGGCCGGCCTTCTCGGCCTCCCACCGAGCGGTGAGCCCGGCGAGCTCCTCGGTGCGGTCGGCGAGGTCGGCGCGCAGCTTCTCGAGGCGCTCCTTGGAGGCGTCGTCGGTCTCGCGGGAGAGGTGGAGCTCCTCCATCTTGAGCCGGTCGACCGCGCGGCGGAGCACGTCGATCTCGACCGGGGAGGAGTCGATCTCCATGCGCAGCCGGGAGGCGGCCTCGTCGACGAGGTCGATGGCCTTGTCGGGGAGCTGGCGCGCTTGGATGTAGCGATCCGACAGGCTTGCCGCCGCGACGAGCGCGGAGTCGGCGATGGCGACCTTGTGGTGCGCCTCGTACCGCTCCTTGAGGCCGCGCAGGATGGCGACGGTGTCGGTGACGCTGGGCTCGCCGACGTACACCTGCTGGAAGCGGCGCTCCAGCGCGGCGTCCTTCTCGATGTAGGTGCGGTACTCCTCCAGCGTCGTCGCGCCGACGAGGCGCAGCTCACCGCGGGCGAGCAGCGGCTTGAGCATGTTGCCGGCGTCCATCGCGCCCTCGCTGCCGCCACCGGCTCCGACCATCGTGTGCAGCTCGTCGATGAAGGTGACGACTTTGCCTTCGGCCTCGCGGATCTCGGTGAGGACAGCCTTGAGGCGCTCCTCGAATTCGCCGCGGTACTTGGCGCCCGCGACCATCGCCGAGAGGTCGAGCGCGATGAGGCGCTTGTCGCGCAGCGACTCCGGAACGTCACCGGCGACGATGCGCTGGGCCAGGCCCTCGACGACGGCGGTCTTGCCGACGCCGGGCTCACCGATGAGCACCGGGTTGTTCTTCGTGCGCC
>JAUNTP010000089.1 GCA_030538585.1 Mobilicoccus sp.
CACGCTCTCGTGGGCTTGGCGATCGGCGGCGTCTCGGGCATCGAGGGTGGGGCGCGGCTTGCGCTGCGTGTGGTCGAGCAGCCATGCACCGTTGAGGGTGGCGGCCGCGAGCATGATCCACCACACCGGCAGCGCCAGCGACGAGCTGGCCGTGAAACCCAACGCCACGAACGCGACGAGATGCCCGAGCATCTCGCTGCGCACCGCCGCCACACGAGGCCGCAGCGCGGCGTTCGGGCGGGTGCGCACCGCGATCCAGATGAGCAGCAGCATGAGCGCCGCGAGCGTCAGCGCGGGGAGGGGTCCGTACTGGATGAGCAGCTCGACGAACGCATTGTGCAGGTTGGCCTCGATCTCGATCGCCGAGTTCGGGTCGTTCCAGTTGATCGGCTCGAACGAGCCGGCGCCGGTGCCGAGGTAGCCGGAATCGCGCCAGTAGCCGAGCGCCTCGCGGATGAGGGTGATGCGCAGCATGTCGGAGCGGGCCGTCTCCGGCTCGAGCGCAGCCAGCAGCATCTGCCGGACCGGGTTGCGCGCCGCCAGCGCGGGAACGGTGAACAGCGCGACGACAACCGCCACCATCGCGGCACCGAGCGCGGCCACCGCGACCTTGTGTCTCGCGATGAGACGTCGCACCAGGCCCGGCCGGGAGGCCGTCGCCCGGCGGAACTCCAGCACCCCCAGCACCAGCAGACCCAGGACGGCGGCGCGGCTCTGCGACGCCATGACCATGACCGCGGCGAACGCAGCAGCCACCGTCAACAGCATCCGCAGCCACCGAGGCCGGGCGCAGGCCCGCCAGGCCAACGCCACCGCGAGCATCGACAGCAGCACGATGCCGAAGTTGTTGGGGTTGACGTAGGTCGCCACCGCGACGCGCTCCCGGAACGGGAACGGCCGCTCCGGGGTCACCCACAGGTGGTTTTCGGTGACGAGCTCCCACACCCCGATGGACCCGACGAGCAGCAGCCCCGCCATCCACCCGATCCATGACCACCGCAGTCCGCCCCGCCGCGCGAACACGAGGAACGCCAGCGACAACACCGCGCAATAACTGAGCGCGATGACCTCGCGCTCACCGAGCACGTGATCGGGGGCGACCTCCAGGGCGCGGGGCGCGACCACCGCCACAGCCGCCCACACGAGCACGAGACACAAGGTGGGGATGGACCGCCAGATGCGGGGGGAGAGCGCGATGACCAGAGCCACCACCGCGAGTCCGACGTAGACCGGATGCAGCAGGTCCACGCGCACCAGGGGGAGAGTGACGAGCCCCCCGGCGTGGACCCACAGCACCACGAGAGCCGCCAGCACACCGGTGATGCCCGCCGACACGGCGCCGGTGGCTCCGGTCAGATCAGGGGCTCGGCGCACCCGCCGAGTCTACCTGCGGGGCAGGCGTGTTCCCGGGAGGTCAAGGCCTGGTCGGCGTCGGTCCTCGAAGTGGTCACCGACGAATCCGCAGCTCACCGGGCATGGGTAGCATGAATCAGTGACTCACGTGCTCATGATGGTCGGCAACACGATCGCCCACGACACCCGCGTCCTCAAGTCTGCGCTGGCGTTGGCCGACGGCGGGGCGCAGGTCACGCTGCTCGGGGCATCGCCGGAGCCGTACCGTCAGGACACGTGGCTCCGTGACGTCCGCGTCATCCGCGTTCCAGTGCCCTACCGGCTGCGGGACCGGCGGCGGCGGACCATGCAGAAGCGCGCCGACCGGCACTTGGAGTTCGGTCTCGACGTCGACGAGACCCGCCTGGTCGAGCTGGAGGCCCAGCAGCGGGTGCGGGAACGTAACGACCTCGGCGGCCGCGAACGGGATCTGCGGGCCCGCCGCTCCCTCCTGCATCGGCGGCTGACCCGGCTGCGCAACGACCTCGACCGCCGCGTCGGAGAGATCGAGACCGACCTCACGGGCAACGTCAACGACTGGTGGAACGAGCGCACGTTCGGTGTCTCGTGGCGCCGTGACCTGCCCGAAGTCGACGACCTCGACATGGCGTTCACCCCGATCATCGACCGGCTGGACTGGGACATCCTGCACTCCCACGACGTCCACCACGTCGGCACGTGCGCGCGGGCCGTGGCGCGACGACGCGCCGCCGGCGGGAGCGGGCAGTGGATCTACGACGCCCACGAGTACGTGGCCGGGCTGTCGGTCTACCCGCCCCGCACCAAGCGCGTCGTCGCAGCCTGGCTCAACCTCGAAAAGGAGTTCGTCGCCGACGCGGACGCCGTCATCACCGTGACCGCCCCGCTCGCCGACCGTCTGCGCGAGCAGTACGACCTGCCACAGACCCCCGCCGTCGTCATGAACGCGCCCGTGTTCTCGCGGAGCATCGACACGCAGCGCCCCGGCATACGGGCGGCATGCAGCCTGCCGAGCGAGGTGCCGCTCGTGGTGTACAGCGGGGGTGTGCAGCGTGCTCGGGGTGTGCAGACCGTCGTCGAAGCCCTACCCGCGATGCCCGGTGTACACCTCGCCGTCGTCGGGGTGCCGCACCGCGACACCATGCCCATGCGGGACCTCGCCGAGCTCGCGACGTCGCTCGGCGTCCGTGACCGGCTGCACCTGCTCGACCCCGTCGCCCCCCACTTGGTCTCGAGCTACCTCTCCAGCGCGGACGTGGGTGTCAGCCCGATTCTCCACTTCGGCAGCCACGAATTCGCCCTCCCTAACAAGATTTTCGAGTACTTGCACGCGGGTCTGCCGTTGGCGGTGAGCGACTGCCACGCCTCGGGGGAGTTCGTGCGCGACAACGGCGTCGGCGAGGTCTTCACCGCCGAAGACCCGCGCGCGTGCGCCCGAGCCATCCTCGACGTGCTCGCTCGGCGCGAAGAGCTGCACCAGCGCATCATCACCGACCCCGGCCTGCTCGCCCCGTACTCCTGGGAGCACCAGGCCTCTCGTCTGCGCGGGCTCTACCGCGAGCTGTTGGGAGCGGACGCGGTCCCCACCGAGCCCGTCGCCGAGACCCCGCTCGGCGACGTCGTCGAGGAGTTCGTCACCCGCGACGACCGCCCCAGCGTCATCGGCGTCGGCGCCTCCAACGCGGCCGGGCAGGCCTGGTCGTGGGCGAAAGCCGTCGAACGCCACGTGCCCGGCACCGGCTCGTACGTGTTCACCGTCGATCGAGGGCAGGCCCTGCGGTTTCCGGCCGACGAGTACGTCCCGTTCAGCGTGTTCCGGGAGAATCAACGCTGGCAGGCGGGGATGTACCACCGCGCCGACCGTGAGTGGACGCACGCCCTCATCGAGACCGGCCGCTCCCTGTTCGGGGCGCGGTACGGACGCGACTTCGTCACCGACGCCGCAGCGATGCGCGCGGTGGGGATCCGGGTGGGTCTCGTGTTCCACGGCTCGGAGATCCGCAGCCCGGAGGTCAACAGCCGCCGCACCCCGTACTCGCCGTACAGCGACCCGACCGACGACCTCACCTACCGGCTCCAGATGGAACACAACATCCTCATGCCGAAGGTCGAGGCGTTCATCGAGTCCGACCAAGGGCCCGTCTTCGTGTCGACCCCGGACCTGCTCGAAGACGTGCCCGGCTCGATCTGGCTGCCCGTGGTCGTCGACTCCTCGGCGTGGGACGGGCCGCCGACCTCCTTCGATCGTCAGGTCCCGGTGGTCCTGCATGTGCCGAGCCGCTCGCAGATCAAGGGCAGTGACGCCGCCGACACCGTCGGGTTGATGCTGCACGAGGAGGGCCTCATCGAGTACCGACGCCTCGAGGGGGTCGACCCGGCCGAGATGCCGGGGCACGTCAGGGACGCCGACATCGTCATCGATCAGCTGGCCATCGGAATGCACGGCGTCGCGTCGGTCGAGGCGATGCGCGCCGGGCGGGTGGTGCTCGCGCACATCACCGACGAGACCCGCGCGGTGCTGCCGGACTGCCCCGTCATCGAGGCGAACCCCGACACCCTCGAGCAGGTGCTGAGAGACCTTCTCACCGACCGCGACCACGGACGGGAAGCAGCGGCCGCGGGACAGCACTACGCCCGCGAGGTGCACGACGGCCGCAAGTCCGCGGAGATCCTCACCGAACACCTCCGCCTCCACGGCTGAGGCGGCGGCCTGCCGCCCGTTGGTCGATTTCGAGACACTCGCTTCGCTCGCTCCTCAATCCGACGGACGGAGCGAAGCGTCTCGAGACCATTGGTGAGGTGACCGCGAACGTCGCCCCTTTCGTTGGTCGAGGAGCGAAGCGTCTCGAGACCACTGGTGAGGTGACTACGAGAGTCGCGATGGTCTCGAGACGTCGCTGCGCTCCTCCTCGACCAACGGGGGTGCGGGTGGCCTGCCGCCCGTTGGTCGAGGAGCGAAGCGTCTCGAGACCATTGGTGAGGTGACTACGAGAGTCGCGATGGTCTCGAGACGTCGCTGCGCTCCTCCTCGACCAACGGGGGTGGGGGTGGCCTCTCGTTCGTTGGTCGATTTCAAGACGCTCGCTTCGCTCGCTCATCAATCCGACGGAGGAGCGAAGCGTCTCGAGACCATTGGTGAGGTGACTACGGGAGTCTCGATGGTCTCGAGACGTCGCTGCGCTCCTCCTCGACCAAGGGGGCGGGTGAGGCATTGCGGGAGGGCGCCTCAACCGGGAGTGCGCACAGACGCCAGAAGAGACTTCGCGCTCGTCACGTCCGACGGAACGTAGGGGCCTTCTACCCGCTGCGCCAGGACCCACGCCGCCTTGCGGGACCGCGCATCGAACGGGACAAGGACGTCGGCCCACGCCGCGAGCTCCGCGGCCTGAGCCGAGCGAGCCACGGCAAGAGCGAAATCCGTGGCCACCCCGTCGGAAGACACCTTGAGAGCCTTGCGTGCTCGCTGCCCCAGCGGTGAGCTGCCGCTCAGCGCATCGAGGGGGTGGGGGAGGCGGTCGGTCGTGCGGGCCTGCAGCCGAGCCGTCGCCCGATCCAGGCGACGCAGCCGCCACCGGGCCGCGGCGAGAAGCCGGCGGGGATCGGTGCGCGGCAGATCCGCCGTCGAGGTCCCACCGCCGGGGACGACGATGCGGCGGCTCAGCGTGACGTTCGGCCGCGCCGGTTCGCGGCGGTGACCGTCGAACGTCGGCCCGAACACGAGCTGGTCGACGACCGGCAGGGCGCGCTTGGGGTGGTTCCAGGAGATGAGCGCCAACTCGTCGCTGTCGGTCAGCTCCAACTGGGAGCGCCACAGCTCCACCGACTCCTCGGTGCGGCCGCGGCCGGTGTCGAGCAGGACGACCTTCACTTCTCCTCCAGCATGGTCTTGAGGGCGCGCACCCGCGGGCCCATCTGCAGGTCACGGGCGTACCGGCGCGCGAACTCCGCACACGCCTCCCGGGTGGCCGTATCCGCGGTTCGGGCGGCATGCGCGGCGGCGACGAGGGCGTCGGCGATGGTCTCGGGCTCCAAGTCGGCGACGGGGAACCACAGCGGGTAGTCGCGCAGCACGTCGCTCGCGGCGTTGCGCGGGTCGTGCACCGAGACGATCGGCAGCGCGCTCGCGGCGTACTCGAACACCTTGCCGCTGGTCACGTACAGGCCCGCGCCGAGGATGAGCAGGCACACGTCGAACGTGTCGTACGTTTCGCGCACCTTCGCCTTCGGGACCGGGCCCTCGTAGCTGAGCCCGTCCTCGGCTTTGGCCTCGACGAGGCGCAGGAGCCCGGCCGACGGCGTCGAGTAGAAGCCGAGGTAGCCCCAGAGCTGCGCGGTGGCGTCGGTCATGTCGCCGCCGCGAGCGCGGGCAAGGCTCCACCCCTCGGCGAACTCCGCCATGGGCACCTTGGCCGACGCCGTGCCGATGTACCCGAACGTCAGCGGGCCGGTCGAGGGCTGCGTGCGCGGCAGGGGCGCGAAGTCGGGGTCGTAGCCGTTGGCAACGACGTGCATCCGTGGCGCGACGTCGGGGTGGCGGCGCTCGTGCCACTCCTTGATGGGGTTGTTGACGAACCACACCTCGCTCGCCCCGGCGAGCAGGGTGCGCTCGATCCGGTCGACACGGCCACCCTCCTCATGGAGCAGGCCGCCGTCGAAGACGTCGAGCATCCACGCGTCGCGGTAGTCCATGACGAAGGGGACGCCGTCGATGGCGTTGAGGATCGCCGCACCGCAGAAGTCGACGTTCGGGTTGGCGGTCGCCACGGTGAGATCGACGGGCTTGGCGCGGTGCACCGCGAGGGCCGCCTCCTCGATGGGGTAGCGCCACGGGCCGTACCCGGTCTCGGGAAAGTCCTTCTGGTCCAGGCGGGCTCGGCGCTTGCGCCACAGCCGTGGCGCCCACATGCGCAGCGCCGACCAGTGCCGCAGGTCGGTGTCCATCGCGGGCCACTCGAACGGCACCCGCACCACCTCGACGCCGTCGGCAACGAGGGACTCCAGCGAGGCATCGACGCCGGTGTACCTCTCGAACGTCTCACGATCGGCGGTGATGACCGTGACGTCGAAGCCCTCCGCGGCGAAGGCGTTGACGGTCGCGAGGGCCCGGTACACCCCACCTCCGCGGGAGGGCGGAAACCCCCAGGCGACGTAGAGGACGTGCGGTCGCCGAGCCATGCGGTACCTCCGAACCAGGGGCGGGTGAGCTCCCAGGCTAGCGAGCCGACGCAGCCCCGCGGTGACCGGACGCGCTGGTCGCGACGATTAGGCTGCCTCCCGACTGCACTTTCTCGCCAGGAGGCCGCCCGTGTCCGTTCGTATCCAGCCCAGCGCCGACGTCTCCGACGATGCCGTCATCGGTGAGGGCAGCAGCGTCTGGCATCTCGCCCAGGTGCGGGAGAAGGCGGTGCTCGGCAAGAACTGCATCGTCGGGCGCGGCGCCTACGTGGGGACGGGAGTCGAGATGGGCGACAACTGCAAGCTGCAGAACTACGCCCTGGTGTACGAACCCGCCAAGCTCGCCGACGGCGTGTTCGTGGGGCCGGCCGTGGTGTTCACGAACGATCACTACCCGCGCTCGATCAGCCCCGACGGCAGCCTCAAGCGCGGTGACGATTGGGAGGCAGTCGGTGTCACGTGCGAGCAGGGCGCCTCGATCGGGGCCCGCTCGGTGTGCATCGCCCCGGTGACGATCGGTGCGTGGGCGCTCGTCGCGGCGGGGTCCGTGGTGACGAAGGACGTGCCCGCCTACGCGCTGGTGGCGGGCAATCCGGCCCGCCGCATCCGCTGGGTGGGCCGCGCCGGTGTCCCGTTGGAGGACAAGGGCAACGGCACCTTCGAGTGCCCCGAGACGGGTGAGACATACCACGAGCAGGGCGACACTTTGACCCTCAACGCCCCATGACCCACCCCGCCTTGCACGCGATCGTGATGACACCTGCGACGGTGACGTAGGGGTCCGGGTGCGGGCCCAGGGTGGGGACGATCCCCCATCTCGCCAGCAACCGCTGTGAGGGTGCGTTGTCCGCGTGGACGGCAGCGCGGACGAGTAGCTTCGTGGTCTCCAGGGAAGACACCGCCGCGACATGCCGCGATCAAGGGGTTTGGATGAGGCGCCACGTCACACGGGGGAGGGGCACGCAGTCAGTTCAGTCGGTGTCGAGTGGCGGACACCGCAGGAGTCGATCGATCTTGCGGGTAGACGTCCCTGTCATCGTCGATCTCGCCGACCAGCCATTCGTTGGCCTCAGCCAAGGTGAACGCTGTCCCGGAGCGTCGTCGCACGCGCGGCGGTACGGCGGGCGTCTGTCTCAGTTCGAAGCGCGGCTCCATCGTTCACCTCCTTGGTCGAATCCCCATTCTACGCCTCAGTCATGACGTGGTGGCATCTCAACCCGTCGGACGCGACTGCACTACGAGGTGCGGGGGAGGCGGGCGCTCGATTGGGCCGGGGCCTTCTTCAACACGTAGCCCTCGAGGAAGCCCAAGCCCCACCCGTAGTGCATCGCCATGAACGCGCCCGGCAGTGAGGTCGGGTCGACGTCGGTGCTGCTCGTCGCGGGGGTCGACGGGTCGCTCGCCGCCTCGCCACGGCCACGCCACGCATGAACGCTCGCCGCGCTCACCCCGAGCAGGTACGGCGCGTACGCGGCAGCCGCCAACCTCGGGAACCGCGTGGCCACCACCGCCAGCCCTGCCGTGCCGGCGACCGCGACCGGCGCCGCGAGGTGGCGGGCACGCACGGCCTCCCGGCCGTTCTTGCGCACCATCGCCGCCTTGCCGCGCCCGTACCGCCGGTACTGACGGAACAGGTCCGCGACGCTCTCACGCACGTGCCAGTAGATGTGCATCTGCGGGTCGAACGCGATGCGGTGGCCCGCGGCGAGGATGCGGTGGTCGAAGTCGACGTCCTCGTTGACGAGCAACCCCTCGTCCCAGCCGCCGACGTCGCGCGCCACCTGCGTGCGGTACACGCCGAACGACGCGTGATCGGTCTCGCAGAACTCCGCCCCGAAGTGGTTGATCGAGTTGCCCACCCCGAACGGGCTCGACAGCGCGAGCGCGACCGCACGACCCGACGACGTCGACGCCACCCCGTGCCGGATGCCTCCGACCGCGGCCAGCCCCCCGTCGCGCCGCAGGTGCTCGACGCCGCGCGCGATGTAGTCCGAGCTGACGGAGGCGTGCCCGTCGATCCGCGCCACGAACTCGCCTCGCGCCGCGGCCAGACCGATATTGAGGGCCGCGGGGATCGTGCCGACCGGGTTGTCGAGCAGCCGCACCCGCGGGTCGCCCGCGGCCAGGCCCGCGACGATCGTCGCCGTCGCGTCGACCGACGGGCCGTTCATGACGAGCACCTCGACGTCGACGCCGTGGTCGGACTGGGCGAGGGCCGAGGCGATGGCCCCGGCGACCCCCGCCTCCTCGTTGAGGACGGGCATGAGCACGCTGACCTGGGTCATGGAGCCTTCCTGATACGTCGTCGGCAGAGGGTGCGTCACCGGCGACGCAGCCACGAGCGGCGAGGCGGTGCCTCGTCGCCGGGCGTGCCGGCCGGTCGGTAGCTCCGCGGCGCCGGGCACCACAACGTCACGAGCGCGAACGCCGGGACGATGATGGGCTGGGCGGGCGGCTGGATGATGAAGAACTGTGCGAGCAGCGTGAGGGACAAGGCGCGCTCGTGCGGACGCAGGAACGGGGCGACGGCGAGCGCGAGCAGGATCGCGCCCGCGACCATGCCGTACTCGTAGAAGACCTTGCCCACCATGGGGGCGATGAGTCCGTCGACGCCGCTGCCGGCGACCGCCTGCCGGGAGGCGCCGGCGCCGCCACCGACCCATACCTTGAACGGGTCCTCGACCCACCGCGGGATGAGGTACAGGTAGGGCTCGAAGCTGCGCATGGCCGCCGAGGAGTTGGCGTCGCCGACCTCGGTGATGCGGTCGAGGAACACCTGCCCGATGACCGTCGGTAGCGCGAGGATCGTCATGATGACGCCCGGGATGACGTACTTGCGCAGCAGCGAGAACTGCCCGAACGCCATCATCCCGATGACGCCGACCCCGATGATCGCGAAGCCGGAGCCCGCGACGGTGGTGAGGATGCCCGCGAAGATGTACAGCACCTTCCAGATGGGCGCCCGCGTGAGCAGCGCCGTCATGAACGACACCCCGAGGGTGAACGACATGAACGACGGCTCGAGCATGATCCAGCCGTTGGACTTGTAGAACGGGCTGTCCCACACGATGGGGTAGCTGATCGCGAAGCCCTGCACGTGGAACGCGCCCGGCAGGATGAGGTTGACCCAGTCGCGGTAGGGCAGGACGAGTTGGCTCGCGAGGAACACGATGGACAGGGTCGCGAGCCACACGCCGATCGTCGTGACCGCGCGCATCATGCGGCGGTAGGTGGGCCCGGAGCGGTCGCACATGATGAACACGACCGGGAACCACATCGTCATCCAGAACAGCCAGCTGTTGACGCTGATGTACGGCTGGTCGACGAACAGCACCTGAGGCAGTACCACCGCCGAGGACACCGCCGCCGCCGCCAGCCACAGGATGAGGCGGCGGCGCTCGACGACGACGACACCGAGGTACCAGGCGGCGAGGCACCACAGCACGGTGATGGGCACCGTGAACGGGATGGAGATGCCCGGCAGCGACACCCGCTGGAAGAGGATGTTGAGGACGAACAGCCAACAGATCCACGTGACGGGGTCGTGCCCGGCCGAACGCTGCCGCGCGGTGGCGATGTGCGCCGACATCGCGGCGGACGCGCCCGTGCGCTCGGCCGTCGCGGGTGGGGCGGTCGGCGAGGTCACGGGCTCAGCCGTCGACGACGACGCACACGCGGTCACCGAACTGCGTCACGTGCTCGTCGAGCCACTCGAAGCGGGTGCGGTTGGGGCGCACGAGCACGAGCAGCATCGCGTGCGGGTCGCGTGCGGTGCGCTTGACGATGGCGCTGGAGAGCTGCGTCTGCAACAGCGTCGCGGAGGCGGGCCGTGAGCCGTTCAGCTGACCGAACGCGGCGACGTCGTCGGTGACGGACACGTCGCGTCCGGCGGCGTGGAACCCGGCGGCGACCGGCTCGACCAGTCCGCGGACGGCGCCGGCCGGGGCCTTGACGCCGGTGAGGACGACGCGGTCGAGGTCGTGGGCCTCCATGCTGACCACGGTGGGCAGCTCACGGGCGGGCACGAACTCGATCTCCGGGTAGACGCGGCGCATCTCGTTGATGGACGTCATGCGGCCGCGGCGGCCACCGAAGAGCAGCGCGAGCGCCACGCCGGCGAGCCCACCACCGAGGACACCCATGGCGCCGAGCAGCGGCGTCGAGGTGCCCGTGGCGGTCGCGGCCTCCGCACCCTGCATGAGGGTGAGGCGGCGGGACTGCGTGAGCATCTGCCCCTGCTGGTCGGCGAGCTGGCCACCCAGGCGCGAGACGCGCTGCTCCTCGGCCTGCGGGTCGGTGAGCGGCTGCTCGCTGATGAGGACGCTCGTCCGCCGGGTGAGTTCGTTCAACTGGTCGGTGATACGGCGGCTGCTCGCCTCCACGGCGGCGTCGGCGAGGCCGTTGGCCAGGGCCGCGGCGCGGTCGGCGTCACGGTCGGTGGCCGTCACGGACAGGTAGGACGTGTTGGTGACGGCGGCCACGTCGGTGTTCTGCCGCAGCGTCGCGACATCGACACCGGTGCGCTGCGCGGCGGCGTCGTACACCTCACGCGACCCGGCCTCCACGAGCGAGCTCTGGATGGCGGCGGCGTTGTTCTGCGAATCAGGCCCGGACACCTGGACGTGCACCAGGGCCTCGGCGGTCTTGGGCGCGGAAATACCCGCGAGCCCCCCGACGATCCCTCCGACGACGGCGAGGACCACGGGGATCCACCACCATCGACGCAAGGTCGACATCAGTGACCGCCCCCACGGATCACGATTGTTCTCGGCCGATGTGGCCACGGCTTCCCCCTTGTTCAAGCGTGCTAGCAGCGGCGACGGTGCACCGCCCGATCAGTCTAGGGCGGCCGTTCAACCTCTCCAATTCATCTTGGACGCATGACCGACAGGGGGTCGTCCTCGTCCGCCCCGCCCGATGCGTGCTCCAGGGCGTCACCCTAGGCGTGGGTGCTGGGTGTGACCTGGGCGCCTGGCCTCCCTCGTTGCCGCGCGCTCGCCACCTACGCTGGTCGGGTGATCATGCGGCGGCTGAGGGACGGTTCCCTGCTCGGGACCCTGGGCCGCGACATCGCCTACCTGACATCAGGGGCGGTGCTCGCCCAAATCGTCCTCGTCGTCGGGCAGATCATCACCGCGCGCCTCTACACACCCTCGGAGTTCGGGGCGTTCGCGATCGCGCTGGCCTGGGCGAACATCATCGCCGTCGTCGCGACGCTGCGCTACGAGATGGCGATCCCCCTCGCCGACACCGAGGACGAGGCACGGGCCGTCACCCGGCTGTGTCTGGTGGCCTCCACGACCGTGGCCGTAGTGCTGGTGATCGGGCTGGGCGCGGCGTCGGCGGCCGGTCACGTCCCGTTCGGGATCGCGTCAGCCTGGTGGAGCGTCCCGCTCATCCTGTGGGGCACGGCCGTGTTCGCCGCGGTGAAGATGCAGGCCGGTCGCGCCGGGGAGTTCGGCCGCGTCGGGACGGCCGGGGTGGTCGCGTCGGTCGGTCAGGTCGGTACGCAGGTGGGCTTCGGACTCCTGGGGTTCGCGCCGGGTCTCGCCGCCGGACAGGGCGTGGGGAGGGTGCTCAACGCGGCGTGGATCGGCACGAGCGGCTCGTTGCGCAGTGACGTCTCGATGGGCACGGCCGCACGACGGTGGAAGCGGATGCCGGCGCTCAACACCCTGCCGGCCCTGCTCAACGTCATCTCCGTCGGGGCTGTCGCGCCGCTGGTGGAGCGGTGGTTCGGGTTGGCGTTCGCGGGCCATTTCGGCTTCGCGACACGGCTGCTGGCCGCTCCTGCCGTGCTGCTGGGGCAGGCGGTCTCGCAGGTGCTGTTCCCGACCCTGGCCAAGCTCGACCGCACGTCGGGGGATGCGGCGGGGCAGGTCCGTCGGGCCACCCTCGCCCTGGTGCTCGTCGCGCTCCCCGTGTTCTCGGTGGTGTGGCTCCTCGGTCCGGAGGCGTTCGCGCTCGTCTTCGGCGAGCGGTGGCGCGAGGCCGGGCTCCTCGCCGCGGTGATGGCCCCCTGGCTCGCGGCCAACTTCGTCTCCTCGCCGCTGGCGAGTTACGCGACCGTGAAGAACAAGCTGGGGCGCATCCTCGTCATCTCTCTCATCGAGGCCGGAACGCGGGTCGCGGGGCTGTACCTCGGCGTGCTCACCGGGTCAGCGCTGGTCGGCGTCATCGCCTACTCGGTGGCCGGCGTGGGCATCTGCGTCGCGTTCACCGGATGGGTGCTCTCCCTCGCCGGCGTCGACCGCCGCGGGGTGGTGCGGGATCTGTCGCTGCCGCTCGCCCTCGCCGTGCTGGTCGCCGCGGTCTCGGTGGCAGTGCGCCTCACCGCGCCACCTGTCTGGACGCTCGTCGTCGGGATCGTCGGCGTCGCGGTGCTCAGCGTGGTGTGCGGCCGCCGGCTGTGGGCGCTGCTCCCGCGTAGATCGCGCTGAGCGTGGCCGCGACCGTCGCGGCGCCATAGCGCTCGATGGCCGTGGCTCGCCGAGTGGTGTCGTCACCGTCGTCGTCGGTGAGAACGGTCTCGATCCCGGCGGCGAGGTCTGCCGGCGTCGACGTCTCGACGAGATGCCCGGCGCCGGAGAACCAGATGCTCTGGGGGCCGCCACTGCGGACGGCCACGAAGGGGACGCCGGCGGCGAGGCCCTCGATGAGGGTCATGCCGAAGGTCTCGACGGGGCTCGCGGAGACGAGCACCGCTGCGCTACTGATGATGTCGGCGACACGGAGCCGGGACACGTGGCCGGTGAGGATCACCCGGTCGCCCAGGTCCAAGGACGTAGCCAGCGCCGTGAGTCGGGACGCCTCGGGCCCGCCGCCGACGAGGACGAGCCGGTGGCGCGCCCGCAGGTCGGCGGGGAGTTGGGCGTAAGCCTCGACGAGGGTGTCCATGCCCTTGTGCGGCATGAGGAACCCGATGCTGACGATGTCGCCGACGCGCGCGGCGTCCTCCTCGCGCAGGTCGAACACGGCGGGCAGGACGTTGGGGACGACGTGTACCCCGTCGACGGGCAGCGCCTCGGCCTGGCGGGGGCTGACGGCGACGACCTCGGAGGCTGCGCTGAGGACGCGCTCGGCAGCGGCGAGTTCGACGGGGGCGAACTGCCCGCGCAGGTAGGCGCTGGAGTGTTCGGTGACGACGAACGGGACGCCGCGGTGCGCGAAGCGCCGGGCGGCGAGGCCTGCCGGAAACACGTTGTGGGCGTGGACGACGTCCGGGCGCGGGTGCAGCCGCCGGAGATCACGCAGCATCATGGCGACGGCGACGGTGCGGCCGAGGACGTCGTGGGCCAGCCGTGCAGCGGTCCGCAGGCCACCGGGCGTGGCTCCGCGGGCGGTTGCTGCCGCGGGCGT
>JAUNTP010000321.1 GCA_030538585.1 Mobilicoccus sp.
ACCGGTGGGGGGTCGACCGGCGCGGGGTCGGGGGGAGGGGTGTCGGCGGGTGCCGGGGAGGGAACGGGCGGCGCGACGGGCCCCGGTGTTCCGTTCCCGCGCAAACCGAGGCCGGTGGTGTCGAAGGCGTCGATGGTGACCGTGACCGCGTCGCGCGCTTCGGGCCCGAGTTGAACCGAGCGTGCCTCGAACGTCCCGTCGAGGACGGCGAACCCGTTGAACTGCGTCCGGGACGCGGTGCGGTCGAGTTCGCTGATGAGCTCGTTCATCTCGGACTGCATGGCGTTGCGCTCGACCGTGCCGTAGATCCCGTTCGAGGCCTGCACGGCGAGGGTGCGCATGCGCTGTAGCACCTCGTGCATGGTCGAGAGGCCACCTTCGGCGGTCTGCAGCAGGCTGACGCCGTCCTGGGCGTTGCGGACGCCCTGGTCGAAGCCGTTGATGCGAGCGGTGAGGCCTTGAGAGATAGCGAGACCGGCGGCGTCGTCGGCGGCCCGGTTGATGCGCAGACCGGTGCTGAGCCGTTCCATGGCCTGACCCACCATGTCGGCACCGGCCGACCACCAGCGGTGTGCGATCCCGGCCAGCCCGTCGATCATGCGCATGCCCGACCCCTCCCTGGTTCGGCTCTCCTCGCGCCGTCCGTGGCGCCCTCACCTTCCCCATCGGCATCGCGCCGGGGTTGGCAAGGCATCCGGCGCGGCCAGTGATACGGACGTCCTGATCAGAGGACTCCGATAGGGATGAGCACCCCAATGCCCTTGGTCGCCATCCGGCGAGCGACGGCCCCGCGCATGGCGCTCGCTCAGGGGACGAAGACGACCTCGGGCATGACGCGCTCTCCCGACTCGTCGAGGATCGCGACCAGGCGACCATCGGGGTCGAACGCCGCGACCGGACCCACCCGGCCCGGCTGCGCCGACGGGATGCGCACGCCGTGACCGACGCGATGGGCCTCCTCGGCGTCGAGGAGGCGTGAGGGCATCGCGCCGCGGGCGGCGCCCCCGAGCGACACCATGGGCAGCCCCGAGGTGCCGGGCCGAGGGTCGGCGCTGTCGCGCGGCGCGCCTGCGGCACGGGCGGATTCGAGGTCCTCCATCGAGAAGGCCACGTCGAGCCCGATGGTGCCGACCCGGGTGCGACGCAGGGCCGTGAGGTGCCCGCCGACACCGAGCGCGGCGCCGAGATCACGGGCGAGCGCCCGCACGTACGTCCCCGACGAGACGCTCACCTCGACGTCGAGATCGAGGACCGGCACCGGGTCGGCCGGGATGGTCGAGACCGGCCCCTCGGGACGTTCCTCGCCCCGGTCGCGGCGGTGGATGGCGGAGGGGTCGTCGGCCTCCTCCTGCGGCGGCACGCCCTCGGTGCGGCGCGCGGCGAGCACCTCGAAGCGCTCCACCCGCACCGGACGCCCCTGCAGGGCGACGTCCTCACCGGCACGAGCGCGGGCGTAGGCGCGCTTGCCGTCGATCTTGATGGCGCTCACCGTGCTCGGCACCTGCGAGATATCTCCGGTCAACCCCGCGACCGCGGCCGCCACCTGCGCATCGGTGAGGGCCTCGACGGCGCCGGCCGGAGCCACGGACGTCGCGACGCCCTCGGCGTCATCGGTCATCGTCGCGACCCCGAGCCGGATCGTCGCGGTGTATGTCTTGTCGGCGCCCACGATGTACGTGAGCAGCCGGGTGGCTTTGTTGACCCCGACGACGAGCACGCCCGTCGCCATGGGGTCGAGGGTGCCCGCGTGACCGACTTTGCGCGTGCCCGCCAACCGGC
>JAUNTP010000090.1 GCA_030538585.1 Mobilicoccus sp.
GTGGGCCCCGACGACCCAGCCGAACGCGGCCGGGAACCAGGCGGGGCGCCCGCCGACCCACGCGGGCAGGTAGCGCCCGCCGGTGCCGGCCACCTCCGCCGAGGTCGCGGTGAGCAGCGGCGCGAGCAGGAGTTCGAGCCAGCGCGGGTCGGCGATCTCGTCGTCGTCGAGAAACGCGACGAACTCCGTGTCGGCCGCGGCGGCGCCCGCGTTGCGGGTGGGCCCGGCGCCCCGCTCCCCGTGGTTCTCGACGACGGTGCAGGAGCTCGCGGCGAATTCGAGGGTGCGCCGCAGACGATCGGCGAGGGCAGGCGACCCGTCGACGGCGAGCACGATGCGGCTCGGCGGCAGGCTCTGCTCGCGCAGACTCTGCACGGCCCGCAGGGTCCGCTCGACGCGGGCTTCGTCGTGACACGGCACGACCACACTCACGCGTGTCGTCATCCCGCTCCGCCCTTCACACTCGTGCGCCACCGCATCCGGTACTTCCCCCTCATCGGCAGCGATGCGGACGAACCCGACGTATACGATCGACCTGGACGCCCGACCTGCACCGGGCCGACACTGGGGCATCACCGCCTGGGGAGGCGGTGGGGGGACGAAAGACCGCGGGTTCGGGGGAGCTCGCGGCGAGGGGGAATCGCATGATCACGGCTGATCGGACCGACCAGGGCACGACGACGCGCCTCATGACGTGGGCGCGTCCGCGCACGCGACCGCTGGCGTTGCGCGTGGATCGGCCCCGTGATGGGGAGGCGTCGGGGGCTCTCGTCGTCGTCCCGCCGCCGGGCCGCGAGCGCGTCGTGACCTTTCGGGCGTTGCGGGCCCTCGCGGTAGTGGCGGCCCGTGCGGGTTTCGTCGTCCTCTCCCCCGACCTCACCGGTCAGGGCGACTCCGCGCCCGCACGAGGTGTGGACCTCATCGAGGCCTGGACGGCCGACGTCGAGCACGTCGTCGCCCTCGCCCAGCAGCTCGTGCCGGGACGTCCGGTGCACACCGTCGGGCTACGCCTCGGCGCGTGTCTGGCTGACGCCGTCCCGACCAGCGGCGTGCGAGTGCTCTGGGAGCCGATCGACGGCCGCATCTGGCTGCGACGCCAGCGACGGCTTCGGACGGTCGCGCTGGCCACCCCGGTCGTGCCCGACGGGACCGAGCTTCCCGGGCTGCACCTGAGCGACGAGGACGCCGCGTCCATCGCGACGCTGACCGCCTCAGACGACGCCGACCCCAGCCGTCTGGTCCGTCGCGAAACCGACCGGCTGGTCGCCGACCAGTTGTTCAACACCTCCCCGCACGGCGCCCGCATCCCGGCGGGGAGCATCGCCGAGATCGTCGACGCCCTCCCCCACGGCGACCGCGGCCCGATGGCCGCGCACGCCTGGCCGGAGGAGGTGCTCATGCCCACCGAGGGCGGGGTCGTCGTCGAGCGCTGGACCGAGTTGGGCCCGGCGCGGCTCCCGGCGGTGTTCACCCGGTCCGCGTCCGGCACCACCGGCCCGGCCCTGGTGTTCACTCCGATGGGTGCCGAGCTGCGCTCGGGCCCGGGCGATCTGTGGACGGACCTCGCGCGCGCCGTCGCCGCCGACGGTGGGGTCGCCATCCGCAGCGACCGCCGCGGCCTGGGCGACGCTCTCGACGTCACCGAGCTGGGCGAGCCGCGACCCTACGTCGAGACCGCGCCCGGGGACGTCGCCGAGGCCGCCCGGTTGGTGCGGACTCTCGGCGCGAGGACCGTCGTGGGGGTCGGGCTGTGCGCGGGCGCGTGGTCGATGCTGCGCGCCGGGGACGACGGCGGAACGGTGCCGTTCGACCGCGTCGTGGCCCTCAACTCCGTGCACTGGGACGACGACGTCGCCCGCTACGACGAGGACTTCTACGAGCAGGCGTTCCGCTACGAGATCACTCCGCCGTCGGTGGAGGACGACGTGGTTCCTCGCCTGCACGACGTGCGCCGCCGCGTGCTGTGCGCCCTCGCCCACCGGTTTCCGCGGCTGCGCGCCTGGTACCGGGGCGAGGACGGCAGCGACCACGTCGGCCTGCTGCTGGGCCGCACCCCTGCCCCGACCGACGTCCACCTCGTCCTCGGCACCTGGGAGCACAGCGTCTTTCGCGCCAAGGACGGGCAGCGCGCCGTGCGCCACCGGCGGGGTACGCAGGTGTCCGTGGTGCCGAGCCTCGACCACAGCCTGCTGGCGACCGAGTCGCGGCGGACCGCCCACGCCCTCGTCCAGGCCGAGCTCGCGGCGGCTCAGCGCAGCGTGATCGCGCCCAGCGTGTAGGACCCGTCTCGCCCTCGGGACCCCGAGGCGAGCTGCACCGGCCTCTCACCGGCGCGTTCGTTGACGCTGACGTGCACTGTGTACCGGCCGCGGGGTACGCCGGCGAAGCGCACGGTCTCGGTCGTGCTCGCGCCGTCACCGAGCAACGTGCGCAGGTCGACCGTGCCGGTCGCGCTGCCCCGTACTCGCCCGGTCGTGTCGCGGAGGGTGTAGGTGAGGTCGACGTCGCGGTAGAGGGGCGCCACGCCGTCGTTGCGCCAGGTCGTCATGGCCGTGACGGCGCGGCCCTGGGCGCGCACCGTCGCCCGTGCCCCCAGCCGGAATCCCGACGCCGCGGTGGCGTCGTGAAAGGCGCGTTGCTCGGCGGCGGAGTACTGGTCCAGGCGGCCGACGAAATTGGCGTTGCTCACCTGTGAGACGTGCAGGGCGCGCACCTGCTCGGCGCCCTGGGCGAAGGAGCCGTCGGTGCTGCCGGGGGCGATGTTGTCGCACCACTCGGTGATGACGGGCGCGACGCGCCACCGGTCGAGTGGCCGGTCCAGCAGGGGCGTGCCGTCGGCTTCGGCCCGCGCTTGGGCGTCGGCGAGCAGGTCGAGCGCGGAGCGCTGCACCGAGCCACCGCCGAGGCAGTCGTTGCGCAGCCCGACCGTGCGGGAGGAGGCCAGCGTGGTCTTGAGCGCCGCCCAGGTCGCGGCCGGGTCGCGTCGCCCGTCGAGGTCGTCGACCTCGACAGGGTTGTGGGCGATGAAGGTGCTCGGAAAGGCCGTGACGACCGCGCGCGAGATGCGCGTAACCGTCGCCACGGTCGCGGGCTCGCGCCCGGCGCCCCGGTACTGGGTCATGTACGGCCAGTTGTGGCCCTCGCCCCAGTTGCCGTAGCCGCCGGTGTCGACGTGCCCGAGGCGCGGGTCGCCCTCGTAGCGCTCACCGAGGGCGGCCATGAGAGCCTCCCAGCGGGTGAGGTACTCCTCGGAGTTCCAGTCCGGCACACGGACCGTTCCGCCGTCGGTGAGGCTCGCCGTCCACGTGCCCGGGTGTGCGTCCAGGTCGGGCGGCAGCGCGGCGTCCGCCCCGCACCACGCGCACACCGGCATGACCCGGAAGGAGAACGTGCCGCCCCTTCGGTCCGCGGCGGCGAGCTCGGCGTCGATCGAGGAGAAGTCGTACCGTCCAGGCTGCGGCTCCACGTGGCGCCAGGTGTACCGCACGTAGGAGTCGACGGCGCTCGTCCCGACCCCGCTCGGGTACTCCCCCGGGTGCCACAGGTACTGCCCGCGGCCGCTGTTCGGCACGTCGATGTCACCCCCGCGTGCGGTGGCGGCCCCTGACGTCGTCATGACCAGCGAGATCGCGGCGAGCGCGGCGAGCAGGTGACGCAACGACACGGGACCTCCCAGGCGAAGTGGATACTCCGCCGATCGGCACGCCGGTCAGACGTCTGAGTGTCTGCGTTGCCCCGTCGAGTCAGCGCCGCGTCACCCGCCGGTAGATCTCGACGAGAGCCGCCGTGCAGCCCTCCCAGGTCGGCAGCTCGTCGGGGTCGACGAGCCGCTCGCCGTCCATGGCCCGCACGATTGCCTCGGCCGCGGTCTGCGGGCTCGCGTCGGGGGCGACCGGGGCGACCCAGCCCTCGTCGACGAGCTCACCGATGCCGGCAATGTCGGTGCCGACGACGCGCGCTCCGACGCTGAGGGCCTCCATGACGGCGACCGGGTGGGCCTCGTACTCGGAGAACGCGGCGACGACCGCCGCCTCGCGCAGCGCGCACGCCATCGTGAGGCGCTCGCCGGGCGGCAGAAAGTCGATGGCGACCCGGTCGGCGACACCGAGCCGCTCGGCGAGGGCGCGCAGGTCGGCCTCGTTGCTCGTCACGTCGCCGCCGCCGAGGATGCGCACGTGCGCTTCCGGAACCTGCTTCATCACCTCGGGCAGCGCGGCGATGACACGCTGGTGCCCCTTGTACGGTACGAGCCGGCCCGAGGAGACGATGCGCCCCGGGACGATCGCGTGCACCGGGTCGGGCATCGGCAGACCCCCGCCGTTGCGGACGACCTCGACACCGCCGACGGCCACGCGAGCGGCGCCCCCGACGAGGTCGGCCTCGAAGCGGCTGACCCCGATGAGGGCGGCGGCGCGGCGCAGCAGCGGGCCGAGGACGCGCCACTGGGTGCTGCGCATCGCGTTGCGGTGGGACAGGGAGTGGCCGCCGGTGTGAAAGCTCGTCACGTAGGGCACGCGGGCGCGGCGCGCCGCGGCCATCGCGACGACGGGCACGAGGGTGTGCACGCCTTGCACGTGGACGACGTCCCAGTCGCCGCGGGCGATGATGCCGGCGAGGCCGGGCGCGTAGTAGTAGTCGCGGCCGCGCGGGTAGGCGGGCACGCGCATGACATCGACGCCCTCGATGCGGTCGCGGCGCGGGTAGGTCTGCGTCACATCGGTGGTGGCGACGGTCACCTCGACGTCGTCGCGCTCGGCGAGGCGGCGCGACACCTCGGCGACGTGCGTCTCGATCCCGCCGAGGTCGGGCAGGTAGCGGGCGCTGACCTGCAGGACACGCATCATCGGGATCCTCTCATCGTGGGGGCGCCGGACGCGGGTGCCACCTCTCGATACCCGTCGAGGAGACGCTCGACGACCGCGGAGGCGGTGAAGTGGTCGCGCACGCGGGCGGCGCCGGCGGCACCGAAGTACTCGCGCTCGGAGGGTGAGCCGAGCAGTCGCTGCATCGCCGCGGTGAGGTCGACGTCGTCGCCGGGCGGCACGAGCAAGCCGCTGACCCCGTGCCTCACCATGTCGATCATGCCGCCGGTGCTGGTGGTGATGACGGGTCGTCCGGTGGCCATCGCCTCGAGCACCGTGGTCGGGCACGGGTCGGGCCACACCGAGGGCAGCACGGCGAAGCGGCAGCCTGCGAACCCGCGCATGACGTCGGGGTGCGGCCAGCTCTCGAAGACGATGGCGCCCTCGGGCAGCTCACGAGGGGTGTCGGGGGTGCGGCGTCCGACGAGCACCAGCGCCGGGCGCGGCTGCGGCAGAGCGGCATACGCACGCAGCAGCACGTCGACGCCCTTCTCCCGCGAGAGGTCGCCGGCGAAGAACAGGTAGTCCTCGGGGAGCTCGGTCGAGAGGCCGTCGGTGACCGGTGGCGGGTCGAGCCGGGCATCGGGCACGAAGTTGGGCACGACCGAGCAGCGCGGGTCGTCAGCGAGCCCGTTGTGCTGCGCCACGGCCCGCGACACGCAGTGGATCTTGTCGACGGCGAGCTTCTTCCACGGCCGCATCGCCGCTGTCGCGCCCGCGGTGAGCGGTCCGACGAGCGGGCCGTAGTGATCGATCGAGCACTCCAGGCAGCGGCGCGGCGCCGGGCCGGAGCACAGCGCCCCGTCGTACATGAACCGCTTGGTCGCGCACACGTTGCTGTAGTCGTGCAGCGTGAGCACGAGACCGTGGCGCGGGATCGGGCCGACACCGCCCGCCGCGCCGCTGCGCAGGGGCAGCAGGCTGTTGACGATCCAGTTGTGCGCGTGCACCACCTGCGGGCGCTCCTCGCGCACGACGCGGGCGAGTTCGACGACGGCGCGCGGGTCGGGCAGCGGGGCGTGGTGGGCGCGGCTCGTGGAGTACACCGGCAACGCCATCGCCGCGGTGGCGATGCGGTGGATGCGCACCCCAGAGGGGGTGATCTCCCGCGGCGGGGCGTCCGGCACTTGCTGGGTCGCCACCGCCACGTCGTGCCCGAGGGCGGCGAGGTGTTCGGCCAGGGCGTGCACGTGCCGCTCCTCCCCGCCGATGTCGGGCGGAAAGAACTGGCAGGCCATGAGGAGACGCACGTTCTACCCTTCGTCCGCCGCAGCCGTGTTCGGAGCGCGGCGCGGAGCCGGATCGGTGATGAGGCGGGGGGCGCACCAGATCGCCTGGAGCAGCAGCGCCAGCAGCCACCCCGCCAGGCCGCCCATGAGCCCGAACATCAGAGCGCCCGCGATGGTCAGGCCCACCTCGAGCACCGCGGAGATCGCGACGAAGGGCAGCAGTGAGCGCACGCGCCGCTCGATGCGGCGGCGGGCGATGAAGTTGTCCTTGAAGACCAGCAGCGGTCCGGCGAGCACCATGAGCCGGAGGTAGTCGACGCCCGCGTCGGCGTACTCGCGGCCGAAGAGCAGCAGGATCGGGTGGGCCAGGGCCACCATCGCGACCACGGTGAGCGTGCTCAGGCCGAGGGAGAGCCACAGCACGCGCCGCAGGTAGGCGCCGTCGACGTCCTCGTTGCCCGAGGCGCGCGCGAAGACCGACACCGACACCGCGTAGGGCAGCAGGAACGCGAACAGGGTGGCGAGCCGCACGGTGGTGAAGATGCCGTTCTCGAAGGGCGGCACGAGCACGGCCATGAGCGGCGGCATGAGCATCGGGCTCAGGGAGATCGCGTAGTTGACGCCCGAGTGTTCGAGGGCGCGACCGAGGTAGGTGCGCCAGACCTCCCGGCCGTGGCGGCGCAGCCCCCCGACGCGGGACGGCATGCGCCGGCGCGCGGCCACGATGGCCATCGCCGTGGCGACGAACATCCCCGTCGACCAGGCCAGCAGCGCCAGGTCGAGGTCGAGCGCCGCGAGCGGCACGGCAACGGCGAGCACCGCCACCTTCCACGCGCTCGCGATGAGGTTGCGCACGACCTGCAGTTGCGGGTTGCCGACGACGAGCATGGCCTGGTCGAGCACGAGACCGGTGGCGGTGAGGCCCGAGCCGAGCACGAACCACCACCACGCGGCATCGGGCGGGCCGAGCGGGGCCCACGTCGGGTGCAGCGGAGCGGCGACGGCGGCGAACACCCCGGCGCTCACCGCCCCCACCCCGAACGCGACGAGCACGCACAGGGCGAAAAGCTCGTGGCGTCCGTCCTCGCGCAGACCGGGCAGCTCGGCGATGAGCAGCGGCCCGAGGCCCATGGCGCCGAGGGTGCCGAACAGGCTCATCGCCGCGGTCGCGGCCCCGAGAACACCGATCTCCTCCGGCACGAGGCCGCGGGTGGCGAGCATCCAGAAGACCATGCCGAGCGCGCTGGTCACGAGGTTGCTGCCGACGATCGCCGAGATGATGCCGGCGAAGCGGCGGTCGCCGAGTGCGCGGCCGGCGAGGGTCGACAGTCGGGCCATCACCCGGCCCGCGCCACGTCGCTCAACGTCACCACTCCCGCCCTCTCCGCCGACCCGGCGGCCAACCCGCCCCCGGCGACGGCCAGGACCAGCGCCACCACGGCGACGACCGTCGTGACGGCTGCGGTCGTCGTGACCGTCCTCGTCACCGGAAGGGTACGGCCGTCGTCGCGGCGAGCGCCGACGGCGATCCATACGAGCACCGCGACGAGCGTCCCGAGGAGGGCAGCGGGTCCTGGCAGGGCGCCGACGGCGAGCGCGAGCAGACCGAGCAGCACCGACCCGGCGAGCCAGACCTCCGGCTGACGCGCGCGCAGGCGCAGCGCGGCGAGCGCGACGAGGGCACCGACGAGCAACGAAGCCGGCCACGGCATCACCGGCGGCGACGGCGCGTCGACCGACGCGGGCGCGACGCCGGTGGCGTAGATCGTCACCGGTCCGGAGGTGAACACCGACCGCAACCCCTCGACACCGGAGAACTTGCCCATCTGCTCGGTCGAGAGGACTCCGTCGCCGGGTCCGCTGTGCTCCTCACCGGGGGCGACGTAGACCCCGAGGTGGGGCGGCCCGTCGGCGAGGCGGGTGTCGACCCACACGTAGGAGACATCGAGGTCGTGCACGAGATCCCACTGGTGGGAGCCGAACTCGGGCGCGAAGTACAGGTTGGCCGGGACGTACACGCGGCCGTGCGCGCGCTGCGGTTCGACGACGGGGTTCAGCCCGGCCTCCCCGGCGAGCATGACGGCGGGGTAGCGGTCGGCGACGATGCGGCTGTCGGCCGGCAGGTGCTCGCCCGCCCAGCGCACGCCGGCACGAGTGTGGACGTCGGCGGTGCGGTAGTCGCCACCGACGACGTACTCCCCCGGCAGACGGTTCCAGGCCGGTCCCCAGCCGACCATGATCCCGCCCAGGTGTCCGATCAGGAGTGCGGCGACGAGGGCGATGCCGACCCAGCCGCGGTCGGCGTGCAGGCGTTCGCGGCGGGTCTGAGCGACCGAGGGCTCGCGATCGAGCAGCAGCGCCACGCCGACGGCGAGCGCGATGACGAGGAAGGTCGAGGCACGGTCCATGACCTCGAGCGTCGAGGGCGCGACCCGACCCACCAGGGGTGCGGGTGAGACAAGGACGACGAGGGCGAACAGCGACAGGCGCCAGCTCCTGCGCTCCCGGCTGCGACGCCAGAGGCGCACGGCGACGTAGATGCCGGCGAAGGCCCAGAGCAGCGCGTACGCCACCATGACGCCCTGCTCCCAGAGGGGCGTCGTGTACCCGCCGGCGTCGGCGAAGACCTCGCGCCGGTCCCCGCTCGCGACGGCAGCGACGAGCTGGGTGGCGGCGGCGTCGAAGATCGGGCCGAGGTAACCGGTGAGGCGCTCGGCGAGCAGCGCGGTCCACACGCCGACGCACGCGACGCCGATCCCGGCGACGACGGCGAGAGTGCGACGACGTCCGGCCGGTGCCAGGGCGGCGAGGACGACGAGAACGCCCACGATGACCCACGAGGTGAGGTGGTGCGAGATCGTCATCGCCGCGAGGCACAGGCCCGCGATGACGACACCGACCCGCGCCTCACCAGGGCTGACACTCCCGGAGGCGTGCAGCGCCCAGGCGAGGGCTGCGAGGCCGAGGGGCAGCGCGATGGTCTGGTAGGAGTACTGCGAGGTGAACGCGAAGAACTGCGGGCTGCACGCGAGGACGAGGACGCCGATCGCGGCGGCCCGGTCCGAGGCCACGACGGTGCGGGCCAGGGCGAACATCGACCACACGAGCACGACCCGGCTGAGCACGACGACGATGAGAACGGCGGCTAGCGTCGGCACCCCGAGACCGGCGACGAGCGCGGTCGCCGTTTCCAGGCCGGGGTAGAACGGTGACACCTCGAGCATCGGGTTCGGGTGCATGAGACCGTGCCCGGCGAGCAGGTCGCGCAACGTGCGCATGTGCAGGTGCTCGTCGAACCCGACCGGCAGGAACACGTCGAGCAGGTGGAAGAACACCGCGGGCACCGCGCCCACGAGGGCGACGAGGGTGAGGGTGCGTCCCCGGGAGTGCCTCCCGCGCACCAGGGCGACCGCCAAGGCGAGGAACGGCAGCGTCTGGGCGGCCCAGTAGAGCGGGACCGACCCGGGGATCCCGGCGCGCGCCATACCGACGGCCGACCCGAAGAGGAACACGCCGAGCCCGCAGGCGAGCAGGGCGATCTCGAAGGTGCGGTCGGCGGCAGCCTTCGGCGCGTCGGCCTGCTGCGTGCTCACCATGGCGGTCGCGCTCATCGACGGGCCTGCGAGGGCGTGTGGTCGCGCTCGACGACGCCGCGGACACGGCGGCCGGCCACGTTGTCGTGGGCGGGGCGGGACGGACGGTGATCGGCGCCCACCTGCGCGGACGCGCTCGGGGCGGGCGTCGTCGCCGGCACGGCGATGAGCTCCCGCGAGCGGCGGGACTCCGCGACGGCCGAACGCTCGGTGAGGATGGTGCGCAGCACGCGCAGACCGTCACCGATGGCGTTGAGGTTGCTCGCACCGTGGTGGCGCAGGTACTCGTAGCTCGGCACCTCGGTGACGACGAGATCCGCCGCGGCGACACGGTAGGTGAGCAGGGTTTCGATCTCGAACCCGTCACCCCAGAGCTTGCCGTCGGCCCCGGCGACGAGGGCCGGGCTCGGCAGGCTCAGCGCGGGCAGGATGTCGCGCCAGAACGCGTTGTAGCCGTAGCAGAGGTCGCTGTAGCGAGCGCCGATGACGAGGTTGGTGAGGCGGTTGAGGCCCCAGTTGCCCGCCGAGCGGAACGCGGTGATGTCGGCGCTGCCACCCCCGTCGACGAACCGGCTGCCCTTGGCGAAGTCGGCACCGTCACGCAGCGCTTCGACGAACCGCGGGATCTCGTCCGGGTCGGCCGAGCAGTCGGCGTCGAGCATGACGATGATGTCGCCCGTCGCCGCTTCGAAGCCGCACACGAGGGCGTTGCCCTTGCCCGTGCGGGTCTGCGTGATGAACGTGGCGTCCGGCCGCAGCCTGGCGACGACGTCCGCTGTGTCGTCGGTGGAGTTGCCGTCGACGACCACGACCTCGTAGGTCAGGTCGAGCTGCGGCAGGATCATTTCGAGATTGCGTGCCTCGTTCAGCGCCGGAACCACCACCGAGATGGTCGGATTCACGACATTTCGCCCATGCATGCGCGACATCGCGTCATACCCCCATATTCGTTACTTCCCCTGACGGGCACTCCCCCTGAGCTCCCCCGCCCCCTGCCTTCCCCCGGCAGTGCGCGGGACGACCGTTCTGGTCACCCGTTCAAGACAGACGATACGGACAGACTCCACCCACGCCCACCGCTGTTGTCGACACTCGGCCCGACCCTCGGAGGCTCAATGGCGAGTTGGGGCCCGCCTCGGGCACGTGCCCTAGCATCTGAGGATGCGCATCACACTGAACGTGGATGACGACGTACTCCAGGCGATCAGGACACGCGCGACCGCCGAAGGTCGGACGGCGGGCCAGGTCCTGTCCGATCTGGCGAGGGCTGCACTCACACGACCGGCGACTCCCACCAGGTACCGGAACGGCCTGCCGTTGCTCGCTGCCGGTGGCGTGCCAGTCACGAATGCGCTCATCGACCGCCTCCGGGACTGACCAGGCACGTATCACCCGCCCGTTCTCTCGCAAGTGGCCGCCCGACGGGGCGTCAGGCCGTGAACCCCCGGGGTGGTGAGACCGAGAGGCTGCCCTCCCAGCGGGTCAGGGCGGCGCGCAGCTCGCTCGCTGGGTCGAGACCGGCGTCGCTCGCCTCGCGGACGAGGTCGAGCATCCGATCCCCGATGCCGTCGCCGGAGGCGCCTGCTGCGGGGAGGTCGACACCGGCGCGGCGCAGCCGGGAGGTCACCTTCGTGGCGCGCTCAAGCGGAGGCATCCCGGCGGGGATACCGTCGAGAGGCCCAGTGCGGTCAGGCTTCTCGGCCGCCTTGATGGCGTCCCAGTTGTCTTCGATCTCGCCGGTGCCGCTCACGGCGAGCCCGTCGAACACGTGCGGGTGGCGCCGTTGCAGTTTGGCGATGATGCCGCGTGCGACGTCGTCGATGTCGAAGGGCTCCTCGCCCTCCTCGCCGACGCGGGCGTGGAACACCACTTGGAACAGCACGTCGCCCAACTCGTCGACGAGGTCGCCGCGCTCGCCGGTGAGGATGGCCTCGCTCAGCTCGTAGGCCTCTTCGACGGCGTAGGGGGCGAGGCTCGCGTGGGTCTGTTCGGCGTCCCACGGGCACCCGCCCGGCGAGCGGAGTCGGTCCATGACCGCCACGAGGTCGAGGACCGCTCGGCCACGCTGCTCGACCGGGTCGAGAGAGCTCATCCGATCAGGGGTGGCCGGGAGGCAGCTGCCCCATGTCGTCGGGCTGCTGGACGAACCAGTTGTCGACGACGCTCTGCGGGCGGTAGCGAGGATTGACGACGATGTTGCCGGTCTCCTCGCCCTCCATGAGCTGCTGCTGGGTGCGCTCACCAGCGGCGATGACCCCGTCGGGGTCGGCGGCGGCGGCCGTGCCCGGCACGGGCTGGCCTTGCACGATCGAGTTGTAGAGGTTGATGCCGGCGATGGCGCGCAGCGCGTCGAGGGTGGCCGGGGACAGCTGCGTGGGCGTCTCCTGCTGCAGCAGGGCGCGGCCGTCGTCGTCGCTGAGGAAGATGCCCTCCTCGGCGAGGTTGGGTTCGAGGAGGCGGCCGATGACCATCGTGTTGGCGACCTCGCCCGGCATGGGGGCCTGCGGCCCGAGCTGGGCGAGTTCGGTCACCGCCGTCTGCACGTCGCGTTCGGGGATGGTCTCGCCGCGTACGTGCGCGGCCGCGCCCGGGTCGGCCTGTCCGCAGGCACCGAGTGTGACGGTGAGCGCGAGGGCTGCTCCTGCCGCGACCAGGCGGCTGCGGTGGGACTTCACGGACGTGTCCTTTCGACGTGACGCGCCTCGCTCGGAGGCAACTCGGCTACCCCCATTGTCACCCCTCAGGCGTTCCCGGCGGACACCGGCACTCCGGTGCCCTCCAGGAGACTGCCGAACAATTCTGCCGATTCGCGCGACAGCCGTGTTCAGCGGTCTCCGAGAACGACCTGTTCGAGAACCTGTGCCGCCCAGGCGAGCACCTCGCGGTCGCGCAGTGGTTGCCCGCCGATGGGGCTGGTCTTGGGTCGCGGGATGAGCACGGTGCGGGTCGCGGCCTTGACGATGGATCCCTTGTACAGCCGTTGAAGGCGCAGCATCTGGCTCTCGCGCAGCTCCAGGGGCGCGAAGCGCACGTTGTTGCCCTGGACGCCGATGTCGCCGACTCCGGCGCGGCGGGCGACGGTGCGCAGGCGGGCCACCTCGATGAGGTTGCTCACCGGCTCGGGGAAATCGCCGTAGCGGTCACGCAGCTCGGCCTCGATCGCAGCCAGGGCGTCGGCGTCCTCGACGGCGGCGAGTTTCTTGTACGCCTCCAGCCGCAGCCGCTCCCCGGGCACGTAGTCGTGCGGGAGGTGGGCGTCGACGGGCAGCTCGATCTTGATCTCGGTGGGTCGTTCCGTGCCGCCGCCGTCGCGGAAGTCGGCGACGGCCTCGCCGACGAGGCGCACGTACAGGTCGAACCCGACGCCTTCGATGTGGCCGGACTGCTCGCCGCCGAGCAGGTTGCCGGCCCCCCGGATCTCGAGGTCCTTCATCGCCACCTGCATGCCGGCGCCGAGGTCGGTGTGGCTCGCGATGGTGGCGAGGCGGTCGTGGGCGGTGTCGGTGAGGGGCTTGTCGGGCGGATAGAGGAAGTAGGCGTAGGCCCGCTCGCGCCCTCGGCCGACGCGTCCGCGCAGCTGGTGCAGCTGGGAGAGGCCGAAGGTGTCGGCGCGGTCGAGGATGAGGGTGTTGGCGTTGCTGATGTCGAGGCCGGTCTCGATGATCGTCGTGCACACGAGCACGTCGAACTTCTTCTCCCAGAAGTCGACGACGACCTGTTCGAGGCGGTGCTCGCCCATCTGACCGTGCGCCGTCGCCACCCGCGCCTCAGGCACGAGCTCGCGGATGCGGGCGGCGGTCTTCTCGATGGAGCGCACCTTGTTGTGCACGAAGAACAACTGACCTTCACGCAGGAGTTCGCGGCGGATCGCGGCGGCGATCTGCTTCTCGTCGTAGGCGCCGACGAAGGTGAGCACGGGGTGGCGCTCCTCCGGCGGGGTGGCGAGCGTACTCATCTCGCGGATACCGGTGACCGCCATTTCGAGGGTGCGCGGGATGGGCGTGGCCGACATGGCGAGCACGTCGACGTTGGTGCGCAGCGCCTTGAGCTGCTCCTTGTGCTCGACACCGAAGCGCTGCTCCTCGTCGATGACGAC